>JANNCO010000006.1:0-17983 GCA_031386655.1 Polaromonas sp. | reverse complement strand
TGTGCTTTGGGCTGTCACTGGTGGCTTGGGTTTAGGCTACATGCTAGGCTCGCTGACCAGTCGTGCTGTGCTGTATTTGCGTGTACAACATCGCGAAGCATTAGGTTCAGACGAGTTCATTGCGCTGGGACTGATTGCTTTAACCTACGGGTTGTCGCTGCTGACACTTACTTATGGATTTTTAGCCGTCTTTGCTGCGGGCTTGGCGCTTCGTCGGTCTGATATGCCAACGCCTGCTAAAACTGATCCAGCTGATCCACAGCTAACTGCAGTTGACCAAAAAGCTACTGGTTCAACAGCGCCTGAGTACATGATGCGTCAAGTCGAACGCTTTAATACGCAGCTAGAAAGCATTGCTGAGATAGCCATTGTTTTAGTTTTGGGCGTACTGCTAGCCTCGGTTCAATTTCGCTATGAAGTGCTTTGGTTTGTACCTATATTGTTTTTAATAGTGCGGCCGCTGTCTGTCTACATTGGTTTAGTAGGGGTCGCAGTCAGGCCGTCTCAGCGCCACTTGATGGCTTGGCTGGGTATTCGTGGAATTGGTTCGCTTTATTACCTGCTGTATGCCATCAATCACAAGATCGAACCCGCACTGGCACAGCAACTGCTGTCCATCACTGCAGCGGTGGTAGTTGCCTCCATTTTTGTGCATGGGCTGTCAGTAACACCGTTACTGCAATGGTATGAAAAAAAGAAAAAAGACGCGTCATTTTGAGTAACTTTAGCTGCTAATGCAATAAGGTAATTTTTGATAGTTTTAGGCCTTTAACAAAAGTAAATTATGCTCAAGCAGCTATGAAAAATGTAGTGTCTTTATAGATACCCGCCTAGCTTTGATCATCAACTGCCTGTAAATGAGAAAATGGTGAGAGTGTTCACATGAGTCCTAGCAAGAAATAGACAAAACAGTGTGAACCTCCTCTACTGATAGCGTTACGTCAGTAGACTGACTATATACAGCACTTAGTTATTTTCTAATCAAGCTAACTACAAAACTCACCACTGCCATGATGGCAAATACTACAAACAAAATTTTAGCAATTTCAACAGCTCCGGATGCTATGCCACCAAAGCCAAAGACTGCAGCAACCAACGCAATCACGAAAAAAACTACGGAATAGTGCAACATAAAAAATACCTTTCTTGTACCTGAAAAAGATTAAGTCGAAGCCTGCAGTGATGTGCCACGCTTTATTACATTACTAAAGTTTAGTAGCTGTAGCAACGCAATGAGTTGACAATGCACGCATTAGTTTGTCATCGTGCGACACGCTGATATGTAGGGAATTTCCTACGTCAGGTAGTTGCCAGAGGACAATACTTGCATCAGATATTCATATTGCGGCTTGGATTTAAATTCTGACATGCACTTTTTTAATAATTGTCGACAGCACGATGGAACCGGACTGTAATTTTTAGTAAATGAAAATTTTGTTACGGGCAGTTCTCCTACACATACTGTGAGTTAAATCATCAATAATTTAGCTCTTAAATTAGGAAATAGTTTTTTGAAACATGCAAAGTTCAACCACCACAATATGATGGTGTACATAAAGGCCACATCATGATCAAAGTAGGAATTGTGGATGACCACGCCATCGTACGCTCAGGACTCAAACAGTTTTTCTCTGACTACGTTGATTTGCGGGTAATGGGTGAGGCGTCCAATGGTCGCGAAGCCATAGACCTGGTACGTAACCATGAGCTTGATATATTGGTCATGGACTTGTCCATGCCCGGCCAAAGCGGCATAGATGCACTGGCGATGATTCGTGCCAAAGCACCTGACGTTGGCATATTGATCTTGAGCGGTTATCCAGAAGAACACTATGCGGTGAGCTTGATCCGCCAAGGCGCGAGCGGATATCTGAACAAAGCTTGCGAGCCATCAGAAATTGTTGAAGCTATACGAGTTGTCTCCTTGGGCAAACGCTACATTACCCCGGCAGTAGCAGAGCTGCTGGCGCAAAAACTTAACCACAACGGTGCAACTGCGCCCCACGAACAACTATCGGAGCGTGAATTTCAAGTTTTCCTGAAAATGGCGCAGGGCGAGACGGCAGGCGATGTTGCTAAAGCGTTGTCACTTAGCGTGAAAACTGTCAGTACATACCGCACACGTGTCATGGAAAAGATGGGCTTGGCATCCAACAGCGATTTAACTTACTACGCTCTTAAAAATAAATTAATTGATTAAAAAACTTGAATTTTCGTATTCAAGTTGGCTGACTTTAAACCACAGCAATGTCCTACATGCCCAGCGCGATGCGCAACCTAAGATAAGTTAAACAGATGGCAATAGTGCCATTTTTAACAGGCGCGCAGTATGGTTAAAATTAGCAAAACCTCTGGTTCAGTGACTGAACTAGAACAAACTAAAACGGATCAAGTACAAAATCTTGCTGAATCAATGGCGTACAACGCCAACACAGAAAACGAGTTTGGATATGAAAATGCTATATCTCCCCTAAAGGGCATCAGTGTTTCGCCTGAATCTTCATTGGCAACTGGCAGCACGCTGTCTGAAACTAATGAAACTTCAAAAGTTGGTACCGTTGCGCTGGAAGGTGTCAATGCAACGATTGGATCTTTAGATCGCGTTCGTGTTGACTCCACAGGTCAGGTATTGACCACTAACCATGGTGTACCCATTGCTGACAACCAAAACTCTTTAAAAGCAGGCGTCCGCGGCCCTGTTCTTTTAGAAGATTTCATTCTGCGTGAGAAGATTACCCATTTCGACCACGAACGTATACCTGAACGCATTGTGCATGCGCGTGGATCTGCAGCACATGGTTTTTTTGAATGTTACGCCCCATTGGGAAAATATACCAAAGCTGCTCCATTTAAAGAGGCTGGCAAAGTAACCCCAGTTTTTGTGCGTTTCTCTACTGTGGTGGGTGAACGCGGATCTAAAGACACTGCGCGTGATACGCGCGGTTTTGCTGTCAAGTTTTACACTGACGAAGGCAATTGGGATTTGGTAGGCAACAATATTCCTGTTTTCTTTATCCAGGACGCTATCAAGTTTCCTGACTTGATTCATGCTGCCAAGCCAGAGCCCAATAACCAAATGCCGCAGGCAGCCAGTGCGCACGATACATTTTGGGATTTTGTCTCGCTGATGCCAGAGTCTACGCATATGTTGATGTGGGTAATGTCGGGCAGGGGGATACCTCGTAGCTACGCCATGATGGAAGGGTTTGGCGTGCATTCATTCCGATTGATTAATGATGCTGGCAATTCAGTGTTTTGTAAATTTCATTGGAAACCCAAAGCTGGCACCCATTCGATGGTGTGGGACGAAGCTGTCAAGATTTCAGGCGCAGACCCGGATTTTCACAGGCGTGACTTATGGGATCGTATCGAATCTGGCGTTTATCCAGAATGGGAGTTAGGGCTGCAAATTTTTACTGAAGAACAGGCTGAAGAATTCAGTTTTGACATATTGGATGCGACAAAACTAATTCCTGAAGAACTCATTCCAATAATGCCTGTTGGGCGTATGGTTCTCAACCGCAATCCAGACAACTTTTTTGCTGAAACAGAGCAGGTCGCTTTCTGTACTGCTCATGTAGTGCCTGGCATAGACTTTTCTAATGATCCATTGCTTGCCGGACGAATTCATTCTTACATGGACACGCAGATATCAAGATTGGGCGGTCCCAATTTTCATGAAATCCCAATCAATGCTCCCATAGCGCAAGCCCACAACAATCAACGCGATGGCATCCACAGACAAGCCATACACCGTGGGCGCGTGGCCTATGAGCCGAACTCACTGGCCGGCGGCTGTCCATTTCAAGCGGGTGCTGGTCAAGGGTTTATGACTTTTCCAGCGCGCCAGGAGGCCAACCAAGAGCAAGCTAAGGTAAGAGGCAAACCAGAAAAATTTGCAGACCATTACACCCAAGCTACTTTATTTTATGAAAGCCAAACGCCTATCGAAAAGTCACATATTGAAGGAGCTTTTCGATTCGAACTGAGCAAATTGACTGTGCCTGCTATTCGCGAGCGTATGGTGTCGTCGCTGCGCAATGTATCCGAGGAGTTGGCAAGTAATGTAGCGACAGGTTTAGGCATAAAAGACAAGCCAGCTGCCATGCCTCGTGCATTGGACAACCCTGCAGCACCTGAAATACTGAAAGCGCCGTCCTTGTCGTTGATGGCACGGCCAGGCGATGGTTCCATTAAAGGACTCAAAGTAGCTTTGCTGGTAGCTGATGGCGTAGAAGGAAAATCTACAGTGCAAATACGTGATGCACTGGTTGCGCAGGGCGCTGTTGCCAAGCTGGTAGGTCCTCGAATAGGCAACATTGCGACCAGTGATGGTAAGGGTCTGCTAGCCAATGCCTCTTTAGAAAACGAGCCTGGATTTCTGTTTGATGCTTTGGTCTTGCCGGCTGGTGCAAAAGGCGTAAATGCTTTAGCACAGTGCCCGCAAACTGCGGATTTTATTAAAGATCAATTTTTGCATTATAAAACCATACTGGCAATGGATGACAGCACAAAATTGCTGGACAAAGTTGGCATCCCATACACGCCTTCATCGGATGCTGACGATAACGGGCTGTTGGTTTTATCTGCAAGCAAGATGGACTCTGGTATCGAGTTATTCATACCCCTGCTTGGCATTCAACGACATTGGCTTAGAAACACAGCTTTGCTTTGAAACATGTTTATAACGAAAGAAGTACTATGAAAATATTGATGGTTTTAACCTCTCATGACAAATTGGGTGACACAGGCAAAAAAACAGGTTTTTGGCTTGAAGAATTTGCAGCACCTTACTACGCTTTTATAGATGCAGGGGCACAGGTGGTGTTGGCATCGCCGCTTGGGGGCCAGCCACCGCTTGATCCTAAAAGTGATGATGAAACAGCACAAACTGATGCAACGCGGCGCTTCAAGGCTGATGCTGTTGCGCAAGAAGTTTTAAATACTACTTTGCTCCTAGGCACTTTGTCTGCGGATCAATTCGATGCTGTTTTTTATCCTGGGGGGCATGGACCCTTGTGGGATCTAGCTGAAAATGCGCACTCTGTAGCCCTTATTGAAGCTTTTCTGTCAGCACACAAACCTGTAGCTGCCGTGTGCCACGCCCCCGCTGTATTTCGCTACGCCAAAATCAACGGGGTATCTGTCGTATCTGGCAAATCAGTTACCGGATTTACCAACAGTGAAGAGCAAGCTGCAGGTTTAACCGAGATAGTGCCTTTTCTGGTGGAAGACATGCTTAAAGAAAAAGGTGGTCTTTATTCCAAAGCAGACAATTGGCAACCCTTCGTGATCACCGATGGTTTGTTAATTACCGGGCAAAACCCTGCGTCTTCGCAACCTGCAGCCAAAGCATTGCTTGAGAAATTGCAACATGCAGGCTCGGTCCACAACACGACTCAGACGCAGCCTATGGGTAATACGTCTGAGTCTGCGCAATCGGCCACACAATGACAGTAAAGAATTCAGTTCGCGTTGTTGCACCAGCGCGAAACTTAATTTAGCAGCTTGTCGGTATCTCAAACGCAATCTTGGAAGTTGAATGAATTCACACGACAGTGAGCCTTCAACTTATTCTGAAAACACAGCTTTGCTGTGTTTACTGATAGCCGTTTCTGTAGGTTTAGGTTGGATCCTGTTGCCGTTTTATGGTGTCATCCTTTGGGGCAGCATTACTGCAATGCTGTTTGCGCCGTGGTATCGCTGGATATTACCTAAAGTTAAAAAAAGGCCCACGCTGGCGGCTCTGCTTGCTTTGGCAACTGTAGTGGTCATCGTTATTTTGCCTTTGGTGATGATCACTGCAGTATTGGCACGCGAGGCAGCTTTGGTGTACCAGATGCTTGAATCAGGGCAACTGAATCCAGTAGGGTATTTTCAAGGTGTGTTCAATTTGCTGCCCGCTTGGGCTGTAGATTTTTTGAGCCGCGCAGGATTGTCAGATTTTGATTCGCTCCAGCGAAAATTGACTGCACTGTTACTGCAAGGCAGTCAATTCATTGCTACGCAAGCATTGAGCATTGGTCAAAACACGTTTGAATTTTTAGCTAGTATTTTTATTACTTTATACCTTGCATTTTTCTTGATACGCGATGGTGATCAGGTAGCCCGTGCCATCAGGCGTGCCATTCCGCTGGCACCCAACCATAAGTATGAGTTGATTGCCAAGTTTGCTACAGTAGTAAGAGCTACAGTCAAAGGCAATCTTGTTGTTGCATTAATCCAGGGCATTCTAGGCGGCTTGGCATTTTGGTTCCTGGGTGTAGGCGCAGCAGTTTTGTGGGCAGTGCTCATGGCATTTCTATCGCTTTTGCCCGCCGTGGGCGCTGCTTTGGTGTGGTTTCCTGTAGCGATGTATTTCTTTATCACAGGCAGCATATGGCAAGCGCTGGCACTTATTGCCTGGGGCATCCTGGTGATAGGCTTGGTTGATAACATATTGCGTCCTTTGCTTGTGGGCAAAGATACCCGAATGCCTGACTACGTTGTGATGATTACTACCTTAGGCGGTATGACAGTATTTGGAATCAATGGTTTTGTTTTGGGCCCTGCCATTGCAGCTATGTTTATTGCGGTATGGCACATCTATAGCGTCAACCGATTTTCATCAAACAATGACACCACAGTTGTGTCAGACCAGGTCAAATGAAGCAGTTAGGTGTTTGAACACATTTACTGCTTTGTGATGCGGTGCAGCCATGACATCTGACATTGCGCCAAGTGCACACTCCATTGGGTAGCCTGCTCGCCAATTTGAAAATATCCGCTGATCTTCAATTGCGTCAAGATAAATTACTTTAAAGGCAACATTGCGGTTGTCATTTTCAATATTCAGGCGCAGCCGGTTGACTTGGTCAGTTTCTCCCTCAATACATTGGCAAAAATGTTGGCCGTCGAAAAGCAGTACCCCCGTTATACCGAACTTGAAATTACGGCTTCTAGAGACACGGATGATGGCAGATACCTCGCTAATTTTGGTAGATGGACTCAATACGCTGGTGTAGATAAGTTGTACAATTTTTGGCATAGACTTGAATTCTTGGATGCCTGAAGATACCCTTTTGACGTAGCAGTAACAATGTACTAAGACATATTTCAGTGTAAATCTCAGCGTACGATGTGCATTTAAGGACCTGGGTACTATGACTTTAGACATTCAATGCTCTCAATGCCCACTTCGCAAGACCCATGCGTTCTCACCTGTGACCGAAGAGGAGCTTGTATTTATCCAGTCTTTTAAAAAGGAAACAGTACAGGTAGAAGCGGGAGGTGTGGTTATATCTGAGGGCGCTAACGTGGGCACGCTGTTTACGTTGTTTGAGGGTTTCGCGTTTAGATTTAAAACATTAAGTAATGGACGCCGTCAAATACTTAACTTTTTAATGCCTGGCGACTTGGTAGGTTTGCAAGAAAGGCTCTCCAGCGGGTCACCACATGGCGTTGAAGCTGTCACTAAAGTACGCTTGTGCGCTTTTCATCGGGACCGTTTATGGGATTTATACCGGGCCTTTCCTAATCTTGGCTACGACATGACTTGGCTAGCAGCCCAAGAGCGAGGATTAATTGATGAAAATTTATTGTCGGTAGGCCAGCGCAATGCAGCAGAAAGCATCGCCATGCTGCTGATTCAGCACTATCGTCGTGCTGATCGTTTAGGGCTAGGTCACACTGATTCGGTACCGTTCCCATACACGCAGCAACACATAGCAGACGCGCTGGGACTGTCATTGGTGCACACCAGTAAAACAATGAGTCGCCTGAAAAAAATGGGATTGCAGACTATTGAGCAGGGTCGTTTGAGCCTTCCCAACCCACGTGCGCTGCTAAAACTGGCAGACTACTATGAACTTCCCATGAAAATAACTCCGCTTATTTAGAAACCGCAAAATTAGGCCAGGTCATGTTATTGGCTAACCTCTTACAACGCTGACCAGTAATTTCTTACAAGCTTGGCTGCTTTATAAACCTACGATAGTTTGCAACCAAAATCGCAAACTAAACAAGCTAGGTATGTACATTGCCAATTCACATAAAAAAATTAGTACCATTTTTGCGCAATGATTTGCTGTCTGCATTCAAACTCTGGAGCGATGCAGAATGCTTAACACGTGGCGCAGCTATATCGTTTTATACTGCTACAGCGCTGGTACCTATCAGCGCAGTGATGGTACAGATTATGACTTTTTGGATAGGGCGCGATGTAGCAGTCCAAAGATTTGCGCTTGGTATTGCGGGAATGATTGGGCCAGCCGCCACGGTAGGTATCAATGAAATTGCGGCGAATGCAAAAACCGATTCAAATTCAATAGCCAGTGCCATAGTAGGCGTTGTATTGACCGTTTTTGGTGCTACCACCGTGCTGGCCGAAATGCGCGGTGCTTTCACGGCTATTTGGGCGAAGGGAAGGGTAGAAGGCGCAGTCAAGCAAGCTGCAGCATCTAATTTTGAAGCTCGCAAGCAGAACAACAAAATTGCAGCCTTATGGGACTTCTTGCGCAGTCGCGTGTTGGCGCTTGCCGCGCTAGTGTCTTTGACTTTTATATTGCTGGTATCTACTTTACTCAACACCATGACAACGGTTGTTGTGAATGCGGTATTGCGATGGACTGGAATGCAAGACACTATTGCAGCCGTTGTGTCTCTGCATGCCATGGCATTTGCAACATCGGCGTTTGTTACATGGGTAACGATGTGGGCTATTTTTAAGGTACTGTTGCCTGTCAAATTGACACGCAGTCAATTGTTGCAAACCACCCTCATTGCTACCGGATTATTTTTGTTGGGACGTGCGGCAATAGGGTTGTACATATCAAATGCACCTGGGTTAGACCCCTATGGCGCGGCGGCATCTTTGATCGTGCTGATGATCTGGCTTTACTACGCTATGCAAACTGTATTGTTTACAGCTTGCTTGGCTGCAGTGCGCAACACAAGAGGCCCTGAGAAACTTTAAATTGAAGCTAACCTTTAAGTTTTTGGTAGGTACGATTTGTTTCCTCGCCACGATCAGTATCTTTAAGCCCATGCTGCAAATCTTTAGCGGCCTGTTTGATAACTGAGCGTACAGGGCTAGCCTGATTTTGAGTCGACTGGTCGCGCTCGTGTGGCAGCATTGGCGCGGCATTCTCTTGGCTGTTCACTGTCGCTTGTTTGATGGTTTTTTTGGGTAGGGAGATGGTTTTTGAATTTTTAAGATTGGGTGATGCCATAGCGTTTTCCTTGTTTATAAATTGAAGTTCAGTAATGCCCCACCATCTGGAGCGCATTGCAAAATAGCTACAAGAAGAGTGCTATCAAGATGATGATGGGAATAGGTATACCCAAAAATAGTAAAAGCAGTGATCTCATAATGGCTCCTTGGTGGTTAATGGGTAAGGCAGTTGGCGGGCATCAGAATTTGTCGCGTTGGCGGCCACCATAGATAGCTGCAAAACTTGCCGTAAAAGCACCAATTAGCAAGCTGATAAACAGCCATAGCGCTGCAGTAGCTGACGCCTTGCGGGCTGTGTCTGTTGCCTCTTTGGTGGCCACTGTGCCAGTGGATGGGTTGGCTGCTGCATCAGAATTACTGCTCTGGTTACCTGCTGCTGCGCTGGCCATTGCACTGGCGGCGTTGATTGTCTTATTCATGGTGCCGGTGGTAGCACTTCCTGCTATCGACGCACCAGCATTGATGCCAGTGCCAACGATGGAACCAATCACTGAGGTCAGCAATACAGCGGTCACCAGTGTTGCTACACCCCATGCGAGAAAACCGTGCGCTGTGTCACGAAAATACACTTCGTCAGTATCAACTCCAGTCCAGCGTGTACGCAGCCTGCCAGCCAAGTATCCGCCCATACCTGAGGCCAGTATTTGCGTTACGGTAAGCCAGACGATCGTAGAAATGCCAAACGTGACAGCACCCACACCGTTTTGTGCCCAAGGCGATATGGACGATAAACCCAACCCGACGCCCAGTATCAGCAACACAAGTGAGAGCACAGCCGCTGATGCCGCGCCAGCAAACACCGCGCTCCACGACACTGCACTGGTGTTGTTTGTTACAGGCACTGTGCCTATGGATGATGCAAGTGAACTGGCCATGGTAATTCCTCAAAAAATTATTAGAAGGATGTTATGGCGCACCACCAAGGCCTTTTGTGAGGCGTCTGCGGCAGTGGCTGTAGGACGGCGCCTTTATGCCATCGCCAAGCAGTGACAGGCTCAGGTATAAAATCAACAGTTAAAGCAATTACTTATCAGTTTGCAGCCGTGAAGGCTTGCCACGCACTATGAATACACCTGCCAGCATTCGCTTGACTGAGGTCAAGCTGCCTTTGAACCACGCATTTGATGCATTAAGCCTAGCTGCTGCAGATCGGCTTAAGGTACAGATTCACGAGGTTGTGAGTGTCAGTATTTTTCGCCGCGGTTTCGATGCGCGCAAGAAGAGCGACATTCATTTTATTTATACCCTTGACGTTGTGACAACGGACAACCGCGCTGTGCTGGCGCGAGCACAGCAAACTCCCAAATTGGCATCGCACATCAGTATTGCCCCCAGCACGGCTTACCAGTTTGTCACACATGCGCCAGACAAATATTTTGTGCGACCCGTGGTGATAGGTAGCGGCCCATGCGGGCTGTTTGCCGCGTTGACATTGGCGCAAATGGGTTTTAAACCGATTGTGCTTGAGCGAGGCAAAGCAGTGCGCGAGCGCACCAAAGACACTTGGGGGTTTTGGCGCAAGAGCCAGCTGCAGACTGAAAGCAATGTGCAGTTTGGCGAGGGTGGGGCTGGCACGTTCAGTGATGGCAAATTGTGGAGCCAAGTGAAAGACCCGCTGTTCCATGGGCGCAAGGTATTGGAAGACATGGTGCGCGGCGGTGCGCCGGATGAAATTATGTATGTCAGCAAGCCGCACGTAGGAACGTTTCGCTTGGTGAAGGTGGTAGAGTTTTTACGCCAAGAAATTTGTGCACTAGGTGGTGAGTTTCGATTCTCCAGCAAAGTCACCGGCATTTTATTAGAGAAATCGGCTATCAAGCCCGTAGAACCTGCTCAAGCAGCTATCAAAGGCATAGTACTGGAAGACGGTACGCATATTGACGCAGACCATGTCGTGTTGGCTATTGGCCACAGCGCACGTGATACGTTTGAGATGCTGCATGCCCATGGCGTGTATGTGGAAGCCAAGCCTTTTAGCGTGGGGTTTCGTATCGAGCACCCGCAAGGTTTGATTGACCGTGCCCGCTTCGGCCTGTATGCAGGCAATGCCATGCTGGGTGCGGCCGACTACAAGCTGGTGCACCATGCTAAAAATGGCCGCAGTGTGTACAGTTTTTGCATGTGCCCTGGCGGCACGGTGGTGGCTGCTACCAGCGAGGCGGGCCGCGTGGTAACCAATGGCATGAGCCAGTACAGCCGCAACGAGCGCAACGCCAATGCAGGTATTGTGGTGGGCATCAACCCTGAAGATTTTGACTTTGATGCGCGGGGCTTGCCGCTGTGCGCCAAGAAAGACCGTGGCCATGTGCTGGCAGGCATGCGCTTTCAACGCGAGCTTGAATCAGGTGCTTATCTGCTGGGTGGCAGCACCTACGAGGCCCCGGGCCAGTTGGTAGGTGATTTCTTAAAAGGGCATGCGTCAACGCAACTGGGCAGTGTTGAACCCAGCTACAAACCCGGCGTATATTTGACTGACCTGGGCAACCCACTACAGCCTAGCCTGCCGATGTATGCGATACACGCCATACGCGAGGCTATTCCAGCGTTTGCCAAACAAATAGCAGGTTTTGACATGTATGACGCCATGCTGACCGGGATTGAGACGCGCACGTCTGCTCCCATCCGCATCAAACGCCACGAAGAACGCCGCGCTGCGCTGCGCCAAAACGCAGACGCCAGCGCGCGCACTGAGCAAAACCCAATGCGCTACCAAAGTATTAACACCGCTGGCCTGTACCCCGCAGGCGAGGGCGCAGGCTACGCAGGCGGCATTATGAGCGCGGCGATTGATGGCATTAAAGTAGCCGAGGCTGTGGCGTTGAACATCGTAAAAACCTATGCGTAAGAGGCTTTTTTATGCCATTTAATGCTTGTGACCCATGTAAATCTTGCTCAAGCAGCTATGAAATTAATAGTATTGGTAATAGATATTTGAAAGCTAATGCTGGGCTGTTCACCGCTCTCAGTTGCAACAATATGTGTTTGCCCCAAGTTTGTTGAAACCGCTACATTTGAATTTTTAAAGCCACTAAGGCTATCTATCAAGGTAACTACGCATAGACGCGTCAGTCTACAACTAGGCATGATGCTTGCAAGTAGACGTCCATGAACTCATCTGCACCTTGCCTCAATCGCCTTTAGTTTCTTAAGGAAATTCTCTTGAAAAATCTTCCACATTCCATGACTCGCCGCGTGCTGGGCGCTACGGCAACAGCTGCTTTATTGCTGTGCTACGGTGCTGCATCTACAGCTGCCACACCCAAAGACACTCTGGTAGTGGCATGGGCCATCGACGACATCATCACCATGGACCCAGCCGAATCTTTTGAGATCTCGGCAGGCGAGGTGATGGGCAATTCTTATGACCGGTTGATGCGCTACGATGTGAACGACCCATCCAAGCTGATTGCTGATATTGCCAAAACCTGGGCTGTATCCACGGACGGTAAAACCTATACGTTTGAACTGAAGCCCGGCCTCAAGTTTGCCTCTGGCAATCCAGTCACGGCTGACGACGTTGCTTTTTCATTGCAGCGTGCCGTGCTAATGGACAAATCACCCGCGTTCATTTTGGGTCAGTTTGGCTTTACCAAAGACAACGTCAAAGACAAGATCAAGCCAACCGGCCCGCTAACGCTAACGTTTGAAACCGATAAAAACTATGCGCCAAGTTTCGTCTACAACTGCTTAACCGCCAATGTGGCATCCATCGTTGACAAAAAATTGGTGATGTCGAAAGAAGTTAGCGGCGATCTGGGAGCCGCTTGGATGAAAACCAACTACGCAGGCTCTGGCCCCATGAAAATACGCGAGTGGCGCGCTAACGAAATCGTGGCGCTTGAGCGTAATGACAATTACTATGGCACCAAGTCCGTCATGGCCCGGGTGATCTACCGTCACGTCAAAGAAGCTTCTACCCAGCGCCTGCTGCTGGAAAAAGGCGATATCGACATTGCACGCAATTTGACGCCTGAGGATTTGAAGGCGCTTGGCACCAACAAAGACATTAAAACTACCGCTACCCCTAAAGGCACGGTGTACTACATTGGCCTGAACCAGAAGAACGCTAATTTGGCCAAGCCTGAAGTGCGCGAGGCAATGAAGTATTTGATCGATTACGCAGGTATTGGCGAGACCTTGATTAAAAATATTGGCGTGGTACACCAAAACTTTATGGCTATTGGCCTGCTGGGTGCCAGTACCACCAACCCCTACAAACTAGATGTCGATAAAGCCAAAGCCTTGCTGACTAAAGCGGGCTTGCCCAATGGTTTTAAAGTGACGATTGATATGCGCACAACGCAGCCAGTGCAAGGTATTACTGAGTCATTTCAGCAAACTGCCAAGCGTGCAGGTATTGACGTTGAGATTCTGCCAGGCGATGCAAAACAAACGCTGACTAAATACCGTGCTCGTACTCATGACATGTATATTGGCCAGTGGGGCGCTGACTACTGGGACCCGCACACCAACGCTACCTTTGTACAAAACCCCGACAATGGCGACGAGCCTAAAACCAAGCCGCTTGCGTGGCGCAATGCCTGGGCCACGCCTGAGCTGACCAAAAAAGCTGAGGCTGCCGTGCTGGAGCGCGACACCAACAAACGCAAAGCAATGTACGAGGAAATGCAAGCTGACTTCCGCAAGAACAGCCCGTTCATCATGTTGTACCAGATGGTAGAAGTGGCGGGCATGCGTGCCGACGTGAAGAATTTGAAAATTGGCCCTACGTCAGATGCGACCTATATGTTTAAAGTAGCTAAGTAACTTTACTCGGTTATCGACAGATTGAACGCTATGACTGACCAGCCCATGGGCGCACAGCCCAGTTGGCTTGCGCGTGTCAATTGGACAAACGGCGCCAAAACGTTCGGCAGTTTCTTGGGAGTTATTTTATTAACTTACCTCGGGCTGCTGGCGGTCACTTTTTTTATTGGCCGCGTGATTCCTATCGACCCTGTGCTGGCCATCACGGGCGACCGTGCGCCTGAATACGTGATTGCCCGCGTGCGTGAAGAGCTGGGCTTGAACAAGCCGCTGTGGCAGCAGTTTTATATCTACCTTAGCAAGGTGTTGCAGGGCGACTTTGGCACTTCGGTGCTCACGTCTAACCCGGTGATGCAGGACATTCGCCGTACCTTCCCGGCTACGATTGAGCTGGCTACTTTGGGCATCATCATTGGCGCTGGCTTGGGTGTGCCGCTGGGGGTGTGGGCCGCTGTCAAACGCGGTGGCGTGGCCGACCAAGTGGTGCGGGTGATGGGGTTGATAGGCTATTCAGTACCCATTTTTTGGCTGGGCTTGATGGCGCTGGTGCTGTTTTATGCCAAGCTGGGCTGGGTGGCAGGCCCAGGGCGCATGGACATTACCTACGAATACAGTTTTACGGCAGTCACCGGGTTTTTGCTATGGGACACCCTGCGTGCGGGTGAGTGGGAGGCCTTTACCAATGTGCTGTCGCACTTGATATTGCCTTCTGCATTATTGGGCTATTTTTCACTAGCCTACATCAGCCGCATGACGCGCTCTTTTATGCTGAACGAATTGGCGCAAGAATATGTGGTGGCCGCACGCGCCAAGGGCTTGTCCGAGGCGCGCATTATCTGGCGGCACGCACTGCGCAACGCAGCGGTGCCACTGGTGACGGTGATTGCGCTGTCGTATGCAGGGCTGCTGGAGGGGTCGGTATTGACCGAGACAGTTTTCTCCTGGCCGGGGCTGGGGCTGTACATTACCAACTCATTGCAAAATGCCGACATGAATGCTGTGTTGGGCGGCACGATCGTAGTGGGGTCCGTGTTTATCGGGCTCAATTTGCTGTCAGACTTGTTGTACAAGCTGCTAGACCCCAGGACACGTGTGCGATGACCGAGCTGGCTGCACCACGTAAACAATCGTTGCACGACTGGTTGATGTCTGACAGGCCAGCTTCGCGCAGGCAAGCGTCGCTAGGCCGCGCGTACAGCACGTGGCGTACATTTGCGCGCAACCGTTTGGCCATGGCGGGTCTCGTCATCATTGCGCTGCTGGTGCTGGTGGCTGTCTTTGCCAACCAGCTGGCGCCTTACTCAGCCTATGTGGGCGACCTGAGCACTACGCGATTGTTGCCGCCATCTGGCGTGCACTGGTTTGGCACCGATGACCAGGGCCGCGATATTTTGTCGCGTGTGATTCATGGCTCGCGCATTACTTTATTTGTTGTCGTGCTGGTGGCTATGTTGGCCGCGCCCATTGGCTTGTTGGTAGGCACAGTGGCAGGCTATGCGGGCGGCTGGGTAGACGCTACGCTGATGCGCGTTACCGATATATTTTTAGCGTTTCCACGCTTGATTCTGGCGCTGGCTTTTGTGGCTGCACTGGGCCCCGGCATTACCAATGCGGTCATTGCCATCGCCATCACTTCATGGCCGCCGTATGCGCGTATTGCGCGTGCTGAGACGCTGACCATCCGGCAAACCGACTACATTGCCGCTGTGCAGCTGCTGGGGGCGTCGCCGTGGCGCATCGTGCTGCGGCACATCATGCCGCTGTGCGTGTCGTCGGTGATTGTGCGGGTCACGCTGGACATGGCGGGCATTATTTTGACAGCAGCAGGTTTGGGATTTTTAGGCTTGGGCGCGCAACCGCCTATGCCCGAGTGGGGCGCACTCATTGCCAACGGCCGTGCGTATGTGCTGGACCAATGGTGGGTAGCTGCTGCGCCCGGGGCGGCCATATTTATCGTCAGCCTGGCGTTCAATTTACTCGGTGATGGCCTGCGTGATGCGCTGGACCCAAAAAGCGCGAAGTGATAAAAATAAGTTTTAACCATGAGTTTTGACCATGAGTGACCAAGCTTCCCTGCTAGTGGTTGACGACCTGCGCGTAGCTTACCCATCGCGCGACGGCGGCTTGACCGAAGTAGTGCGTGGTGTGAGCTTTAGCCTGGGCCGTGAGCGCTTGGGGATTGTGGGCGAATCTGGTTCGGGCAAATCGCAAACAGGCCGCGCCATTTTGGGCCTGACGGCACCTGAGGGGCGCATCAGTGCTAGAAAGCTGCAATTTGATGGCATTGACCTGCTTGACTGTGCCCCGCAAGCGCGCCGCGCGTTGCGCGGCGGGCGCATCGCCATGATTTTGCAAGACCCAAAATTCTCACTTAACCCGGTGATGACGATTGGCAAGCAGATAGAAGAAACCTTGCTGGCGCATACCAAAGTCTCCTCGCGCGAGGCCAAGGCCAGGGCGCTGGCAGCGCTAGCATCGGTCAGCATTGACGACCCCGCACGCGTGCACAGATTGCATCCGCACGAGGTGTCTGGCGGCATGGGCCAGCGCGCCATGATAGCCATGATGCTGATTGCCGAACCCGATATGTTGATAGCCGATGAACCTACCTCTGCGCTGGACGTGACGGTGCAACTGCAAGTGCTGTCTATCATGGACAAGCTGGTGACCGACCGCGGCATGGGGCTGATATTTGTATCGCACGACTTGCGTTTGGTGTCGTCGTTTTGTGACCGCATCTTGGTGATGTATGCAGGCAAAGTAGTAGAAGAGCTGCAAGCCGGCGGACTTGCCCACGCCAAGCACCCATACACACGCGGTCTGATGGCCTGCCTGCCGCAACTGGGCAAGCCCGTGCACCCACTGGCCACGCTCGAACGGCAGCCAGAATGGGCGCTGTAATGACACCTTCTGCCCGTTCATCTGCATCTGCGCCCAGCGCCCAATCGGTAGGCCTGGACGTGCATAACCTGCGCGTGGTGTACGACGGCTTTGTCGCCGTGGCTGACACGTCGCTCAGCGTGCAGCCGGGTGAGAGTTTTGGCATCGTGGGTGAATCTGGCTCGGGCAAATCTACCGTGCTGCGCGCCATTTGCGGGCTGGCACCCACCACCGCTGGCACCGTGCAGCTTACAACGCAGCAGGGTGACGATGTAGCGTCGGCAAAACCAGGCAGCAAAGCCTTCCGCCGCCTGGTGCAAATGGTGTTCCAAGACCCCTACGGCAGCCTGCACCCACGCCAAACCGTAGACCGCATCTTGGCCGAACCGCTGGCCATCCACAATATGGCAGATGCCGAAGCACGCATCGAAAAAGCGCTTGGCGAAGTAGGCTTGGGCAGTGGCTTCAGGTTTCGCTACCCACACCAGTTGTCAGGCGGACAGCGCCAGCGCATAGCTATTGCCCGCGCGCTGATTCTAGAGCCGCAGATTTTGCTGCTTGACGAACCTACCTCCGCACTGGATGCATCGGTACAAGCAGAAGTTTTAAATTTGCTAGAAGACCTACGCCACCGCCGTGGCCTGACCTTCATCATGGTAAGCCACGATTTAGCCGTGGTAACGCACCTGTGCGAACGGCTGATGGTAATGCAGCGCGGCAAAACTGTAGAACTGCTGTCATCTACTGACCTAGCCGCTAACCGAGTGCAAGACCCCTACACACTGAGCTTGATGCAAGCGTCGGTTGGGTTTAAGCGGGTAGCGGTGTCTGCTTAGCATTTTAGATACGTTTTAGCCGTTTTAGGCCGTAGAATCTGCTCAACCAGCTATGAAATTAATAGCATTGACTATTTCAAACAACCCAACCGAAGCGCGGGCTGTCCCAAACCAAGCAAAGAACAATGTGACGAGTCGGGTCCGTCTGGATGAAAAATATGCAGCAAGGCGCGCGTTGTTGAAGGTAGCGCACCAAAGGCCTCAGTTCGCGCGTGTTTGCGAAGTATTTTTCGCGAAAGAGATGCCCGGCTCGAGTCCAGCGTACCGGCGCGCACGCTTAGCCAGGCGA
>JANNCO010000454.1:0-11477 GCA_031386655.1 Polaromonas sp. | reverse complement strand
GGCACGCGGTTTGCAACTATTCTTGGCTTTCTAACCTAACTGGAGATTTATATGAAGCGTACTCTGCAAAAGGGTTTTACCCTGATCGAATTGATGATCGTTGTGGCGATTATCGGTATTTTGGCTGCTGTGGCATTGCCTGCGTACCAAGACTACACTGTGCGTGCACGTGTTTCTGAAGGACTGGTTTTGGCAAGCGGTCTTAAAGTAGTAGTTGCTGACAACGCATCAAACGGTACACCTGCAGCTGATGGTGGCTTATTCAAAGGTATGCCTGTTAACACTGAAGGTACTACGTTTTGTACTGGCGCTGACGTTACATGTTCGCTCAGCGGTGGCGTAGCCTCCAAAAGTGTCAACACCATAGTAGGAACGACAGCTAACGGCATGATTGCTGTTACTTACAACGCAAATGCTTCCGGCAATATAGTTCAAATTTGGCCTTCAGCTAGCGGCGCGGTACTTGCAGCCGGTACTATTCCAACTTCTACATTGGTTTGGACTTGCTACACTTCTGGCAAGACCGCAATCAATGGCGCAACCAACGGTGCAACCATGCTGCAGAAATTTGCTCCAGCTGAGTGCCGATAACTTTCAACGCATCACTCAAAAAGAGCGCTTTGGCGCTTTTTTTTTGAGTGATGATTTTCAGTATGAAAACTAAAATTAATTTTTTACGTGGCGTGCGCGCAGGGCTTGTCCATCTTGTAGGCTCATTGCTGGTGGCTGCTTTAGTGGCTGCGCTGGTGTTTGGTTTGTGGTATCCGCACCCTTATCGAGAACTGGTAGGTGGCACAGAATTATTTTTATTAGTCATAGGTGTGGATGTAGTCTGTGGCCCGTTGCTCACCGCAGTGTTTTACAACCCTAGTAAATCCAAGAAAGAATTGTTTACAGATTTAGGTTTGGTGGTGCTAGTACAGTTGGCGGCGCTTACTTATGGCATGCACACCGTGGTGCAAGCCAGACCCATTTATGCAGTGTTTGAAGTGGATCGCTTCAGGGTGGTTACGGCAGCAGATGTGGACATAGCAGATTGGGCGAAGGCCAAAGTGCCATGGAATGCGCAGCCCTGGGGTGCGCCAATAATAATTACTGTGCGCGAGCCAGCCAATGGCGATGAAAAACTGCAGTCGATCGAACTTGCAATGGGCGGTAAAGATGTTTCGCTCCGACCTGATTTTTGGAAAGCATGGGATGCTCAAACGCCGGGGCTTATTTTGCAGCGCGCTAAGAGCATACCTGATCTGCGCAAAAAACTCCCTGGGCATCAGCAGGCGGTGTTAGATGCTGCCATAGCACGCTCGGGCCTGCCTGCTGAACGGTTGCGTAGTTTGCCTATAACTAGTTTTAAAGCAGCCGACTGGACAGCACTGATTGACAGTCAAACGGCTATGCCAGTAGGTTATGCACCGGTAGATGGTTTTTAAACAATACGGAACATTCAGAAAAGCACTGCGTGCTAGACACGGGAATTTAAAGTTACGAAAAACACGCAACTTAAACCCATACCAAAATTTAGTAAAGAAAAGCTGGAACAAGCCTTTTGGGATAGTGCCGATTCAACAGAATACATTGATTGGTCCAAAGCGAAGACCGCTGCTTTTGTCAACCTGAAACCCAGCACCACCACCATTTCAATTCGCCTGCCACAGTCGTTGTTGGACTCTATCAAGCTAGCAGCCAACGCACGCGATGTGCCCTACCAGTCGTTAATTAAGGTGTGGTTGCAAGAGCGTGTCAGGGCGTAGGGTTGTCTGTAGATGAAGCAGGCGGCAGTGGCTAGCAGCGCTTTGTCAAAATATTGACTTTTGTATTCAACATCAATGTTGCGATACTAAATCTGACAGCCTAATTACTTCTAGGCCTTCCCTAGACTCTACGGCGTTGAAGTCTTTGTCGTGGGTAATAAAGTAGGTGCAGCCTGCGTGGTGGGCTGTGGCGTAGTGCAGTGCATCTATCAGTTTAAGGTTTTGTGTGGCGCGCAGGCGCGATGCGATGTCAAAAACCTCTGCGCTGTGGCCCAGCACAGTGATAAAGTTTTTGCGGTTAAAAAATGCTTTGCCGCGTGCAATTTCGGCTGCGTTGCGGGTGCGGTAGGGGTACACCATCAGCTCTGCCACAGCTACGTCGCCAGTAAAGCCAAAAAACTGGCCTTTATCGCAGGCGCGTACCAGCTCGGCCACTACTGAAAAATAGGGCTCTTTGTTGTCAAAGAAAAAGATGAGGCAATTAGTGTCCAGGTAGGCTCGTTGGCCGCTTAGCTTGTCTAGTGTGGCTTGTAGTGCTTTGTTGGTCATGGTGTTAGCTATGGTGTTGGTGTCGCCGCCCATGGCCTGTCTAGCCTTGCCATTCGTTACGCTGCTGGCGCATAGTGCGTTCGACATCTTCTAGGCTATCGCCCCAAGCGCCCTGGTATATGCCCGCGTAGGACATCACATCGTCTTTGCCTGTAGCGTCTTTTTTGGGTGTAATGATGATGCTGCCATTGACAAAACTCACTAGCAATCGGTCGTCTTCTTGAATGTGCGCTTGGCGCACTATGCTGGCTGGCAAGGTGACTTGGTGTTTTGGGCGCAGTCGGATTTCGGGCATAAAAATCTTTCAAAAGTTAGATTTCCAACATTTTACTCCCATATCTTACTTTTGTTTTAATGTTGCAGACTGCCCAAAGTCGCGGCGGTAAGAATATTTCATTGGTTAGACTTGAGCGCTATGACTAGGCTGCGCAACACTGTGTTTTTTATCGCTTTGGCTTTGCCATGGCTTAACCCTTTTTCACTAGGGCCGTCGGCGGGGATGGTGCCTTGGTTGGTGTCGGTGGCTTGTGTGGGGGTGGCAGTGCTGGCCGCGCCTAGTGGGTCGTTATCTCTCAGGTTGTTTGGGTTTTTTGCGCTGAACGCTGTGTATTTTGCGGCGCACAGCCTGTGGTCGGGCGCGGGGTGGGAGGCGCTGGCGGCTTTGTTGGCTTGGGGTTGTGTGGGGTTGATGGCTTGGGTGGGGGCGGGGTTGGCTGGTGTTGGCTCGCGTGATGGAACTGGTGCAGGCGCAGGGGCAGATACACGTTCCGGCGCGGGTATGGGTTCGGGTGTAGTGCGTGACTTGGCGTTTATGTGGCTGGTGGTAGCTTTGGTTAGCTGTGTCCTGGCGCTGTTGCAGTACCTGTCGGTTGAGCAATGGTTTGCACCGTGGATCAGCGCTTCTACCGACGGCACAGCGTACGCCAATCTGCGCCAGCGTAACCAGTTTGCTACGCTGTGCAGCATTGGGCTGGTAGCGTTGCTGTACTTGCGCCAGACGGGGCCTTTGCGGGGTGGGCAAGCCTGGCCGTGGGCCGCGGCAGCGGTACTGGCCGCAGGCACGGCGCTTAGTAGCTCGCGTACTGGGGCGTTGCAGTGGCTGCTAATAGGTGCGGCCATGCTGTGCTGGCGCCACAGTGTGCACCGGGCAGTGCGCTGGCTGTGCGTGGGGGCGCTGGGGCTGTACGGGCTGGCGGTGTTGGCCATGCCGTGGTTTGCGCGCTGGGTGGGCAACCCGGCCACGGGGCTGTGGGGGCGGGCGCAAGAGGCGGGCGAGGCAGGCGGCAGCCGCTTGGCGTTGTACAGCAACGTGCTAGACCTGATAGCCCAAAAGCCGTGGCTGGGCTGGGGCTGGCGCGAGCTGGCGTATGCGCACTACAGCGGAGTGTTTGACGTGCGCTTTGTCGAGCTGCTGGACAACGCACACAACCTGCCCTTGCATTTGGCAGTAGAGCTGGGCTTGCCTTACGCAGCGGTGTTTTGCGCTGCGGTGCTGTGGTGGGTGCTGCGCAGCGCGCCCTGGGCCGAGGTGCAGCCTGCGCGGCAGCTAGCGTGGGCCGTGCTGCTGCTGCTGGGTGTGCACAGCATGGTCGAATACCCGCTGTGGTACGGCCCGTTCATTATCACACTAGGGCTGTGCCTGGGGCTGCTGCAACCCCTAAAATATGCATCAAATAGGCCAGTAACCCAGGTAAATACTGCTCAAACAGCTATTAAATTTATAGCAATTGGCCTGCTGTGCTTGGCTGCGTATTTGGGCTACGACTACCACCGCGCCAGCCAAATCTACCTGGACAAAGCCGAGCGCAGCGCCCGCTACCCCAGTGACGCGTTGGGCGGCACTTTGGGCTACGCGCAGCAAAGCTGGGTGTACCAGCGGCAGGCCAAATTTGCCGAGCTGATGGTGACAGCAGTCACGCCACAAACCGCGGCACACGTGCTGACGCTGGCGTTAGATTTAGTGCATTACTCACCCGAGCCGCGGGTGATTGAGCCGTTGATCGAGGCGGCTGTGATGCTGCATTTTGACGATGTAGCCGCGGTTCACCTGGCCCGCTACAAGGCCATGTACCCGCAAGAATACGCGGCGTGGTCAGCGCTGAAGTAACTTTAATTCCAGTTAACTTCAAGCATGCGCTGGCATGGTCAAGTCCACCGCCAGCCCGCGCTGGCCCAGCCCTTGCGAGAAAGCTAAACTGCCGCCGTGCAGTGCCAGCACGCGGTTAACAATAGCCAGGCCCAGCCCGCTGCCTTGCTGCTCGGTACCTGCTACGCGAAAAAACCGCTCTACCACGCGGTCGTGCAGCTCGGGTGGTATGCCCATGCCGTTGTCGGCCACGCGCAGGCACACCGTGCCAGGGCCGCCGGGCTTGATGCACACGCTGATCTGCCCACCGTCTGGCGTGTAGCGTATGGCGTTGTCCAGCACGTTGTCTACGGCAGATATAAAAGTTTCGCGGTCTGCCACAATGGTGCAACTGCGCGGGGCGTCCAGCTCTATGTCAATATGCTTGCGTGCGGCCAGCGCGGCAAAGGCGGCTACGCGCTCTTGCACAAAGGCGGTTAAATCCAGCGTTTCAAAGCGCGGTTTGAAGTTGTCTACACTGACCTTGGCCGTCAGCAGTAGTTTTTGTACCAAGCTGGCGGCGCGTTCTATGCCGCTGTTCAGCTCTTCGGCAGCCGCGTTTTTAGCCAGGTCAGACTCGGCATGCTTTAGCACATGTACTTGCGTTTGAATCACCGCCAGCGGCGTGCGTAGCTCGTGCGCGGCATCGGCCAAAAAGTTGCGCTCGCGTTGCAAGGTAGTCTCTAGCTTTTGCAGCAGCGAATTAATCTCGTGCACCAAGGGCTGCGTTTCGGTGTATGACGCCACGTTGGTCAACGGTCGCATATCGTTAGGGTGGCGCTGGGCAATCACACTGGCCAGCTGCCGCAGGGGCTGCAGCCCTTTGATAGTGACAAAATAAGTGACCAGCGCAGCCAACGGCACAAACCACAGCAGCGGGACCACAATAAATTTGCGAATGTTGACCAAAAGATCTGTGTAAATCGCCGTGGTAGCCTGCGCCACTTGAATCACTAACCCACTGTCAGGCGCGCGGTAAGTGTGCATGCGCCACGCACGGCCTTGGTCACTTATATCGCGTGATCCTGGCTCAGATATGGCCAGTAGTGCTTGGGGATAGTCTTTGGAGCGGTATATCTCAACAGCTTGGTTGTCTACGGTTTTTTTTTCCAATACGCGCAATCCGAAATCGGCGGGGAACGCTCCTGTAGTGTGTAGGGCGTTATCTTGCTTGTACATGGCGATGCTATCGTTAGACCAAACGTCGTAGAAGCTTATTAACTGCTGCATTTGGTCTTGCGTTTTGGCATTGTTCTGCAAGCTTTTAGCAAGTACTTTGGCGGTAATCAAAAGACCCTTGTCTACCTCACCGCTGTCTACTTTTTTAAACTGCCACAGCAAATTAGCTGACAAGACAATACAAAAAATCACTAAAAATATAACCTGTCCCAGTATCACCCGCTGCAGCAGCGACCTGTGAAAGAGCCTTGCCAAAATAAGTGGGCGGCGGAAGGTTTTATACACAGTTTTCATGGCGCAACCTCTTCCAGCAAATAGCCCACGCCGCGAATCGTGCGTATGCGGCTGGGCCCCAATTTTTTACGCAAGTTGTGGATATGTACTTCCAGCGCATTGCTTTCAATATCGGTCTGGCTATTGAACACGGCATGTTCCAACTGCGAACGCGTGACAAAGCGCCCAGCACGGCGGGCCAGCTCGACCAGCAGCGTATATTCGCGCAGCGATAAATCCAAGTTCACCTCTTCCAGGCTGGCTTTGTGTTTGGCAGGCTCTATCACCAAGCCGCCAATGCGCCAGATATCCTCTGCAAACCCCAAGCTGCGCCGGCTGATGGCGCGAATGCGCGAGACCAGCTCGGGGATGGCAAACGGTTTGGGCATGTAGTCGTCCGCGCCCATGTCCAGGCCGGCTATGCGGTCGTCTACCGTGTCGCGTGCGGTCAGCATCACCACCGGGGTGGTGTTTTGGTGTTTGCGCATCCAGGCCAGTACGTCCAGTCCCGATCCATCGGGCAGGCCAATGTCCAGCAGCGCCACGGCGTAGGTGCCAGATTCCAGCAAACCCTTGGCCTCTTGCACACGCCGCACCCACACAGCGTGAAAATCGCTCTGCGCCAGCGCAGTTTGCAGCGCACGGCCTAGCTGCAAATCATCTTCTAAGAGTAAAAGTCGCATGGAAAAATAAAGCTCATAAAAAGGCAAGCTTGTAAATTAGTACGCAGTGTGCGCAAAGTTTAGTGTGTTTGGCTTACATAAACTGTATCGCAAAGTAGCTTAAGTGCGCATTAAGCAAATTTAAGCAAACCCCAAGGTAGCTTACCGCAGCCAAATTTAAGATCGCGTTTTCTTAACTTAACTGGAGCTTGGCATGATGGGCACTTCGCAACTGCGTTTTGGATTATTGGTAAGTTTGGCGGCATTCAGCGGCGCAACATGGGCGCAGACCGCAGACAAAAAAGACAAAGGGCCATGGAATGTGTCTGTAGGACTGGGCGTAGCCTATGCACCCGAATACGAAGGCGCAAAAAAGCGTGCTGCAGGCTTGGCACCCGATGTCAACATCAGCTACAAAACGGACAGTTATGGCACGTTTGCCGTCGGCACTAAGGCCAGAGGGTTCAGCTGGACCGCGATTGACAAAGAAGCCTATTCGCTCGGGCTAAGCTTGGGGTTTGATAGCGGCCGGGTAGACAACAAAGATGGTGGCGGCCTGCGCACCGGCAGCAAACGCTTGCGCGGTATGGGCGAGATTAAATCGTCGCTCGACTATGGAGTGTTTGGCCACGTGAATGTGGGTGTGCCTATTTCTTTGCAGATTACTAAAAATGCAGGCGACGGTAAAGTCAAAGCAGACCGCAGCATTGACGGCAGCGGCGGTACCCGGGCAGAACTGAGTGTAGAGATACCCTGGCAGATCAGTGACAGCTTTGCTTTGTCAATTTCGCCCAATGTTGTTTGGGCTGATAAAAAATACACGCAAACTTACTTTGGTGTGACCAGCACACAAGCTGCTAACAGCGGCTTTAAAGCCTACAACGTCAAAGCGGGCATCAAAAGTGCTGGCGTATCGGTAGGCGCCAACTACAACTTTACGCCCAACTGGTCGGCCAATGTGGGCGTGTCGTTTAGCAGACTGCAGGGAGACGCGGCTAAAAGCCCGTTGGTGCAGACAAAAAATCAAGCTAGCGTAGCCGCGGGAGTAGCCTATACCTTCTAACGACGCTACAGGTTGGTTGATTTATCTAGATGGTCAACACCAGATGCAAACCCACATTTTGCATCTGGTTACTCTTAATTAAATCAAACGTTTGATTTAATTAAGTATACTCCGCTGCATGCGAAACCCTAGAATTGACGGTGAAGAATCACGCCAGCGCCTGCTGCATGCTGCCGTGCACTGTTTTGCCGAGCATGGCTTTAGCAAAACATCTACCCGCCAGATAGCGCAGCAAGCGGGCGTCAACATTGCCGCTATCAGCTACTATTTTGAGGACAAAGCGGGCCTGTACCGCGCTGCTTATACCGAGCCGATGGGTTCGGGTTGTGCCAAAGACGATATTGCGCTGTTTGGTGGCAGTGCCCTCACCCTAGAGCAAGCCTTGCATGGCCTGTACAGCGGTTTTATTGAACCACTGAAGCAAAACATTCTGGTGCAGCAGTGCATACGCCTGCACATGCGCGAGATGGTGGAGCCTACAGGCCTGTGGGACGAAGAAATTGACCAAGGCATTAAGCCCTACCAGGCGGCATTGGCCAAGCTGCTATGCCGTCACTACGGTGTCAAGCGGGTGGACGACGATATTACACGCTTGGTGGTGTCGATCGTAGCGCTGGGCGTGCATATGTTTGTGGGGCGCGATTTAACTTTAAAGCTGTATCCGCGCATTGCCACCACACCCAAAGCGCTGGATGTGATGGCTGAGCGCCTGGTGATGTACGCCCGCGCCATGGTTGACGCTGAAGGCGCGCGCCGCTTGGCAGCCGCCCCCAAAGCATGAAAGGAATTTGAATGTTTGATTGGCAACCTTCTATGAACACTGGCACCATACCGTCCCAAATATTGCCCAAAATATTGCAAACGATACTGCTTAAAACACCGCTTAAAGCATCACTGAAACCTTCACCACGCACCCTGCATTTCGGCCAGCGCACATTGGCTATATCGGCAGCACTGGCCATAGCAGGCTGTGCCAGCACCGCAGGCCTGCCCAGCGCTGACCGCGTGCAAGCCGACAGCCGCATCACACCGCCCGCTACCTGGCAAGCCGCCCTGCCCCATGGTGGCAATATCAACGCGATGAACCAATGGTGGCAGCAGTGGGACGACAAGTTGCTGGTAGAAGTTTTAGAAGCTGCGCAAAAAGAAAGCGCCACGCTGGCGGCTGCCCGCACACGCATTGCGCAGGCGCGCGCCACGCTTACAGGCGCGCAAGCCGCGCTGCTGCCCAATGTGCAAGGCAGCGCGCAAATCAGCCGCGGTGTGCAGGCACCCAAGGCACCACCGGGCACCAGTGCCAGCGTGGGGCTGCAAGCCGCGTGGGAGGTAGATGTGTTGGGCGGCAACCGCGCCGCACGCAGCGCCGCGCAAACGCGGTTTGACTCTGCGCAACTGGGCTGGCATGAAGCCCGCGTGCTGGTGGCCATTGAGGTGGCCAGCGTGTACTACGACTGGCTGAGCTGCCAAACCAGTGTGGCGCTGGCGCAAAGCGACGCTACGTCCCGCAGCGAGACCGCACGCCTGGCCGACCTGACAGCCAAAGCGGGGCTGAACGCACCCGCCAACGCAGCATTGGCACGCGCCAGCGCTGCCGATGCGGCCAACAGCTTGCGCAGCGCGCAGGCGCAGTGCGAGGTCAAGCTTAAATCACTCGTGTCGCTCACTGGGCTGGCCGAGCCGGCGCTGCGCGACAAATTAGTAGCCAACGTGCCTGTGGCCCGCAAGATTACGGCGCAAAAAGAACTGTTCACCATTGCTGCCGTGCCTGCTGAAGTATTAGCGCAACGCCCCGACATTGCCGCTGCGCAGCGCGACGTAGCCGCTGCCAGTGCAGACGCCCGTGCAGCGGACGCACGCCGCTTGCCCATGCTGTCACTGAACGGTTCTATTGCAGGTGCAAAAATCAGCCAAGGCGGTCAAAGCACCGAAGGCATGACATGGTCCGTAGGCCCAATCGCATTAACTGTGCCGATATTTGACGGTGGCCGCAATGCTGCCAACGCGCAAGCGGCCGTAGTGGCGTATGACGAGGCCGTAGTAAACCTGCGAGCCAAGGCGCGCAACGCCGTGCGCGAAGTGGAAGAAGCCTTGGTCAACCTGGACAGCACGGCACAGCGTGCTGATGATGTGCAAACTGCCACCACCGGCTACAAAGCCTCTTTTGACGCCACACAGGCGCGCTACAAAGCAGGCCTGGCCAGCTTGGTCGAGCTGGAGGACGCGCGCCGCACCTCGGTGTTGGCGCAGCAAAGCCAGCTGGCGCTAGACCGCGAGCGCATCGTGGCGTGGGTAGCGCTGTACCGCGCAGCAGGTGGCGGCTGGACACCGCAAAGTCCCATGCCACTGCCCATGCAGGGTTCAAAACCTGCGCCGCCGTAGCGCGCTAAGCCAGCACGCACTCGCCTGACTTAACCGTATTGCCACGTACTTTTTTACGCCACACACCCTTCATGCCATTCCCGGAGCCCGTATGAAATTGACACTGCCATTTAAATTAAACGCTATCACAGTAATAGCTGCTGCAGCAGTATTGATAGGCGTTATTGCCCTATTTGTATCTAAAACCTGGGCGCAGGACAGCAAGAAAAGCGACAAGCCAGCCAGCGCGCCTAAAGCTGCGTTAAGTGTCAGCGCCGTCAGCCCCAGCAACACTGCTTTGGGCCTGCAGCTGCTGGCCAACGGCAATGTGGTGGCATGGCAAGAGGCCATTATCGGCGCGGAGGTCAATGGCTTGAAGGTGACCGAAGTGCGCGTGAACGTAGGCGATACGGTGAAAAAAGGCCAAGTGCTGGCCACCTTCAGTGCCGACGGCGCGCGTGCTGATGTATTGCAAGCGCGCGCCTCGCTGGCGGAGGCGCAGGCTACCTTGGCAGAGGCTGCGGGCAACGCCGCCCGTGCGCGCAGCCTGCAAGACACTGGCGCACTGAGCGCGCAGCATATTGCGCAATTTACCACCGCCGAGACCACTGCCCGTGCACGCGCCGAAGCTGCGGGTGCTGTAGTGACCAACGCGCAGGTACGCCTTAAAAACGGCCAGCTTACCGCGCCCGACAACGGCATAATCTCGGCGCGCTTGGCCACGGTAGGGTCGGTCGTGGGCGCAGGGTCTGAGCTGTTTCGCATGATCCGCCAAGGCCGCCTGGAGTGGCGCGCTGAGGTGACCAGTACCGAGGTGGCGCGCATCAAGCCCGGTGCTGCAGCCATCATCACCGCCGCCAGTGGTGCGCAGGTGCAAGGCAAGGTGCGCACTGTAGCGCCCACGGTGGATGCGCTAACGCGCAACGCGCTGGTGTATGTCGACTTGCCGCAAAACCCCGACATCAAAGCAGGCATGTTTGCCAAGGGCGAGTTTGCGCTTGGCAGTACCAACGCGATCACCTTGCCGCAGCAGGCCTTGGTACTGCGCGATGGGTTTACCTATGCCATGCGCATTGAAGCGACCAACAAGGTCAGCCAAGTCAAACTGCAAACCGGCCGCCGCGCGGGTGACGCGGTAGAAATAACCCAAGGCGCAAAAAGTGGTGACCGCTATGTTGCGGGCGGGGCGGCGTTTTTAGCTGATGGCGACACCGTTAGAGTGATCGCCGCTGCGCCTGCGGCCAAAGAAACGCCCGCCATGCCTGCAGCGCCCCCAGCCACTGCATCCCCTGCATCCAAGGCTGCCACAGGTGCTAAATAATAATAAAAATAGCCATTAACCCAAGTAAAACCTGCTCAAGCAGCTATTAATTTAATAGTACAAGTACTAGTTAATAGCACAAATACTAGTATTACTCAGAGAGAACCACCCCATGAACGTGTCCGCTTGGTGCATTCGCAACCCCATTGCCGCCATTATGTTTTTTGTGATGCTGTGCTTTGCCGGTGTCCTGGGC
>JANNCO010000235.1:0-6694 GCA_031386655.1 Polaromonas sp. | reverse complement strand
CGACCACGGCAACGGCGATGTCATCAAGCCGCAATACGTCATCGAAACCTTGTGCAACATGACCAAGGGTGAAGAAACCTATATCACCTCTGACGTAGGCCAGCACCAAATGTGGGCCGCGCAGTTTTATCGCTTTGACGAGCCGCGGCGCTGGATCAACTCGGGTGGCTTGGGCACCATGGGTGTAGGCATTCCGTATGCGATGGGCATCAAGCTGGCCAAGCCGCAGGCCGAGGTGTTTTGTGTCACCGGTGAAGGCTCGGTGCAAATGTGCATTCAAGAGCTGTCCACCTGCCTGCAGTACAACACGCCCATTAAAATTGTGTCGCTGAACAACCGCTATCTAGGCATGGTGCGCCAGTGGCAAGAAATTGACTACGAGGGCCGCTACAGCCACAGCTACATGGACGCGCTGCCCAATTTTGTGAAACTGGCTGAGGCCTATGGCCATGTCGGCATGCTGATCGAAAAGCCGCAAGACGTAGAGCCTGCGCTGCGCGAAGCCCGCAAGCTGAAAGATCGCACTGTATTTATGGACTTTAGAACTGACCCCACCGAGAACGTCTACCCGATGGTCAAGGCAGGCAAAGGCATCAACGAGATGCTGCTGAGCTCTGAAGACCTCTAATTTTATATAAAAGTGGTCAGTAACCCAGGTAAATCCTGCTCAAGCAGCTATTAAAACAATAGTAATTTAAATCTAGATCCATCTATTTGCAGCCAAGCCTGTGCATTACCGTGCACAGGGGAGGGCTCAGAAAAGAGCAATTCCATGAAACACATCATCGCAGTTTTATTAGAAAACGAACCCGGCGCGCTGTCTCGCGTGGTCGGCTTGTTTTCAGCCCGTGGCTACAACATTGAGTCATTGACCGTAGCGCCCACCGAAGACAAATCGCTCTCACGCATGACCATCGTTACCATTGGTTCCGACGACGTGATTGAGCAAATTACCAAGCACTTAAACCGCCTGATCGAAGTAGTCAAAGTGGTTGACCTCACCGAAGGCGCCTACACCGAGCGCGAGCTGATGATGGTGAAAGTGCGCGCAGTAGGCAAAGAGCGCGAAGAAATGAAGCGCTTGGCCGACATCTTTCGCGGCCGCATCATCGACGTCACAGAGAAAAGCTACACCGTAGAACTCACTGGCGACCACAGCAAAAACGACGCATTTTTAGAAGCTATCGACCGCACTGCCATTTTGGAAACCGTTCGCACCGGTGCCAGCGGCATCGGGCGAGGTGAGAGAATACTGCGTGTTTAATTAATACCAATACAAATACCGAACATCCGACCGCGAAGGGCGCGAAAGTTACGCGAAGAACGCTAAAGAAGACTAAGAAACCCGAAAAAAGAAAACTCAACTTAATGCAACCCAAGTAGCAGGCATTTAATTTTGAATTTACTTTTTCTCCTTTCGCGTCCTTCCCGTAACCTTAGCGCTCTTCGCGGCCGGAAGTCCGAATTAATCCTTAACCAAACCAACCACCCAAACGGAGAACACAAATGAAAGTTTTTTACGATAAAGATTGCGACCTGAGCCTGATCAAAGGCAAAACCGTGTCCATCATTGGCTACGGCAGCCAGGGCCACGCCCATGCGCAAAACTTAAATGACAGCGGCGTGAACGTGCTGGTGGGCCTGCGTAAAGGTGGTGCCAGTTGGGACAAAGTAGCCAAAGCGGGCTTGAAAGTCGCCGAAGTCAACGAGGCTGTTCAGGCCGCTGATGTAGTCATGATTTTGCTGCCCGACGAAAACATCGCCGCCGTGTACAAAGAAATTGAGCCACACCTGAAAAAAGGCGCTTCGCTGGCATTTGCCCACGGCTTTAATGTGCATTACAACCAGGTTGTGCCACGTGCTGACCTGGACGTGTGGATGGTGGCCCCCAAGGCTCCAGGCCACACCGTGCGCAACACCTACACCCAAGGCGGCGGCGTGCCCCACTTGGTAGCGGTACACCAAGACAAAAGCGGCAAAGCCCGCGACTTGGCATTGAGCTACGCCATGGCCAACGGTGGCGGCAAGGCCGGCATCATTGAAACTAACTTCAAAGAAGAAACCGAAACCGACCTTTTTGGCGAACAAGCTGTGCTGTGCGGCGGTGCGGTTGAGCTTATCAAGATGGGTTACGAAACCTTGGTCGAGGCGGGCTACGCACCTGAAATGGCGTACTTTGAGTGCCTGCACGAACTGAAATTGATCGTTGATTTGATCTACGAAGGCGGTATCGCCAACATGAACTACTCGATCTCTAACAACGCTGAGTATGGCGAGTATGTCACCGGCCCTGAGGTTATCAACGAGCAGTCGCGCGTAGCCATGCGCAACGCACTTAAACGCATCCAGTCGGGTGAGTACGCCAAAATGTTTATCTCTGAAGGGCGTACCAACTACCCCAGCATGACGGCCCGCCGCCGCTTGACCGCTGAGCACCAGATTGAAACCGTGGGCGCTCAGCTGCGCGCCATGATGCCTTGGATTGCCAAGAACAAACTAGTTGACCAAACCCGCAACTGATTTAGCAGGTCAACTAACCGCAAAATAGCGCAGCCCCGCAGCGCGTTATCCTACAGAGCCGCCACAGCGTTTGCATTGGCGGCTTTGTCTTTTGCGGTTCAGTGCACTACACTCACACTATGCATGACGGACACGAAACTTCCCCCACACCTTTGCAGTTGAACAAGCCGCGTAAAAAAGGTATTTATATACTGCCAAACCTGTTCACATTGGGCGGTTTGTTTGGTGGCTTCTATGCCGTAGTGATGGCCATGAATGGCCGGTTCAGCGAGGCCGCCATTGGTGTGTTTTGCGCTATGGTGCTGGACAGCCTGGACGGACGTGTAGCCCGCATGACCAATACGCAAAGCGCGTTTGGTGAACAGATGGATTCGCTGTCCGACATGGTCAGCTTCGGTGCTGCACCAGCACTCATTGCGTATGCGTGGTCGCTTAAAGATTTGGGCCGTTGGGGCTGGATAGCTTCGTTTGTGTACTGTGCCTGTGCAGCGCTGCGGCTGGCGCGCTTTAACGTAAACACCAGCGTGGTAGACAAACGTTATTTTCAAGGCTTGCCCAGCCCGGCTGCTGCGGCACTGGTCGCAGGTTTTATCTGGCTGATGACCGATTTAGACATTACCGCTGCCAGCGCCAAGTGGACCATGTTTGCCTGCACATTACTGTCAGGCTTGACCATGGTGACCAATGTGCCTTACTACAGTTTCAAAGATATTAATTTTAAAAAATCAGTGCCATTTATTGTGGTGGTGGCTATTGCGCTGGGTTTTGCCATCATCACCATTCACCCGCCTACCGTGTTGTTCAGCGTATTTGTAGCCTATGGTTTAAGTGGCTATGTCGTCTATGCTTACCGCAAATACAAAGGCCAGCAAACCAGCGTGATAGCTACGTCTAAGGACGAGCCAGAAGAGCGCGGCTTGCATTAGCCAAGTTATGCGCGCAAGGCTGCGTATCAGTGTTGGCGAGGCCTAGCTGCGAACCGAAATATTTGCAGGCTCTAAAATCTGTGCTATATTCATTTCATGAATCGAATTTCGCAAGTTCTACTGCTACTGCCACCCGGGCAGAGTTGGTAGCGCACGCGCATACCCTCTCTTAAGGCCCGTTGCTTAACCCAACGGGCCTTTTTCTTTGCACCTTTATTTTTTGATTTGATAGCTTAATTTCCTATTTTGGAGTTCACCATGACAACAGCTGCTAGCCCTGAAAAACTCATCATTTTCGATACGACCTTGCGTGATGGTGAGCAAAGCCCAGGTGCGTCAATGACCAAGGATGAAAAATTGCGCATTGCACGCCAGCTGGAGCGTTTGAAAGTGGATGTGATTGAGGCAGGTTTTCCGGCCAGCTCGAACGGTGATTTTGAATGTGTGCAAGCCATTGCCAACACTATCAAAGACTCCATCATCTGCGGCCTGTCCCGCGCCAATGACCGCGACATTTCTCGCGCAGCTGAGGCATTAAAAGGTGCTCAACGGGGTCGTATTCACACCTTTATCGCCACCTCGCCGTTGCATATGGAAAAAAAGTTGCGCATGACGCCTGACCAGGTATTTGAGCAAGCCATACAGTCGGTGCGTTTTGCTAAAAATTTGGTTGAAGACGTAGAGTTCAGCCCAGAGGATGGCTACCGAAGCGACATGGACTTTTTATGCCGCGTATTAGAGGCAGTCATTAAGGAAGGTGCCACCACACTCAACATTCCTGACACAGTGGGCTATGCAATTCCCGAGCTGTACGGCAACTTTATCAAGACCTTGCGCGAACGTATTCCCAACAGCGACAAAGCAGTTTGGTCAGTGCATTGTCACAATGACTTGGGTATGGCAGTGGCCAACAGTTTAGCCGGAGTAAAAATTGGCGGTGCACGCCAAGTGGAATGCACTATTAACGGCTTGGGCGAACGTGCAGGCAACTGCAGCCTGGAAGAAATTGTCATGGCCGTGAAAACGCGCAAAGACTACTTCAACCTTGCGATGGGCATAGAGACCACACAGCTTTTGCCAGCCAGCCGCATGGTCAGCCAAACCACAGGCTTTGTGGTGCAGCCCAACAAAGCTGTAGTAGGCGCCAACGCTTTTGCCCATGCATCTGGCATTCACCAAGACGGCGTGCTCAAAGCGCGCGACACCTACGAGATCATGCGCGCTGAAGACGTGGGCTGGACGGCCAACAAAATCGTGCTCGGTAAGCTTAGCGGACGCAACGCTTTTAAACAGCGTTTGCAAGACCTTGGCGTGGTGATTGAAGCGGAAGCCGATGTGAACCTGGCATTTGCCAAGTTCAAAGAGTTAGCCGACAAAAAGAGTGAAATTTTTGACGAAGATATCTTAGCTTTGGTCAGCGATGAGTCCATCACGCATGACAACGAGCATTACGGTTTTGTCTCTTTGTCCCAGCGCAGTGAAACTGGCGAGCGCCCGCAGGCGAGCGTCGTGTTTACGGTAGCGGGCAAAGAAGTCAAAGGTTCCTCGGACGGCAACGGCCCGGTCGACGCATCCCTCAAGGCCATCGAAACGCATGCCAAAAGCGGCGCAGAGATGGTGCTCTATTCTGTGAACGCCATAAGCGGGTCAACAGAGAGCCAGGGGGAAGTGACGGTCCGTTTGCAAAACTCAGGCCGCGTGGTCAACGGCGTTGGCGCAGACCCCGACATCGTGGTGGCATCGGCCAAAGCCTACATCAGCGCACTGAACAAGCTGCACAGCAAGGCTGACAGAGTGGCGGCGCAGGGGTGATAGCACCTCAGCAGGGTCTGACAGCAGACCTTTAGTGAAATTGAGTCGCTTTGGGTCTTTTGATAAGCCTATTCAGTTACCCGTAAAAAGTAGCGAAATTAAGGTTACCATGATTTTGGTTACGTCTTAGCAGTATCATTGGTGAATTGGTATAACTAGGCACTTACTTCATGGCAGACCGTAAAGGCTCTCCGAGCGAAAAAACACTGTATTGCTCCTTTTGCGGCAAAAGTCAGCACGAGGTAAAAAAACTGATTGCTGGACCGTCAGTTTTTATCTGCGACGAATGCATTGATTTATGCAACGACATCATTCGCGACGAAATACTGCCAGATGCTGAGCGCGAGGCGCGGGGCGATCTGCCTACGCCGCTGGAAATTAAAAATAATCTTGACAGCTACGTCATCGGCCAAGACCCTGCCAAGCGTGCGCTGGCTGTGGCGGTGTACAACCACTACAAGCGCCTGCGCTACAAAGGTGCAGCTAAATCTGGTGAAGTTGAGCTGACCAAAAGCAATATTTTGTTGATTGGTCCTACAGGTTCTGGCAAAACTTTGCTGGCGCAAACTATGGCGCGCATGTTGAATGTACCGTTTGTAATGGCGGACGCTACAACATTGACCGAAGCCGGTTACGTCGGTGAAGACGTTGAAAACATCATTTCCAAGTTATTGCAAAGCTGCAATTACGAAGTCGACAAAGCGCAGCAAGGCATTGTGTACATCGACGAAATCGACAAAATTTCGCGTAAATCAGACAATCCGTCCATTACCCGCGACGTCAGCGGCGAGGGTGTGCAGCAAGCGCTGTTGAAGATTATCGAAGGTACGATGGCCAGCGTACCGCCGCAAGGCGGGCGCAAGCACCCCAACCAAGACTTTTTACAAATCGACACCACCAATATTTTGTTTATTTGCGGTGGCGCATTTGCTGGGCTGGAAAAAGTGATCGAAGCCCGCACCGAAGCCTCAGGTATCGGCTTTGGCGCAACCGTCAAAAGCAAGAAGCAGCGCAGCTTGAGCCAGAGTTTTCAAGAGATTGAGCCTGAAGATTTGATCAAATACGGCTTGATTCCAGAGCTGATTGGCCGCATGCCCGTAGTGGCGTCACTGTCAGAACTGTCTGAGGATGCGATGGTGCAGATTTTGACCGAGCCTAAAAATGCGTTGGTCAAACAATATGCCAAGCTACTGGCCATGGAAGGCGCTGAGCTGGAGGTACGCCCTAGTGCGCTGAAAGCCATTGCCCGCAAGGCACTGGCGCGCAAGACAGGCGCGCGCGGTTTGCGATCTATCTTGGAAAACGCGTTGATTGACACCATGTTTGACCTGCCCAACTCTACCAATGTTGAAAAAGTTGTGTTGGACGAGTCCACCATCGACGAAAACAAGCCACCGCTGCTGGTCTATCGTGAAGCGGCCAAGAAAGCCTAAGGT
>JANNCO010000192.1:0-11828 GCA_031386655.1 Polaromonas sp. | reverse complement strand
TGTTTTTAAGAGCAATTGAAGCGGCCAAAGGCCCTGTCATTATCGTCACTAACGAAATTGGTTTGGGCGTTATTCCGATGGGGCGTGAAGTGCGGGTGTATGTAGACGCATTAGGGCGACTCAACCAGGACATAGCCAGCGTTTGCAGCCGCGTTACCTTCATGGCGGCTGGCTTGCCTTTGTTTTTGAAAGACTCCGCATGACACAGTCGCTAAAAACCATGCTGTTGTTTGGGCTGCTGGTGTGGCAGGCTGCGGCATGGGCTGTGCAGGTGGTGGACGACCGTCAGGTCACCGTTACTTTTTCAGCCAGTCCGCAGCGTATTGTCAGCCTGCTGCCGTCGCTGACCGAGACAGTGTGCGAGCTAGGCCAATGCCAGCGCTTGGTGGGGGTAGACCGCTATTCCAACTACCCAGCTGCCGTTAAAAAACTGGCGCAAGTAGGCGGTGGCCTTGACCCGAATATCGAAGCTATTGTGGCGCTGCGGCCCGATGTGGTACTGATGGCAGTGTCATCACGCGCGCACGAGCGGCTTGAGTCGCTGGGTATCAAAGTAGTAGCGCTAGAGACCAAAACCCATGCCGATGTGCGCCGCGTGCTCAATGTCATCGGACAGCTGCTAGAGATACCCCCAGCGCAGGGGGCCGACCGGGTGTGGCGGTTGATTGATGCGGGCATGAATGCGGCTGCGCAGTCGCTACCTGCCAGCGCTTATAACGCCAGAGTGTATTTTGAGGTGAACCGCGCGCCGTATGCTGCTGGCGCGTCGTCTTTTATTGGCGAGACACTAACACGGCTACAGGTTAAAAATATCATTGGGCCCGAGCTGGGGCCGTTTCCTAAAATTAACCCAGAGTTTGTGGTTCGCGCTAACCCCGATGTCATCATGGTGGGCGACCGCAATTATCAAGGCATGACCGACCGCCCCGGTTGGGCTGCAATTGGCGCGGTAAAAGACAAAAAAGTGTGTATTTTTAAGCCAGATGAGTCTGACGTGCTGGTGCGCCCCGGCCCACGCATGGCCGAGGGTGCGCGCATGATGGCGCAGTGCCTGGCTAACACCGCACAGCGTAAATTGCCTTGAAGGCCCGGTTGAACGTACGCTGATACCCAATATTCACTGAAATACACTTTCTCACTGTAGCGTCTTCTCGTGAACACCACTCTACCCGCTGTTACCCCTTCGCCGCTTGCGCCCTGCAGGGGTCTGCGCAGCGTGTGGATAACGCTTGGGCTGCTAGCGGTCAGCGTGCTGCTGGTGCTGCTGGGAACCAGTGTAGGTAGTACGGGCTTTAACAGTTTGTGGCGCGCTTGGGACGACCCGCTGTCGCGCCAAATTGTGTGGGACATTCGGTTGCCACGCACGCTGGGTGCGTGGCTGGCGGGCGCATTGCTGGGCTTGGCTGGTGCGGTGGCGCAGGGGCTGTTTCGCAACCCGCTGGCCGACCCGTATTTGCTGGGCAGCGCCTCGGGCGCGTCGGTGGGCGTAGCGGCCGCGTTAGCGTTGATGGGCGTCAGCCCGATGACGCAAGCTTTAGCGGCCAGGCTAGGGCTGACGGGTGCTGCATTTGTGGGCGCGGTACTGGCGGTGCTGCTAACGCTGGCGTTGGCCAAAGGCGTGGGGCACACCCTGCGGCTGCTGCTGGCAGGTGTGGTGGTAGGCGTAGTACTAGGCGCTGTTAGTTCGTTAATCACGCTGTGGTCGCCCGAGATTTTGCAGGCCATGCAAGCGTTTATGTTGGGATCGACCGGCTTTGTGGGCTGGGCGGCCTGCGGCATCATGGCGGTGGTGTGGGTGCTGTGTTTGCTGGTGGCTGTGCTGCTTAGCCGGGTGCTGGACGGCTTAAGTTTGGGTGAAGCGACAGCGCAAAGCTTGGGGCTGCAGCTACCTCAGCTGCGTGCTGCCTTGGTAGTGGTATTGGCATTGGGCACGGGCACCGCCGTGGCGCAAACTGGATTGATTGCTTTTGTGGGTTTGGCTGCACCGCACCTGGTGCGGGCTTTAGTCAAAGTGCGCTACGCATCGCTGCTGTGGTTGTCGGCCCTGATGGGCGCGGTGTTACTGTGCGCCGCTGACGTATTGGCCCGTTGGTTAATTGCCCCGCAAGAGTTGCCCGTGGGTTTGCTTACCGCTGTGCTTGGCGGTGGATATTTGCTATGGCTGATGTACCGTGGGCAGTCCCTTGGCGTTGCCAAAAACGGCCAATGACTATGAAAAACATAGCTGTTCAAGCAGTAAATACCTCCGCCAGCCTAGGTAAAGTCGCTATATTGCACCACATCAATATGCAATTTACTGCTGGGCAATGGACCAGCATGGTAGGGCCTAATGGTGCGGGCAAATCTACACTGCTCAAGGTGCTGGCAGGCTTGCTGCCTTGTACAGGTCAGGTGCAGTTGCTGGGGCGCGATCTTGCCAATATTCCTGCGCGCGAACGCTCGCGCCAGATGGCTTGGCTGGGTCAAAACGAAGGCGGTGCTGACGATCTGACAGCCTATGACGTGGCCATGCTGGGCCGTTTGCCGCACCAAGGCTGGCTGGCGGCACCCAGCGCGGCAGACCATGCAGCGGTAGAGCAAGCTTTGAGAATGACGCAGGCTTGGGACTGGCGCGCCAGGGCCCTGGGCTCGCTGTCAGGCGGTGAACGCCAGCGCGTGTTGCTAGCCCGCGTGCTGGCGGTGCAAGCCGATGTGCTATTAATGGACGAGCCACTGCTGAACCTGGACCCACCGCACCAAACCGACTGGCTGCATACCGTGCGCAGCCTCGTGGCGCGCGGCACTACCGTCATTAGCGTGCTGCACGAAGTGTCGCTGGCACTGCAGGCCGACAGCATGGTAATTGTTGCGCAGGGCAGGATACAGCACCATGGGCAATGCACAGATGTCTTGACACACCATGCGTTAGAAGCTGTATTTGACCACCGCATTGCCGTGCATACCGTGGGTGGCATGCATGTGGCTGTGCATGTAACGTAAGCCAGTCATTCATTTCTTCATAGCAAGCCAAACCATGCAAATAGAAACTCCACCCATTCACAAACCCTACGAAAAATCCGAAGGCGAACGCCGCGGCCTGATCATTGTCAACACAGGTGACGGCAAAGGCAAAAGCACCGCCGCTTTCGGGCTGGCCCTGCGCGCCTTTGGCCGTACGCATGTGCACGGCAAGGGCATCAAAATTTACCAATTCATGAAAGTACCTAGTGCCCGGTTCGGTGAGCACCGCATGTTTGAACAATTGGGTATCGCTATTGAAGGCTTGGGCGACGGCTTCAGCTGGAAAAGCCAAGACCTGGAACACTCGGCGCAACTGGCACGTGACGGCTGGCAAAAAGCCAAGGCTTCTATTTTGAGTGGCGACAACTTTATGGTGGTGTTGGACGAGATGACCTACCCGCTGATTTACGGCTGGATGCCGCTGGACGATGTGCTGCACACCCTGCGTGCACGGCCCAAGCATGTGCATGTGGTCATCACCGGGCGGCGCTGCCCGCCCGAGATTATTGAGCTGGCCGATACCGTCACGGAGATGACTAAAATCAAACACGCCTTTAACGCAGGCATACCTGCGCAGCGTGGTATTGAAGACTAAACCTGAGGGATGATTGAATGACTACCAGCCTATTGAACAGCGCGCCACAGCCAGTGCGTTTTTTTTCACCTGCATCAGCAGCATCTGCCAGAACGGCCACTCCGCAGGCGTGGTCTGTGCAATCAGTAGCCGATATCATGGCGCTACCTTTTGCAGATTTATTGCACCGCGCGCAAACCGTCCACCGCGCCCATTTTGAACCCAACAAAGTTGAGCTGGCCACGCTGCTGTCGGTTAAAACTGGTGGCTGCCCGGAAGACTGTGGCTACTGCCCACAGTCGGTGCATTTCGACGCAGGTGTCGAGGCTACCAAACTGATGGGTGTGGATGCCGTGCGTGATGCTGCGCAGCGCGCCAAGGCCAGCGGCGCCACGCGGTTTTGCATGGGGGCCGCCTGGCGCGCGCCCAAAGACCGCGATATAGAAGCTGTTGCCCAACTGGTAAAAACCGTCAAAGAAGCAGGCCTGGAAGCTTGCTGCACACTGGGCATGCTGGCCGATGGCCATGCTGAGCAACTGCGCGATGCAGGTCTGGACTATTACAACCATAACCTGGACAGCGCGCCTGATTTTTATGGCAACGTCATTACCACGCGCGATTACCAAGACCGCCTGGATACTTTGCAGCGCGTGCGCAATGCGGGAGTCAATGTGTGCAGTGGCGGCATTGTGGGTATGGGCGAGTCGCGTGAGCAGCGCGCGGGGTTGATTGCACAGCTGGCCAACTTAGACCCCTATCCAGAATCAGTGCCGATTAACCATTTGGTCAAGGTAGAGGGCACGCCGCTGGCCGATCAGCCTGATTTAGATCCGTTTGAGTTTGTTCGTACTATCGCTACCGCTCGTATTACGATGCCACGTGCGCGTGTGCGCCTGTCAGCAGGCCGCCAGCAGATGAGCGAGCCATTGCAGGCGCTGTGCTTTTTAGCCGGTGCCAATTCCATCTTTTACGGAGAAAAGCTGCTCACCACGGGCAACCCCGATGTGCAAGCCGACCAACTACTCTTCCAGCGGCTGGGCATCACCGCGGGACAGTAGGCGTGTTCTGGGCTGGTTTGTCATGGCAGGTGATGGCTGCAGTATTGCTGCTAGCTTTGGTTATTGACCATATGTTTGGTGAGCCAGCTGAAGCTTGGCACCCCGTAGTGTGGATGGGCCACGGCCTGGACTGGGCGGCAGCGCGGTTTGTACCCAGCACCGAACCGGCTGATCAAGCTCAAAATTTTATGCATTTTTGGCTGGGAGCGGCCTATTGGACTGCTCAAGCAGCTATTATTTTTGTAGTGACATACGCGTTTGCAAACGTGTTGGCTACGCTGCCCATGCTGTTGGCCGTCGTGTTGCTGGCGCTGCTGTTAAAGCCTATGTTAGCTTGGCGCATGCTGCGTGAAGAAGTCATCGCGGTAGAGGCTGCGCTGGCGCAGTCGGTAGAGGCAGGCCGTGCGCAATTGGCCAGACTGGTTAGCCGCGATGTGAGTCAACTGACAGCCGCGCAAGTACGTGAGAGCGCGATAGAAACCCTGGCAGAAAACTTGAATGACTCTGTGGTGGCACCCATTTTCTGGTTTGTGCTGCTGGGCTTGCCAGGCGCGGCGCTGTACCGCTTTGCCAATACTGCCGATGCCATGTGGGGCTACTCCGGCGCCCGCGGAGGGCGCTATTGGCAATGGGCGGGCAAGTGGGCAGCGCGTGCCGACGATGTGTTGTCGTGGCTACCTGCGCGCTTGACCGCTGTACTCATGTTGCTGTGGCAGCCCAAGCTGTGGGCACAGCTACCAGCAGAGGCTGCGCGCACACCGTCGCCTAACAGTGGCTGGCCCATGGCTGCCATGGCGCTGGCACTGGGTGTGCGGCTTAGCAAGCCGGGAGTGTATGAGCTCAACTCCACAGGACGCGATGCTTTGCCCAGCGACATACTCAAAGCCGTAAAATTTGCAGAAAAAACGGTGTTAACCCAGGTAATTACTGCTCAAGCAGCTATTTATTTAATAGCGTTATGACTGCGATAGACTCTTTGCAAAATTTTACCCATGGCGGCCCAGACGCGCAGGGTGCTGCGCAGTTTGATTTTTCGACCAACGCCAATGCCTGCGGCCCTTGTCCGCAAGTTTTGCATGCTGTGCAAGCTGCCGACGCTACGCGTTATCCAGACCCTTCCTACACGCTACTGCGCGCGCAGCTTGCGCAGTTTCACAGCGTAGAGCCGGCCCGCGTGCTGCTGGCAGCCAGTGCCAGTGAGTTTATTTTTCGCTTTACCGCTTGGGGTGCGCACCACGGCTTGACTGGTGTCGTACTGCCTCAGCACAGGTACGGCGATTACGCCAGAGCGGCTGATGCCGTTGGTTTGCGCTGTGCCCAGCAGGTAAACACCCGCAGTTTGGCGTGGATGTGTGATCCGTCCAGTCCGTTAGGCCAGCCTGGCGATAACCTAGACACGCTACACACGAACTGCGCAACTGTGGTGCTAGACCGCGCCTACGAGCCACTGCGTTTACAGTCAGCTATACGCGTCAGTACGCAGCAGTTAGACCAGGTGTGGCAGCTTTGGACACCCAATAAAGCACTGGGTATGACGGGTGTGCGCGCCGCCTATGCGATAGCGCCACTTCAAGCTGCAACACTGCGCGCACAGGTGGAGGCTTTGTGTCCGTCCTGGCCCGTAGGTACGCATGGCGTGGCCATGCTGAGCGCGTGGGTGCAACCCGAAGTGCAGCAATGGCTGCTTGACAGCCACGCTACTTTGCGCGCTTGGAAAGCACGCCAGCTTGCTTTATGCACGGCAATTAACTGGGAATGTTTGCCCAGCGACACTAACTTTTTTTGTGTACGACCTGGCCAAGCATTACCCACCAAGGCGTTGCGTGCACGCGGCGTCAAACTACGCGACTGCACTACGTTTGGTTTGCCCGAGCATTGGCGGCTGAGTGTGCAACCGCCTGCAGCGCAAGATGCATTAGTGCTTGCCATGAAAGAACTTGCATGACGGAAAAATTACCAGCCCGATGCGTGATGGTGCTGGGCACCACCAGCGGCGCAGGTAAAAGCTGGCTGGCCACAGCGCTATGCCGCTGGTATGCGCAGCGCGGCTACAAAGTGGCACCCTTCAAAGCGCAGAACATGAGCAACAATGCGCGAGTAGTCAGTAATGTTGCAAGCGCAGTGACTGGTGTGCAAGGCAAGCTCGAAGATCAACACGCTGGCGGTGAAATAGGCAGTGCCCAGTATTTTCAGGCACTGGCTGCACGCGCTGTGCCCGATGTGCGCATGAACCCCGTATTGCTCAAACCGGAGGCCGATACGCACAGCCAGCTGGTACTGATGGGCAAAGTTAACCACGCGCTGACGGCCATGCCGTGGCGTAGCCGCAGCGAACTGGTGTGGCCCACCATTGCCCAGGCGCTGGATGACTTGCGTGCGCAAAACGATATCGTCGTCATTGAAGGCGCAGGTTCGCCCGCCGAGATTAACCTGCACAGCAGCGACATTGTCAACATGCGCGTGGCCCGGCATGCGCAGGCACGTTGCCTGCTGGTGACTGACATTGACCGGGGCGGGGCCTTTGCGCATTTGTATGGCACGTGGGCGCTGTTGCCGCCAGATGAGCAAGCATTGATCAAAGGCTTTGTACTGAACAAATTTCGTGGTGATGCAGCTTTGTTGGCCCCTGCACCGCAAATGTTGCACGACCTTACTGGCATACCCGTGCTGGCCACGCTACCCATGTGGCGCGCGCATGGCTTGCCCGAGGAAGATGGCGTGTTCGATGACCGTGCCACTGCCAGCGGCCCAGTGCACACCACCATCGCCGTAGTGGCCTATCCGCGCATCAGCAATTTAGATGAATTTCAAACACTGAAAAACATACAAGGCGTGCGTTTGGTCTGGGCGCGCACCCCAGCCGACGTGAAAGACGCCCACTGGATTATTTTGCCGGGCTCCAAGCACACCAGTGGCGATCTTGCATGGCTACGCGCGCAAGGGCTAGACGCCGCGGTGGCCCAGCACGCTGCACAAGGCAAGCGTGTACTGGGCATTTGCGGTGGCCTGCAAATGCTGGGCGAGGCACTGATTGACATGCACGGCGTGGAACATGCCATCGACAGTAACGCACCAGGGCTGGGCTTGCTGCCGCTGGTCACGGCGTTTGAACCACAAAAAACTGTGCGCCACACACAGGTGCAGTTTGCTACGCTACCCGGCGCATGGCATGCGCTGTCGGGCGTAGTGTGCCAAGGTTATGAAATCCACCATGGCCAAACGCAGGTGCGCGCCGATATGGTCAGCCAATGCAATGCACCCACGACAGCGCTGCCCAACAACCTGGGTTGGTGCAACGCCAACGGCAACGTACTGGGGATTTATGTGCACGGCTTGTTTGAAGACGCTCGGGTTTTGCAAGCGTTGTTTGGTACGCAAGCGCAAACACTGGACGCTGTATTTGACGGACTGGCCAGCTATATTGACCTGCATTTTGAGGACGACATTCTGGCTAGCCTGATTGCCTGAACTGACTGCAATGCGCCGCGTCAACAGCCTTGGCGATGTGCATAAAAAACGGGGGCCTGGGCCCCCGTTCTTTTTTTAACGCAACAGATCGATTAGTCTTCGAACTTGATGCGCGTGGCTTGCACCGTAGTGCCGCCCCCAGACGACTGCCCCTTCACTTCAACTGATGCGCCGTTGACCAAATTGCTGGCCAATCCGCGCTGAAAGCTCACGTTGCCTGCGTAGCTGACGGTCAAGCCGCGCAGCATGAAGGTTTTGGCAGTAGTGTCTAGCGCCGATAGGTTGCCGTGCAGCTCAATCTCGTTGTCTTCATCTTCGCCGCGATCACGGTCCTCTGTTTTGACCACGCTGGCGACCAGCTTGCCGTCTATCACAGTGCCCTTAACCTCTACCCGAACACCGAGCGCCAGCGTCGCTGTGCCCTTGGGAAAGCTGGCGTTGCTTGCGTCTACTACCAAGCCGTTCACGCTGAAGCTGGTGGCTGATGTAAATGCCGTGATCAGGCCTTCTATTTCTGCCTTGATACGGTCTGGCATGGCCTTTTTAGCGGCTTTGATGCGGGTGGCTGTCCACGTACCTGTGGTGGCTTGCACCGTGGCCAAGCGCATTTTGATGGTCAAGCCATCGGCCAAGGTGACACGCAGTTTCTGGGGGTCGATATTGGCATAGCTGAACGTCTCAGTGCCGATCTTGAAACTTTGGGATGCCGCGTTCAAACTGCTCACATTGCCTGTGATTTTGTAGGCATTGGCATTGTTTTCTTTGCTGATGCGTGTGGCCACCAAGCGATTGAGCGAAGGTGACAGATGGCCGTGCACTTCCAGTACATTGCCCGCTGCAATGCTGGCAAAACCGTTCGGCAGCGAGACAGGGTCAAACACTGTCCATGCGCCTATCAGCACAGTCTGCCCCAAAATCACCAAGGTGTGGCTGCCAGCGGCTGTGGTGGTGGTAGTCGGTGTGCCGCTGGGCACAGTACTGCTGGCAATGCTTTGCACCGGGCCCTTGAGCGTGCTACCAAAGCTGATCACGCTGGCTGTGCCAGTAGTGCCGGCGCTCGACCCGTTGATGTTGACCACCATGCCCAGGCGCAAATCGTCTTTGCTGCGCGTGCTGTTTTCTTCCTCGTCTTCGTCTTCAATCTTGGCTTTGGAATCATCAAAGCGCACACCGTTAACGATGACCGAGCCAAAACCGCTGATCACGCCTTGGCTTACCAAGTCTGCGTTGGTGCCGTTAGTAGACGCGGCGTCGTTGCCACCGCCTCCACAAGCGGTCAATAGGAGGGTCGCCGCAATGCTGGCGCCAATAACGCGGCTGCACAATCGCGTGGTAATGCCCATGAGGGGCTGCAGCAGTGTGAGAAGTTTCATGGCTGTCTTCCTTTACAAATATGCTCGTTAAGAGCGGTGGGGATGGCTAAATAAAAACTAATTTAAAAATTGGCTAAGTTAATTAGGAAACTTGATGCTGTCCGCCTTGACCGTGGCAGTGCCTGCGATCAGCTTGCCTTTGACCTCGACGTTGGCACCGTTGGCCAAGCTGGCTTCCGTGCCTTTGTCGTACACCACTGGCGCGGTAAAACTTACGGTGACACCGCGCAGCACAAACGTCTTGGCAGTGCTGTTGAGATCGCTCAAGTTGCCTTTGAGCTCGATATCTTTACTGCCTTTGGACTGTGATTTGACTTCTTGCGCTACCAACGTGCCGTTGACCAGCTTGCCTTTAGCTTCGATACGGTTACCAACTGCCACCGCAGCATTGCTGTCTGGAAAGCTGGCACTGCGGGTGTCTACCAAAATATTTGACACACTGAACAGCGTGGGCGAGATGATTTGGGTGACCAAGCCCTCCACTTCGGCACGCTCTTGTGATGCGGACGAGCGGCTTTGTGTGCTGTAACTCGATACCGCCCACGACGCTGTGCCTGTGGGCGCACGCGGCAGCAAGCGCAGCTTGACCAGGCTGCCGTTGTTTAACGGCTCCTTGTCGACCTGTGCAAAGCTAAAGGTTTCACTGCCAATCTGCAAGGTACGGGCACCAGCCTGCAGGTCTTTGACCAGCCCGCTGATTTTGTATTTACTGGCGTTGCTTTTGCGTTCCACCAGCGTGGCTTGCAGGGTATTGGTTGCGGCGTTCAAAAAGCCATGCACTTCCAGTACATCAGCTTGTGTGATGCTGGCAAAGCCTTGCTGTAAGCCAGCACCCAACACGGTACTGTCGTCTACCTGAACTGTTTGACCGATGATGGTGAAGGTTTTTGCTGCACTATTCATAGCGCTGACTGCGCTGACCGGGCCCAGCAATGCGCTGTCATAAAAGATATCGCGTGCGTTGCCCAGATTGTTGCTGTCTATGCTGCCATCAACTGCTATCACCATGCCCAGCTTGAGGTCGCTGCGGCTGCGCGGACCGTCTTCGTCGCGCACGGTGGCTACTGTATCGTCATAGCGCAAGCCGTTGACAATCACCGAGCCAAAACCAGTGATGGTGCCTTCGCTGTAGGCCGTAACGTCAAACGCGCCTGTGCCGCCAGAGCCAACACCCGCCGTGTTAGCGCCGCCGCCGCAGGCGGCGATAGCGGCCACCAGGCCTATGGCGGCACCCAGAGCCAGATTTTTCAAGTACTGCCGCAGACGCTGCAAGACGGGGCTGAAGTGTACGGCGATCAAGTTCATAACATTACTCACTGGCGTTGGATTGGGGTGAGGGTGCTGTGCCCGTAGCCTGTGGTTTAGGCACTACGGTAAAGCGGCGCGTGTTACCCGCCATGGGCTGCGACCAGGTGTACAGGCCGATGCGCACGCGCTGGTTTTGGATACGGCCTGCTTGCTTGTCGTCGGCTATCAATTGCTCTAGCTGGGGTACCAGACTGTCCAGCATGTGCTGCCATTGGGCCGCCATCATGTCGCGAAAGGTTTGCAGTGACTGCACCGACAGCTCGTCGGCAAAAATAGCCTGCTCCATATGTTCTTTGCCGCTGCCCAGTACGTTGGCCGACGCCGCACGCAAATGGTCGCCCACGTTGTCGGCTAAAAACGCCGTCATGCGCGACCAGTCACCGCGCGGCACAAAGGCAGATTTAGTCAGTACCACTTCGTCGCGCTCGGTGTCCCACAGCGCCAAGCCCAAGCGGCACAGCTCGTCGAGCAAGCTGCGTGGGTGCACGTCTTGGGTCACCGACTGTGCCAAGCGTTCAAAACTGGCTGCCTCAGCCTCGCCCAGACGCGCCAACCGGGGCAAAGCCATGGGCTGGCTGTTTGCATCGCGCAGCGCAGGGTCGGTCACCCAGCGGGTAAACAGTTCAGTGGCTGAGGCCGGGCGAGCTTTGCGGCTGGCTTTGCTCTGTGCAAGGTCGCCACCGTCTTTCAGGGCTTGAATGCGGGCTACCTCGCGCCGTGTCAGGCCCGTGCTGGCACTGATGCGGCTGTGTTGGCGCTGCGTGGCCTGCGGGCCCAAGCTGTCCATGGCCGACTCTACAAACGCCAACCGCAGACGTTCTTCTAGGGCTTGAATGCCCAAACCTCGGGCCAGGGACAAATCGGCCAAAGGCCGCAAGACTTTGTCCAGCGCTGCCAGCAGCAAGGCTTGCTCTTGGCTCAGGGCACCGTGGTCGGCATGCAGTTCAGTAGGGGTGTTCATGGCTATTTTTCAGGTGTGAACGAAGTATAAATGTGCAATCAACACATTTACAAGCGCTAATTTGTAACAAAAAAATGAACCGCCGC
>JANNCO010000182.1:0-3705 GCA_031386655.1 Polaromonas sp. | reverse complement strand
GCAGTTGCGCTTGGTCGAGTCGCCGCTGGACATTGCCGATACGGTGCGCAAACGGCTTTTGGGTTTGGGCAAAGACAACAGCTTGCAATCTGGCCATGACAACGAAGTGCAAGAGATGGAACGCCGCCAACGCAGCTACATCTTCACATCGGCCACGCTGGGCGATGACGATAAACTCAGTTGGTTTACCCAACCCTGCGGTCTGGAAACTGCCCAAAGACTGCAAGCGGGCAGCCCGTTTGACTATGCCACACAAGCCACCGTATACGTACCGCGCCACTTGCCGCAGCCCAAAGACGCTGGGCACACACTGGCCGTGGCAGATCTAGTGGCTAAAGCTGTGCGCCGCCTGGGGGGCCGCACGCTGGTGCTTACCACCACACTGCGCGCGCTCAAAGCCATTGGCGACGACTTGGCCGACAGCCTGGACGGCAGCGGCATTGTGGTGCTGGTGCAGGGCAGTGCGCCCAAGCGCGAGCTGGTAGAGCGGTTTCGCAACCAAGGAGGCGATAGCAGTGGTGGTAGCAACAGCGGTGCAAACGCAGGCCAACCGGGCTGCGTACTGGTAGCGTCAGCCAGCTTTTGGGAAGGTATTGACGTACCGGGTAACGCGCTGCAAATGGTCATTATCGACAAACTGCCTTTCCCACCGCCAGGCGACCCGCTGGTAGAGGCCCGAGCGCAAAAGCTAGAAGCTGAAGGCCGCAGCGCGTTTAACGATTACTTCATACCCGAGGCCGCTGTATCACTCAAACAAGGCGCCGGCCGCCTGATACGCCGCGAGACCGACTGCGGCATCTTGGTGGTGTGCGACACCCGTTTGGTACAAATGGGCTACGGCAAACGCCTGTTGAACGCACTGCCGCCGATGCGCCGTATTTTTACGCAGGATGAGTTCGACAGTGCGCTGGATGCGCTGCGCTAGGCCGCAGGCGATACTATCAATTGCATAGCTGGTTGAGCACGATTTACTTGGGTTAGTGGCCTGTTTTGCTGTTGAAAATGCTGTTTGAAGTGTGTTTTAGGGTGTTTTTCGCGATGGTTTGTTTCGCGTTGATTAGGTCGTTGTATTAGAACGCGACCGGCTGTGGCCTAGGCCTTTTGCCACCCGACGCCACGGGCCTTCGGCCAAGCATCTCCAGTACTCAAAATGGGGGAAATTTAGAAACTCGCCTGCGGCTCAGACATCTAAATTTCTGATCCCCATTTTTCCGTGCTTCGAGCCCGTGGCTCAACGGGTGGAAAAAGGCCTAAGCCACAGCCGGTCGCTGGTAGGGGGGCGGGGGTTTCGCTCGGTGGTGGTCACCATAAATGAAATAGAACGGCTGTTCCTATGCCACTCACCACGCCAGTGGAGCGCAGCAACGTTCGGTTTGCCTATGACAAACAGTAAAGGGCCGCAGGTCCGTTTGGCATGGGCATGCCGTGCGGTGCTGCGTGACCGCGAGGTACAAGCAAAGAACAGGACTAATAAACGAAGCAGTGCTGCACAACCGCGAGATCTATAAGAAGAACCTCAAGATACGCTACAAATTAAATAGCTGCTTGAGCAGGTTTTACTTGGGCTAACAGCCTAAAAGGCAGTTAGAAACTACACTACAGCCTTTTCAGCCGCTCCAACGCGCTGTGCAGCGTAGCGTCTTTCTTGGCAAAGCAAAACCGCACTACACGCTGGTCAAAGCTGTTGCCGTAAAAGGCCGACAGCGGAATGGCTGCCACGCCGATTTCACTGGTCAACCACTTGCAAAACTCGGCCTCGCTTAAATCACTCACCGCACTAATGTCCACACACTGAAAATAGCTGCCCTGGGTGTGCAGTGGTTTAAGGCGGGTGGAGCGAATGCCGTCTAAAAACAAATCGCGCTTGCGTTGGTAAAACGATGGCAGCTCCAGGTACGGTGCCGGGTTGGCCATGTAGCTGGCCAGCGCGTGCTGCACAGGCGTGTTGACGGTGAACACGTTGAACTGGTGCACTTTGCGAAACTCGGCCGTCAGGCTGGCGGGCGCGGCCACGGTGCCTACCTTCCAGCCGGTCACATGGTAGGTTTTGCCAAAACTGCTGACCACCATGGTGCGTGCTGCCAGGCCCGCAAAACGCGCTGCGCTCTCATGCTGCTGGCTGTCAAACACCATGTGCTCGTATACCTCGTCGCTGATCAGCACCACATTGGTAGGCGCCAATATGTCCTGCAGTCGCAGCATCTCAGCGTGGGTCCACACCGTGGCGGTGGGGTTATGCGGGCTGTTGATCACCATGGCGCGGGTTTTGGTGGTGATAGCAGCGCTAATTTTGTCAAAGTCGGGCCGGAAGGTACCGGGCGTTAAAGGCACGCGCACCACAATACCACCCGCCAGCTCTATATTGGGCACATAGCTGTCGTAGCAGGGCTCCAGCACAATGACTTCGTCACCCGGGTGCACCAGGGCCAAGACTGCAGTAATGATGGCCTGCGTTGCGCCTGCGGTGATGGTGATCTCGGTGTTGGCGTCGTACTGCCTGCCGTGCAGTGCTAGCATTTTGGCAGCTATTGCAGCACGCAGCGCGGGCACGCCGGGCATGGGCGGGTATTGGTTGTGGCCCTGGGTCATGGCATCAGTCACTGCGTTTACCAGCTTGGGGTCGCAGTTAAAATCTGGAAAACCCTGGCCTAAATTAACCGCACCTTTCTCAGCCGCCAGCGCCGACATGACGGTAAATATGGTGGTGCCTACTTGGGGCAGCTTGGACTGCAGCGTGGGGGTGTGTTCTAGGGTGTGCATGAAGTTTGCTTTTTAGCTACTACAGCTCGTAGTCATCGGCTGTGCTGCTAAAGCTCGTAGTCATCGGCTGTGCCGCTAAAGTTCGTAGTCATCGGCGGTGCCGCTGAGTGCGCGGTCAATCAGCTTGCGGTTCAAGCGGTCGCTCAATAGCTCGGCAAAGGTGTAGACAAAATTGCGCAAATACGCGCTGCGCTTGAAGGCAACGCGGGCTACGTTTTTGCCAAACAAATGCCCCGCCGGTTTGATGACAAGATCATGCACAGGGTCGTCTTTTACGGCCATCTCGGCCACTATGCCCACGCCCAAGCCCGTACGCACATAGGTTTTGATCACGTCCGAGTCAATGGCCTCCAGTGCAATGCGCGGCGTCAGCTTTTTGGCTGCAAAAGCTGCGTCAATCTTGGTGCGGCCAGTAAACGATGGATGGTAGGTGATGATAGGCTCGCCAGCCAGGTCTGCCAGCGTAACTTGACTGACCTGCGCCAGCTTGTGGTCAGCGGGCATGACCAGCATGTGCTGCCATTCATAGCAGGGCAGGGTTATCAAATCTGGGTAGTCTGCCAGCGATTCAGTAGCTATACCTATTTCAGCCACTTCGTCGATCAGCATTTTGGCCACTTGGCCCGGCGTGCCTTGGTGCAAGCTGATGTTAACTTTAGGAAACGCCTCGCGCAGCTTGGCAATGGGCTGGGGCAGCACATAGCGTGCCTGAGTGTGGGTGGTGGCAATGCTCAGCGTGCCGCTGTCTTGCAGGCTGAATTGTTCGCCAATTTTCTTTAAGTTGCCCACCTCGCGCATGATCACCTCAATACTTTTCAGCACATGCGCGCCGGGTTCGGTAATGCGTTTTAGCCGCTTGCCATGCCGTGCAAATATGTCCACGCCCAGCTCTTCTTCCAGCTCGATAATGGCTTTTGACACGCCGGGCTGCGAGGTGTGCAGCGC
>JANNCO010000161.1:0-2993 GCA_031386655.1 Polaromonas sp. | reverse complement strand
CGTGTGTCATTGCCACTGTTTTTGCATCCCCGGCGTGAGGTGATATTGTCGGAGCGGTACACGGTGGGGAGTTATTTTGAGGAGCGGATGCGGGAGCTGCGGGGGAAGTAACGTTTCTGCGTTTTCTGGGCTTATTTTTTTCTTCTGTGCTCTTGTGCTTCTTTACAGGAGCTGGTCAGCGGCGTATTTAGCATCAAAGCTGTCCTTGGAGACTGTGTAGTCTTGTACTGGAGCCGGCCGACAGCGTACTCAGCATCAAAGCTGTCCTCCGTGGCTGCCTAGGGCAGCCTACTCCCCTTTTATGCCGCTGCGCTGAGCACACCGCCGACCAGCTCTCGCAAGCATGGTAGTCAATCCACTGCCTTTAACTGAGACCACAATCGCGTTTCTGTGAGGCGCTTGGCGATCCACCGCTGTATTCGCACTTAGCCAGTACGCAGCGCTGGCGCTTGGTGTGAACAGCGCAGCGGCATAAAGGGGGAGCCCGCAGGGCGGAGGACAGCCGCGGAGATGTTCACTCCAAGAGCCAAGGCGTGCACAGAACAAGCGTTGAAGGCACGCTAAGCGTATTCTGAGGCCTGTTTTCAGAGTGTTTTGGGCCATTGACCCAAGCAAATCCTGCTCAACCAGCTATGCAATTGATAGTACTTGCATCATCTGTCGGCTTCTCCGGCGCACAGGCTAAAACGACTATTGCCCGTGCAGCGTCTGCATCGCCAACAACAAATCTGCCCACGCTTTGGCTTTGTCGGGCAAATTGCGCAGCAGGTAGGCCGGGTGGTAGGTGACGATGACCGGGGCTTGGTAGTCGCCAAACGACAGTGCATGCACACGTCCGCGCAGCTTGCCCAGTGGTTCGGTGCTGCCGGTTAAGGCTTGCACTGCAAAGCGGCCCATGGCCAGAATAATTTTGGGTTGCAGCAACGCTGTTTGGCGCAGCAGATAAGGCTGGCACATCGCCACTTCGCCCGCGCTGGGGTTGCGATTGGCGGGCGGGCGGCACTTTAAAACGTTGACGATAAATACATTGCGGGTACGTGCCAATGGCAGGCCGTCCGCCACCATGGCGCGCAGCATGTTGTCCAGCAGCTTGCCGGCTTGGCCTACAAAGGGCTCGCCCTGTATGTCCTCGTTCTCGCCGGGCGCTTCACCCACGATAAGCCAGTCGGCACGCGGGGCCAGCGCAACGTCGGTGCTGGGCTGGCCAACGCCGAACACAGTGTTTTTGCGGCTCTCGCACAGGTTGCAGGCTTGGCAGCTTTGCACGGCGTTTTGCAGCTGCACCCAGTCCATGCTGGCGATGCCTGCGGGCAAAGGCTGCCGTGCAGAGGTGTTGGTGGCAGCGGTGTGCGCAGGTGAATGCGCTGCACCAGATGCAGGTGCAGCCGTGGCACCTACTAGGTTGGTGCGCAATGTGGCGGTGACCGAGGGGCCAGTGGCGGCTGACGTGGCCACCTGCCCGGCGGTGGAATGCGCAGATGCAGATGTGACAGGACCCACACCCACACCCACACCCACACCCACACCCGCGCCAGCATCAGCATCAGCATCAGCATCAGCAACATCACCCGCATCCGCACCAACACCTACATTTGCATCCGCAGCTTTCACTATAGTTTTTATAGCTGCCTGAGCAGTTTTTACTTGGGTTACTAGCTGTTTTTCTTTATAAAACGGTGCTTCCAGTAAATGAATGCCCATCGCAGCCAGCATGTTGCGTTGGCGTGCATCTAGTACCAGCGGCGCTGGTGTGCTGTTGGCAGACATGGATGAAGTGAGGTCATCGCTCATAGTTTGTAGCTCATCACTATAGCGTCTTCGCGCAGGTCGCCGCCTGCGGGGTAGTAACGTTTGCGCTCGCCTACGCGGCGAAATCCGTACTGCTCGTACACGGCGATGGCGCGCACATTGCTAACGCGCACCTCCAGCCACAGCCACTGCGCGCCAACGCCGCGCGACCATAATGCCAGCGCGTCCAGCATGACACGGGCCCAGCCTTGGCGCTGGTAGGGTGGCGCTACAGTTAAGTTCAGCAAGTGCACCTCGTCTACGCCTTGCATGGCGATGTAGTAGCCCAAAAGCGTATCTGCACTGTTGGTCTTTTGGGTTGTGCCGTCAGACATGCCGCTGCTGTGCGTACCAGGCAGCTCTGCTGATGTGTCACCATGCTCATTGCTTGCGCTGCCCACCAGTGTGAGGCACTGGTAGCCTGCGGCGATGCTGTCGGCGATGTTCGCCTCGGTCCACGGCCAGTCGTAGGCGGCACGCTCGGCGTGCAGTACTTGGGCCAGCGTGTCGGCGCGCATGGGTACCAGCTGCGCCTCGCGCAGGGCCAGCGACGGGGTGGGCAGTGGGGTAGTGGGCAAGGCGCTCATGACAGGAGTTTAAAGCTATCACGCGCGGGGGTTTGGGGCAGTGGGTACTGCCGGTGCGCCCACCGTCGCCGCAGCGGCCTCGCGCTCGGCGGTGGTTTGCGCTACCTTGTCGCGAATGTACAGCGGCAGCGCGTCTTGCGCGTCTACCAGGCCACCGCTGGCGATCAGTGGTGGTGCCAGGCGCAGCAATGCGGTGGCCGTAGGCAGGCAGTGCACATAGGGCGCGGCCTGCAGTGCTGCGGGCAACTGTGCATCGTAGGCAGGGCGTATATTGCCAGCCAGCAAAACCGTGCACCCTGCCTCAAATGGCTCTATATTTTGAGGTGTTTTAAGGCTGTAGAAGCCGTCGATACTGCTCAAGCAGCTATTAAAAACATAGTGCTTGTAATACACCTCACCCATGCGTGCATCCAGCGCGGCGCAAACGCGCTGTGGTGCTGGTGTGTGCGGCAACGTCTGGCGTGCAATGAAACACGCCTCGTCGGCTACGGCCATCAGCGTGTCTACGGGCAGCACGCGCACATGGGCCGCAAATGCCAAGCCCTGCGCCACCGAGCAGGCCGTACGCAGGCCGGTAAATGAGCCGGGCCCACGGCCAAAAACTATGGCGTCGAGTTG
>JANNCO010000147.1:0-3513 GCA_031386655.1 Polaromonas sp. | reverse complement strand
GCCAACTGCCCGGGCGTCAAGATGGACGGCGACGGGGATGGCGTGCCTTGCGAGAGGGAGTGGTGCGCTCGCTAGCGCCAAGGCGTCGCCCCGCGTGAAGGTGCGGCCTAACCCCTTAGCCAAGCGCAGTCTGCTGACCGCGCTACAAGCGTCGCGCGGGCTTGGCTTGCATTTATGCACTGGGGACAGTAATTTATACGGCGTTTTAGGTCTTGCAGGCCGTAGAACCTGCTCAAGCAGCTATTGAATTTGTAGTGTTTCTTAGGGCTTGTGCGCTTGGATTTTGCGGTTGTGCAGCACTGTTTCGTTCGTTGGCCTTTTGCTGTTGAAACGCAAATTTAATTGGTTGCTCCTTCGGACGGCTTTGCTGCCCGAAGGAACGGCTATGTTAAATTTCGGCTTGCTTTTAAGTATTTTGTAGATACAATTAAGAATGCTCACATGGGACGAACCAAAACGCAAGCTGAACATCAAGAATCACGGGCTTGACTTCGTTGGATGCGATGCAATCTGGGACTACTTTACAGTGACCCGCGAGGACAAACGGCAAGACTACGGCGAAGAGCGCTTGGTTTGCTTCGGTCTTATTGCGGTCGATGTAGTTGTGATGGTTTACACCGAGCGCCCGAAAGGGCCTCACGTAATTTCGCTGCGAAAGGCAGAAAAACATGAAACTCGCTACTACCGCCAAGTTGCCAAAGAAAACCTCGGCTAAGGTTAACGACCCGGACAACCCAGCATGGACTGAGGACATGCTGGGCGCGCCAGTGCTCAAACGTGGGCGTGGGCGTGGGCCTCAGACTAACCCGACAAAAGTCCTCACCTCTGTTCGTTTAGATGCGGACATTTTGGAGTTCTTCAAGTCGAAAGGTGCTGGTTATCAATCACGCATTAATGCAGCGCTTCGCACTGAGGTGGAGCGAAATTTAACGGTTCGTCCAAGAGCGACAACACGCAAGCGCGTCGTGGCTTGACTTAGACATTAAATTTCACCCAAATTATTTTAGTCAATCGTCGCATAGTTATCTTAAATGTGCTGTGTTAATCGTATGCATTGGGAGATCAAATATCACGACGATAAGCTGCAGTCTGATGTGCTGGCGTTGCCACTAGGTATTTTCATTGCACCTTGGTAGATCGCCAGATCGTCATGCTGCATCAGTTTGTGAAAAAAACCGAAAAGACGCCTCCCAAAGAATTGGCGCTTGCGCGCAAGCGAATGAAGGAGTGGAAAAATGCTGACACATAAGCAACTTCGCACCAAGGCACTGGCTAATGCTGAGGTAAAGGCGGAATACGAAAAACTGGCCGATGAGTTTTCCCTTCTGGACGAGTTCTTGAAGGCGCGGGCCGCGCAAGGACTCACCCAGGCTCAGGTGGCAGAAAAGATCGGCACCACACAGTCTGCTGTTGCACGTATGGAATCGGGTAGCGGCAAGCACTCGCCATCTTTGGCAACACTGACCAAGTATGCCGATGCTTTGGGGTGCAAGCTGGAGGTTCGATTAATCCGCAGAACTCGGCCAGCGAGCAATTTGACTGGTCGTCCAAGCCCGACAACGTCCAAACGCGTCGCGGCTTGACTTTGACGTTAGGCGTTACAAACTCACCCATGCTCATCGTCTGTCATTGCGAACGGAATCAAGGTGCGGCTGTCTTGCCGATAGCCGAAAACTGCAAATCAAGTGGCCCCAAGCTGATTAACTTGACAGTCAACACGCATCCTGCAATGTGGTTGTTATCATATTAGGTGTCGAAACACACGGCTATATTGTGGCTGCAAAACTAACCCCAAAAATCCCTGCGCGCGAGCACCGCATACTGTACGAAGCGGTTGTGGATTGCTATGACGAAGTAGAACGTGCGATGGGCTGGTACTACTACCTTGAACGAACCGTAGTGTTTCCGTTCAAGGCAAAGTGCCAGAGCGCTGTAAATACTTCCCCGCTCGCGCTTGGGGAGATCGTTTGTGTTGTCTCGCTCGCGGACGAGGAAGATTGCATGAGCGAAGTGCTGGTCAACGTGGAGTACCGTAGTGGAACCGTTTCCGTTCCATTGGCGCAACTCGTATGCGTTACCCAAGAAAAGTCGACTCTCCTGGGTGTCGGAGACTGGCACTATTGGGTAGCGCGTGGCTACACATACTGAGCCACATCATGTAGTTGAGTGCAGCGTAGTCGCTAGAAGATTAGTAGCAATCTCAAGCAAGCGCTGATCTAATTTACTGCAACCATCATCGCGCAAAACCCCAGTCGCATTGCAAGCGCGCTGATGTGGTGTGTGTCCTATGACAAACAATAAAGGGCCGCAGGTCCGTTTGGCATGGGACACGCGCCGCAGCAGTGCGCGTAATAGAACAACGAACTCGGTAAGAAGCTACACAACAGAAAAGCACTTCAAACAGCCTTTTTAACAACAAAACAGGCCAGAAATCCAAGTAAATACTGCTCAAACAGCTACGAAATTAATAGTAGCTAAGAAACGATCTATTGCTTAATCACATCCGCGCCCGCCGGCGGTTTGAAGTTAAAAGCATCATTGGCTAACGCCGGATTGGCCTCTACTTTTTGAAACTTCAACACTGAGCGTTGGCCAAAGGTGTCCAAAATATCCAGGGTGGTCAGTTCGCCGCCAGAAGTTTTAAAGCCTACGCGAATGCTTTGCAGTGTGCCGTCTTTGGTTTTGGGCGTGGCCACGACCCAGCTGTTGCCGTCGGCGTCGGGTGCCGCTTTAAGGCTGAAGTTTTGTTCCAGCGCCTTCAGGTCGCCTGACGACGCGATGATGGCGGCTGGTGTGTTGGCCAGTACGTTGGCTTGTTTGTTGCTGGTCACTTGGTTCAAGTCAACGTCGTACATCCACAAGGTTTGACCGTCGGCTACCAGCGTTTGTTCAAAAGGTTTTTTGTAAATAAATTTAAAGCGGTTGGGTCGTGCAAATTCAAACGTGCCGCTGGAATTTTTAACCTTAGGGGCTTGACCTTCACGTGCTGGGGAAGTGACGGTTTGGGTAAAGTCGGCGCGGCCTGTTTTGCTGGTTTTTAAGAAATTTTCCAGGCTGTCTAGGCCGTTAGCCCAAGTAGTTACTGCACAGCACGCTATTAAAAATGCAGCTGCTAATTTGACTATCGCAAAGTTTTGTAGCTGCTTCAAAGGCGAAACAATTGGGGTCAGAGCAAAATTTCGTAATGGCATGGCACGCTGCGACAAGACCATCGTCCTGAATTTTGATCTGACCCCAATTGTTTCTAACATTACGCATCCATTTCAATTAATCATTACGCCCCGGCACCAATATCTCACGCTGCCCACGGCCGTTCATGGCGGTCACCAAGCCGGCTTTTTCCATCGCTTCCAGCAAGTTAGCCGCTTTGTTGTAACCAATGCTTAAGTGCCGTTGCACCAGCGATATGCTGGCTTTTTGGTTCTTCAGCACAATGTCTACCGCGCGGTCATACATCGGGTCTTTTTCACCGTTGCTGCCCTCACCATCCAGCGATAGACCGTCCTCACCGTC
>JANNCO010000443.1:0-2588 GCA_031386655.1 Polaromonas sp. | reverse complement strand
GGCACGCTAAGCGTATTCTGAAGCCTGTTTCAGAGTGTTTTAGACCACTAACCCAAGTAAATCCTGCTCAAGCAGCTATGCAATTAATAGTATTGACCATTCCAACAAGCTAACCGAAACACGGGCTGTTCAAATCAAGCGACCAACTCATCGACGCGCACACATCAAAAAAAAGACTGCCGAAGCAGTCTTTTGCACAGCACACAGGGCCATTAACCCATGTGCAAACCGCCATTCAGCGAGAAGTCGGCACCTGTTGCATAACCACCCTCGTCAGATGAAATCCACGAAATAATCGAGGCAATTTCTTCCGGGGTGCCCAACCGCTTGGCTGGTACGCCCGAGACAATTTTCTCCAGCACATCGGGGCGAATAGCTTTGACCATGTCGGTACCAATATAGCCTGGGCTCACGGTGTTAACTGTCACGCCCTTGCTGGCCACCTCTTGTGCCAGCGCCATCGTAAAGCCATGCAAGCCCGCTTTGGCGGTGGAATAGTTCACCTGACCAAACTGGCCTTTTTGGCCATTGACCGAGCTGATGTTGATGATGCGGCCAAAACCCGCTTCAATCATGCCTTCAATCACCTGCTTGGTCACGTTGAACATGCTGTCCAGGTTGGTGGAGATCACAGCGTTCCAGTCGGCCTTGCTCATTTTGCGGAACTGGCCGTCGCGCGTAATACCCGCGTTGTTGACCAACACCGCAACGTGGCCATGTTCCGCTTTCACCTTTTCAAAAGCAGCTACGGTACTGTCCCAGTCGCCCACGTTGCCCACTGAGGCATAAAAGGTGTAGCCCAGTGCTTTTTGCTCGCCAAGCCATTTGTCAAAGTCGCGCGTGGGGCCGCAGCCAGCTATAACTTTAAAACCATCTTTATGCAGGCGTTGGCAAATTCCAGTACCGATGCCGCCCATACCTCCCGTCACATATGCAATCTTTTGGCCCATGGTGTTTCCTCGTCGTTATAAAGACTCTACTTTAAGGCCTTTAGCAGGTTTGATGCCTAAGGCAAACACCAATGAGACCGCTGAGCGCTTGGGGTCAATGTCTTACAGACGTCCAAGATAATGACCGACTGCAATGCAGCAGCCAGTTATGCATACTCAAAATTACAGTAATCTAATACATGACAATTCGCAGCTTTTTCAAGTGGACAACAGGGCTTATTCTCGCGCTGGTGCTAACTGCCATAGTGTTTATAGCTCTCTACGGCTGGAATTGGCTGCGCGGGCCGATTGAGCGCGCCGTGCTGGTCAAAACCGGCCGCGCGCTGGCGATCAATGGCGACCTTACGCTTAAATTTGCGTGGCCCCTGCCACAGGCACGGGCCGAAAAGGTGACATTTGCCAACCCCGCGTGGGCCAAACAAGCCCAGATGGTCACCGCCGACGCGGTGCAGATCACGATGAACTTGCCGCCATTGCTGCGCAAACAGATCGTTATCCCAGAAGTGCTGCTGGAAAACCCAGAGGTTTTTTTAGAACAAGGTACCGACGGGCGCAAAAATTGGCTGCTGGATCTGCAACAACAAGATGAGGGCGCACGGATAAACATAGGTCGCCTGTCGCTGAACAAAGGCAAGTTAGGCTACGACGACCCCTTGCAGAAAACCAGTCTTCGCGCTGACGTGTCGACAGCCACTGCGGATGCTGTGCGTTCAGACTTGGCTTTCAGTGTGCAGGGCCAGTACAAAGGCATAGCAGTTAAAGCTCAGGGCGCAGGCGGCCCCGTGCTGGCCTTGCGCGACCAAACCTTGCCTTACCCTATCAAAATCAACGCCTCACTGGGCCAAACGGTGGTGGCCGCCAATGGCACTGTCACCAGCTTGCTGACGGCCTCTGCGATAGACATGCGCATGAACTTGCGTGGTGCCAGCATGGAGCAGCTGTATCCGCTGCTGGGCATTACTTTTCCTGTCACCCGCGCCTACGCCACCGAGGGGCACTTGGTGCGCGAGGGCACGGTGTGGCGGTATGACAAGTTCTCAGGCCGGGTGGGTGACAGCGATATTGCCGGGTCATTGCAAGTCGACACCGCTGGCCAACGGCCTGCTTTGACTGCGGATTTAACATCTAATCTCCTGGACTTGGAAGACTTGGCTCCCATGATGGGTTCAGCCCCTGAACCCACTGACAAAAAAGTAGCCGGAGTTGCGGCCACCAAAGCACCCCCACCCTCAGACCGTGTGTTGCCCGAAATACCTTTTAAAGCTGACCGCTGGGACAGCGTGAACGCCAAGGTGAGTTTGCGCGCCAAAACAATTCGCCGTGTCAAACAATTGCCCATAGAAGGTTTGACCACACAACTGAGCCTGCAAGATTCGGTGCTGACTTTAGAGCCGCTTAACTTTGGCCTGGCTGGCGGCCAGATCAACACCGTCATTTCGTTGGACGGACGCAAAAGCCCCATTGCAGCGCGTGCCCAAGTGAAAGTGCGCAAAGTGCTGATCGCCAAGCTGTTTCCAGAATCAGGCCTGACTAAAACGGGCATTGGTCAGATCAACGGAGATTTTGACTTGGCTGGCACCGGCAACTCCGTAGGCCGCATGCTGGCCACGTCTAACGGCAGCGTGGCCATGGTGGTGG
>JANNCO010000076.1:0-1757 GCA_031386655.1 Polaromonas sp. | reverse complement strand
TGCGTAGCAGGCAACGCAGCCGCAGGCTCGGGCGTAGGCCCTGGGCTGCTGCACTACGTACTGGGCATTACCAAAGCGTACTGCACCCGCGTGGGCGGCGGGCCTTTCCCCACCGAGCTAGATTGGCAAAAAGAAGGCACGCCCGGCTACCACATGAGCACCGTGGGCGCAGAGCGCGGCGTGGTCACCGGCCGCTACCGCCGCTGCGGCTGGTTTGACGCAGCGCTGCTCAAGCGGTCTGCACAGGTCAATGGATTGACCGGCCTGTGCATTACCAAGCTAGATGTATTGGATGGGCTAACTGAGCTAAAACTGTGCACCGGCTACACACTAGACGGCGAGACGATTGACCTGCTGCCCATGGGCGCAGACGACATCGAGCGCTGCACCCCCATCTACGAAACCCTGCCCGGCTGGAGCGAATCTAGCGTAGGCGTGGTGGACTACGCCAAGCTGCCAGCCAACGCCCAAAAGTATTTGCAACGCATTGCAGAAGTTACTGGTGTTCCCATCCACATTGTGTCCACCAGCCCCGACCGCGACCACACCATCATGATGCAGCACCCGTTTGCTGCGCCATAAAACTGCAAGGATGCTGTGACAAGGTGATAAGGTGACAACGTGGCAAGTTCGTTGTGAGTGTATTGCCACTGCGCCGCTAAAGAGTTTTTAGCACTTTTCAAGCCGTTTTTATCAGTCTTTCAGGCTACTAACCCGCGTAAAACCTGCTCAAGCAGCTATTAAATTCATAGTAATCAGCAACTTGCAGATTTAATTATTTCTCTAGTCACCCACTCCACCACAAGGCGCACCATGCTCACTGAAGACGGCAAACACCTGTACGTCAGCTACGACGAATACCACAACCTCACCGAGAAGCTGGCCCTCAAAGTGCACCACTCCGGCTGGCAGTTTGACACTATCTTGTGCCTGGCACGCGGCGGTATGCGCCCCGGCGACATTTTGTCCCGCATCTTTAACAAGCCCCTGGCCATCATGTCCACCAGCTCGTACCGCGCCGAGGCCGGCACCGTGCAAGGCCACCTAGACATTGCCCACTACATCACCACACCCCAAGGCACCATCTCGGGCAAAGTGCTGCTGGTAGACGACCTGGCCGATACCGGCCACACCCTGCAAGCCGTGGTAGACCGTTTGCGCGACAACTACAAACCCATCACCGAACTGCGCACCGCCGTCATCTGGACCAAAGGCGTATCAGGCTTCAAACCCGACTATTCCGTAGACTACCTGCCCACCAACCCGTGGATCCACCAACCCTTTGAAGGCTACGACAACATGTCGCCGGACAAGTTGATGGAGAAATGGAAGGTTTGATGCCCGTTCGCACCGGAGCGCTGCAGATTTGCTACGCAAACCTAGCGACCCTGATTGGGGCTGATAGATACGGGGCGTATTGCGCTGTGAATACTGGGGTTGTAACTGACGACGATTTTAAAACTAAGTACTTAGGCATTGTTGTATCGCGCAAGTTTAAGAACCAAGCCCTAATGTTCCCTAGATTTTTATTTGCAAAAATTTATGCACCATGAACAGCTGTCAGCGCAACCTCTAGAGTTCATCGTTAGAACATGCGAAGACACTATTTTACCCAGTCAAAGTAGTGATCATTTCCAGCCTAATCCAGTGCAACAGCCGCACGCAGCTAATATTTACATTCCTTTTGCGGCGAACGATCCATTGGGTCTGCGCGCGGCCATACTGCCAGTATTTAAGCGATGTCCTGACGGCACACT
>JANNCO010000052.1:0-2460 GCA_031386655.1 Polaromonas sp. | reverse complement strand
TCCGCGGCTGTCCCCCGTGTTGGCCTAGGGCCAACTCCTCCTCCTTTATGCCGCTGCGCTGAGTACACCGCCTGCCAGCTCTTGTGAACATGGCGGGCGATCTACCACTGTTTTCGCACTTAGCTAGTACGCAGCCTTGGTGCTTGGTGTGGACAGCGCAGCGGCATAAAGGGGGAGCCCGCAGGGCGGAGGACAGCCGCGGAGATGTTCACGCCAAGTGCCAAGGCGAGCTCAGAACAGGCGGTAAAGGCATGCAGAGAATATTCCAAGGCCTGTTTTCAGAGTGTTTTAGGCCACTAACCCAAGTAAATCCTGCTCAACCAGCTATGCAATTGATAGTAGCCAGCATTCCAACAACCTAACTGAAGCGCGGGCTGTTAAAAACCAAGCAAAGAATAATGTGACGAGTCGGGTCCGTCTCGATGAAAAATATGCAGCAAGGCGCGCGTTGTTGAAGGTAGCGCACCAAAGACTTCAGCTCGCGCGTGTTTGCACAATATTTTTCGCGAAAGAGATGCCCGGCTCGAGTTCAGCTATCCGGCGCGCATCCGAACCGAGCGACCAACTCATCAACGCACACGCCAAGTCAAACTACTATCTCAGCGGCGCACACGCTTAGCCAATAATCAAATCAACTCAACGAAACGCAAGCCAGCCCGACGATCAACTCGAAAGAGCACAGATCAAACTACTTGCTTCTTCAACCACTGCATGTAACGACCCACGCCCGTTTGCACATCCGCAAACTGGTGCTCGCACCCTGCAGCACGCAACGCTGTAATGTCGGCTTGGGTGTAACTTTGGTACTTGCCGCGCAACGCATCTGGGAAGGTAATGTACTCGATGGCGTTTTGCACCACAGCGCCCGGTTGCAAGCTGCTGACTACCGCGTGCGCCACATCGTTAAACGGTTGCGCACGGCCCGTGCCCAGGTTAAAAATTCCCGATTGTGCAGGGTGGTCAAGAAACCACAGGTTCACCGCCACCACGTCATCTACCGAGATAAAGTCGCGCATCTGCCCGCCCGGGCCGTAGCCGCCGTACTCGCCAAACAGTTTGACTTTGCCTTCTTTGTTAAATTGATGAAACTGGTGAAACGCCACACTGGCATGCGGCCCTTGTGCTGCTCGCGCGGGCCATACACGTTGAAATAGCGAAAACCCACCACCTGCGTCGTGGCGTTTTCCAGGCGCTGGCCCAAGGCGCGGCGGGCGTACTGGTCAAACAACAGTTTGCTGTAGCCGTAGACGTTAAGCGGTTTTTCAAACTCAGGCGATTCTTTGAAAGAACTCGCAGCCGCCCTCAAATCCTGCCCGGGATTCGACGCCGTTAAATCTGCGCCGGAGTTGGATGCTCCTGAATCCTGGTTGGGATTGGACATTCCATACGTTGCAGCAGACGACGCATACAGCAAGCGCGTGCCTTGCAGTTGGCAGGCAGCGAACAACTGCTTGGTCACCTCAAAGTTGTTGTCCATCATGTATTTGCCGTTGTGCTCCATCGTGTCAGAGCACGCACCCTCGTGGAAGACCGCGTCTACTTTGCCGTAGTGGCCTTCGGAAAAATTCAGATAAAAATCATCTGCATCCACATAGTCGGCAATTTGCAGGTCGGCTAGATTGCGAAATTTATCCCCCTGCGTCAGCTCGTCTACCGCAATAATGTGGTGGATGCCGCGCGCGTTCAGCCCCGCAATGATGTTGCTGCCAATAAAACCTGCTGCGCCTGTAACTACTATTTTCATAACGAACTTTCCAGTATTTACTTGGGTTAAATGCCGACTTAGCTAAATAATTCAGCATACGACACGGTGGCCGTGCCAAACTTGCCCACCACGATACCACCGGCGCGGTTGGCATGCGGCATGGCGTCGCGCAGGCTAAGGCCCGCGCCCACCAGCGCTGCCAGGGTGGCAATGACCGTGTCGCCAGCGCCGGTGACATCAAACACCTCGCGCGCTTGCGCTTTGACATGCAGCTCACCATCGGCGTCATACAGGCTCATGCCGTCTTCGCTGCGGGTAAACAGCAGCGCGTCCAAATTGAGCGATGTGCGCAAGTTTTGCGCTTTGGTGCGCAGCTCCTCTTCGTTGCTCCAGCTGCCAATCACTTGCTGCAGTTCAGCGCGGTTGGGGGTGATGACAGTGGCGTTTTTGTAGCGTGCATAGTCACTGCCCTTGGGGTCTACCAGCACGGGCTTGCCTGCTTTGCGGGCCAGGTCGATCATGACCGACACATGGGCCAGGCCACCCTTGGCGTAGTCTGAAAATAATACCGCGGTGTGCGTGGGCAGCAGCTGCGTGAAGGTACCGGTTTGCGCGGCCAGCACGTCGTGGTCGGGCGTGTTTTCAAAGTCCAGGCGCAGCAGCTGCTGGGCACGGCCGATCACGCGCAGCTTGACAGTGGTTTGCAGGCCGCTGTCGCGCGACAGGTGGGTGGCAATGCGGCTGGCTTGCATCAG
>JANNCO010000045.1:0-7816 GCA_031386655.1 Polaromonas sp. | reverse complement strand
CGACCCGGCGGCGTTACCGGCTGACAAAGTCAATGAATTTTTGGCGTTGCTGGTAGGGCCCGTGCAGCAAACTGAGACGGTAGCTTTGCACGCCGCGCTGGGCCGCGTGCTGGCGCGCGACATTGTGTCCCCCATCAGCGTACCGCCGCACGACAACTCGGCCATGGATGGCTTTGCCTTTGCGGGCGCAGACCTAAAAACTAACGGCGCAAGCCGCTTCAAAGTAGTAGGCACGGCGCTGGCAGGCATGGCTTGGCAGGGCAGCGTGGGGCCGGGGGAATGCGTCAAAATTATGACCGGTGCCATCATGCCAAGCGGGCTAGATACGGTGGTGCCGCAAGAGCTGTGCACGCTGCTGGGAAGTGCGTTGGTAAATAGCGAGCAAGTGAAACGCGCAGTAGTGCAAGACGCACAAGGCGCAGTACCGCAAGACGCAGTAGTGCAAGGCGCACAAGGCGTGCAAGTCGCACAGGACGCGCCACCACAACCAGCGCAAAGCCACATCGACATACCCGCGGGCCTGCTGAAGCCCGGCGACAACCGCCGCCTGCTGGGCGAAGACTTGCTGCAAGGCGCGCCTGCATTGCTGGCGGGCGACATGCTGTCACCGGCTGCACTGGGGCTGCTGGCCAGCTTGAACATTGGCGAGGTAAGCGTGTGGCGCAAGCTCAAAGTGGCTTATTTTTCTACAGGCGACGAGGTGCTTAGCCTGGGCGACGCGCCGCGTGAAGGCGCTATCTACGACAGCAACCGGTACACAGTGCACGGCATGCTTACCCGGCTGGGCGTAGACGTGATCGACATGGGCGTGGTGGGCGACGACCCTGCCCTGCTAGAGGCGGCTTTTCGCAGCGCCGCCGCGCAGGCCGACGCTATCATCACCAGCGGCGGCGTCAGCGTAGGCGAGGCCGACCACACTAAAGCCATGATGCGCAAACTGGGCGGCGAGGGTAACGACGACGCGAGCAGTAACAACGCACAAGGCAACAACGCAGGCGGCGGCGTAGCGTTTTGGCGTATCGCCATGCGGCCCGGGCGGCCCATGGCGGTGGGGCGTATTGCAGCAGCGCGTAGAACACAAGACGATGTGCCGAACCCAAAAACAGGCCCTTCATTCCCAAAAAATACTAGTGAAACAGCGGTTGTAGACCGTAATACCTGCTCAAGCAGCTATGAAATCGATAGTAGTATCTTGTTCGGCCTGCCCGGCAACCCGGTAGCGGTGATGGTGACTATGCTGGCTTTTGTGCGCCCGGCACTGCTGCGCATGATGGGTGCCAACCCTGACAAATATTGCGCAGCACCGCTGTACCTGCCCGCCCACAGCAGCGAGCCACTGCGCAAAAAACCCGGCCGCACCGAATACCAGCGCGGCCTGGTGTCCCGCGCAGCGAACGGGCAGCTGCAGGTTAAAACCACCGGCAACCAAGGCAGCGGTGTGCTGTCCAGCATGGTGCAGGCCAACGGCTTGATCGTGCTGCACCACAACCAAGGCAATGTGGCTGCAGGTGATGTGGTGGACGTGCTGATGTTTGACGGGGCCATGTAAATATGAACACCTCACCCACCCCCTCTGATACCCTGCGCGTACACAACAAATCCATCATCGTCACCGGCGCTGGCAGCGGCATTGGCGAAGGCATTGCCAAGCGGCTGGCTGCGCAGGGCGCCAAAATAATTGTTAACGACATTAATACTGCGCTGGGCAATAAGGTGGTGGCCTCCATTGTGCAGGCTGGTGGTACCGCGGCGTTTTTTGCGGCCGACGTTACCCAGTCTGCGGATGTGAAAGCCTTGGTAGCCGCTGCCCTGCAGCACTACGGCCGGCTGGACGTGATGGTCAACAACGCAGGCTGGACGCACCGCAACCAAAGCGCGCTCGACGTGACTGAGGCTGATTTTGACAAATGCTACGCGGTCAACGTGAAAAGCATTTACCTGTCTACCCTGCACGCTGTGCCCGAGTTTCGCCGCACCGGCGGGGGCAGCTTTATTAACATTGCGTCCACTGCGGGGGTGCGCCCGCGCCCGGGGCTAACTTGGTACAACGGCAGCAAAGGCGCGGTCATTACCACCAGCAAATCGCTGGCTGCCGAGCTGGGGCCTGAGAATATCCGTGTGAACTGCGTAAACCCCGTGTTCAACCCCGACACCAGCTTGTCGGAAGACTTTGCAGGTGGCGCGCTGACAGAGGCTCGCAAAGCCATGTTTCGCGCCAGCATACCGCTGGGCCGCTTTTCTACCGCGCTGGATGTCGCCAACGCCGTGCTGTACTTGGCCAGCGACGAAGCCGCATTTATCAGCGGCGTGTGCCTTGAAGTGGACGGTGCGCGTTGCGTTTAATGGCTTTGTTTTAAAGCTTTGTTTTGAAGCTTTGTTTTGAAGCCTTTGTTTTTGTACCAGCCTTGAAAGCAGTCTTGCCTGCTCAGGCAGGGTTTTAGCGTTACCGCTATGCTGTTTGTATGATGTTATTTCTACACCCAGGTTTTTTAGTCAAAACAGCCGCTTTCGGTGGTATGGTTTTAGCCATGACCACAGCGCACAGTGCCAATCTGTGTGCAGGCGCTGCCAGCTACAGCGTGCAGCCTTTGATAGGCGGCAAAGCCTTTGATTTGTGCCAAGCACCCGCCAAAGCAGTTTTACTGGTCAACACCGCCAGCCAATGCGGTTTTACACCCCAGTACGAGGGCTTGGAGAAATTGCACCAGCAATACAAAACCAAAGGCTTGCTGGTAGTGGCCCTGCCCGCTAACGACTTTGGCCAGCAAGAGTCTGGCGGTAACAAACAGATCGCCGATTTTTGCAAAATAAATTATGGCGTCAGCTTTACGGTGGGCGAGAAGCTGACCACACCGATTGGCAAAGACCCGCTGTACCAAAAGCTGATTGCCGCCTCGGGCAAAGCGCCTGGCTGGAATTTTCATAAATATTTGATCACGCCTGACGGAAAAGTGCAAAGCTTTGCCTCTGCGGTAGAGCCGCAAAGCCCGGCTATTACCAAAGCTATCGAAGCGGCCTTGACTAAGTAAACGCAAGTAGTTTAAGTAAACTCAAGTAGCTCAAGTAGCTCAAGTAAGCCCAAGCAATCCTGCACACTCTGCGCCCTTGGGCCAGGTTATGTCTTTGGTCTTGGTCTTGGCTTTGGCTTTGGCTTTGGCTTTGAGCCTTCGCGCGATTACCATGTAGTCGTAAACACGGGGCTCAAAACCCCACCGTACTGTCCGTTCACCTTGCACTAGCAGCGATAATCACACTATGTCTGAACGCGTCATTCCCCTGGTAGACCAGCGCCACTTGTCGCAAGCCAATGCGCAAGCCACTTCGCTCACAACACGCGCGCCTGCGCTACCTATCGCAGCTTCAGGGCGGCTTGCCGACGCGCTAGGCCGCCCGCTGCGCGACCTGCGCATCAGCGTGACCGACCGCTGCAACTTCAGGTGCAGCTACTGCATGCCCAAAGCGGTGTTTGACAAAGACTACCCATACCTGCCGCACAACGCGCTGCTCAGCTTTGAAGAAATTACCCGGTTGGCGCGGGTGTTTGCCGCGCACGGTGTGCAAAAAATTCGCTTGACGGGCGGAGAACCGCTGCTGCGCAAAAACATTGAAGTGCTGATCGAGATGCTCAGCCGCATTAGCACCACCGGCGGCAAACCGCTGGACATCACGCTTACCACCAACGCGTCGCTGCTGCGGCGCAAAGCACAGGCGTTGAAGGCCGCGGGCCTGCAGCGCGTCACCATCAGCTTGGACGGGCTGGACGATGCGACTTTTCGCGCCATGAATGATGTGGATTTTCCGGTAGCCGATGTGCTGGACGGCATAGCCGCTGCGCAGGAAGCCGGGCTGGGCAATATCAAAGTGAACATGGTGGTTAAGCGCGGCACCAACGCGCAGGAAATTTTGCCCATGGCCCGGCATTTTCAAGGCACCGGAATCACGCTGCGGTTTATCGAATACATGGACGTAGGCGCCACCAACGGCTGGCGCATGGACGATGTGATGCCCTCGGCCCAAGTGATACAGCATATTCACGCGCACCTGCCGCTGGTGCAGCTAGCGCCATCGGCCCCCGGCGAGACCGCGCAGCGCTGGGGCTATGCAGGCGCAGACGGCTTGTACGACGCCAGCCTGGGCGAGATCGGTGTGATCAGCAGCGTGACGCAAGCCTTTTGCGGCGACTGCAACCGTGCACGCCTGTCTACTGAAGGCAAGCTGTACACCTGCCTGTTCGCCACACAAGGCTACGACCTGCGCGCGTTGCTGCGCAACACGGCAGGCAACACGACAGACAACACCACACACAGCGCCGCCGATGATGCAGCCCTGACCAGCGCTATCGGCCACATCTGGCAAGGCCGCAGCGACCGCTATTCACAGCTGCGCGCATCTACGCCCGCCGACAACGGCACGGCTGCAACCCTAGGCCCGCGCCGTGTGGAGATGAGTTACATCGGCGGCTGATGGGCAGTTGACTGATAGCGGCCCCACTACTGTCCACGCTACTGCCCATCCTACTGCCCATGAACCACACTATCACCGCCCTCATTTTGGCAGGTGGCCGCGGCTCGCGCATGGGCGGGGTCGACAAAGGCCTGCAGCTTTTTAACGGCGTGCCCCTGGTGGCGCACACCTTGCAGCGCCTGCGCCAGCAAAGCGGTGGCTTGGTACTGAACGCCGCCATTAACGCCAACCGCAACTTAGCTACCTACCAAGCCATGCAAGTGCCCGTGTGGCCCGATGCCGTGGTAGATGAATTTGCCGGCCCGCTGGCGGGCTTTTTAACCGGGCTGGCGCGTTGCGCCACACCGTACTTGTTGACGGTGCCATGCGACACACCGCTGTTTCCGCTAGACCTGGCTGCACGGCTGGCGGCAGCGCTAACAACAAGCCAGTACGACATTGCCATGGTCAGTGCACCCGAGCTGGATGGCCAAGGCACAAGCCGCATGCGCGCCCAACCTGTGTTTTGCCTGCTGCGCGCAGATCTGCACGCTAGCCTGCAACAGTTTATGCAAACCGGTGGCCGCAAGATTGACGCCTGGACAGCGCAACACCGCACCGTGCTGGTACCTTTTGACAAAAGTAACGACAATCCACAAGCCTTCAGCAATGCCAACACTTTGAGCGAGTTGAACGGGCTGCAGGCACTACAAAATTCTTACAATGTAAACCCTTAAGCGCTACTAATTGAATAGCTGCTTGAGCATGTTTTACGGGTGAAAGAAGGTAGAATTGCACGAATTTTAAAGTTCTCAGCGCTTTAAAATCCATCCTGCTCCGCCACAAGGTTCTTATCCATCACATCACCATGGGTCTCAAACTTTTTCGCACCACAGGCCACAGCAGCCTGCTTGACACCCGCACCGCTGCGGCATGGCAGCACCGCGGCAAAGTGGTGATGGGGCGCAACCCACTGGGCCTGCTGCTGCTGGTCAGTGTGTGGCTGGGCACAGTAGGCAACTACGCGCTGTGGCGCACGCTGGCCGGGCTGGGCATGCTGCGCACTGCCAGCGACTATGCTTTTTTTGCCGCCTTTTCCATCATCATTATCGGCACGCTGTGCACACTGGGCGCGCTGCTGGCCTGGCCGCGCATTATCAAACCGCTGCTGGTCACCATAGTGCTGGTAGCGGGCGCGGGCGCGCACTTTATGCTGACTTACGGCATAGTGATTGACGTGACGATGATTACCAATGTGCTGCAAACTAACCCGGCTGAGACGCGTGATTTAGTCAGCGTGCGCTGGCTGGTCACCATGCTGGTTATCGCGGGCGTGCCATGTGTGTGGCTATGGCGGCAAAAAGTGCAGCGCATTGCCTGGCCGCAGCAAGCCATGCGCAACGTGATGTTTGCGGCCGTGTGCACCATGGTGGTGATAGCTACGTTAGGTGCGTCGTTTCAAACCTTCTCGTCCACCATGCGTAACCATACCCAAGTGCGCTACCTGATTAACCCGCTGAACACGCTCTACGCACTGACGTATCTGGGCACTAAACCGCTTCGCAAACCGCCTTTGCCTTTTACCCAACTGGGGCTGGACGCCAAGCTGGGCACCGCGGCCAACGCTGCGCCGCCGCTGGTGCTGCTGGTAGTGGGCGAGACAGCGCGGTCAGGCAACTTTGGCATCAACGGTTATGTGCGGCCTACTACCCCGCGTCTGGCAGCGTTAATGCCACGCGAACGCATGGTCAGCCAGCGCAGCGCATGGGCCTGCGGCACCAGCACCGCTGCGTCGCTGCCTTGCATGTTCAGCCCCCTTGGCCGCGAGGCCTATGGCGCCAGGCTGGGCGAGTCTGAGAACCTGCTGGACGTGCTGCAACATGCCGGCATGGCGGTGCTGTGGCTAGACAACCAAACCGGCTGCAAAGGCTTGTGCGACCGCATAGCCAGTGCCGACACCTCCAACCAGAAAGTTGCAGAGTTCTGCAGCACAGGCGAATGCTTTGACGCCATCATGCTGCACCAGCTAGACCAACGCATTGCCGCGCTGCCAGCAGACAAACGCGCCAAAGGCGTGGTGGTAGTGATGCACCAAATGGGCAGCCATGGCCCAGCCTACTACAAACGCGTACCTGCAGAGTTTAAAAAATTCACCCCTGAATGCGCCAGCAATTCGCTGCAAGACTGCACGCGCGATCAAGTAGTCAACAGCTTTGACAACACCATCGCCTACACCGACCATTTTTTGGCCAGCACCATTGAATGGCTTAAAACTAAACAAACCACCGCACCCACTGCCATGGTGTACGTAAGCGACCATGGCGAGTCGCTGGGTGAGAATAATATTTACCTGCACGGCCTGCCCTACTCGGTAGCGCCCGACGTACAAAAACATGTGCCGTGGATTACCTGGATGTCCGACGGCTTTGCCGCACGCGGCAAGATAGACACTGCCTGCCTGCAAGCGCGCAGCAAAGAGCGCGTGTCGCACGACAATTATTTTCACTCAGTGCTGGGCTTGCTGAATGTGCAAACCAGTGTTTACCGTAAAGACTGGGATATGTACGCGCCTTGTGTCAAGCCTTAAGGGTAGCGAATGCACTGCGCCTGCGGTGTGGCAAGACGAGGCCAGACGAGGCCAGACGAGACGAGACTACACAATTTAAGGGCTAGGCGTTAGTACAGGTGCAGGTGCAGCACCCTCCTCTAGCCCGCAGTTCCAGCACTGTACAAACCCGCCTTCTACCAGCTCGGCACAGCCTAGGCACACCCAGCGGCGCTGCGGTGTGTTTTGCAGTTGCCGCAGTGCCAGCAGCGCTTTGTCGTACTGCCCCTCATCCGTTACCCACAGCTCAGGCGCGCACTGGTCAGGCGGTACGTCCCCTGCAATGCTGCTGATAAAGTACCGCTGCAAAGTAGTTTCAAACCCCTGGTCGCGCAGCATATCTATCCACAGCTGGGCAATCAAAATATTAGGGGCTTGGGCTAGGCGGCGCATAAGTGCAGTATGGCTTAAATTGGTGACAGAGCAAAGTTTCGTACTGGATGGCTAATCTGCGGCAAGAGCTGCGTCTTAAATTTTGATCCGCCCCCAATTGCTTACTGCGCGCGAGATAGATGGTCAAACGGCCATCACGCTCACTACAAATACCATAGCTGCTTGAGCAGGTTTTACCTGGGTTAGTGGCCCAAAACACTCTACAAACAGGCCTCAGAATACGCCCAACGTGCCTTCACCGCAAATAAATCCACCAACCCCGTATTCGCGGCGCAGTGCAGGCCTTGGGGTTGCGCCCCAATCAGGGCGGCGGGCTTGAAGCACGCAGAAATTTGGGATCAGGCAATGTGCTTGTCTGAGCCGACAGGCGAGTTT
>JANNCO010000044.1:0-55825 GCA_031386655.1 Polaromonas sp. | reverse complement strand
CGTGCGTGTTTTCGTAAGATTTTGCAGCATGACTTCCTTCATCGCTGCGGCTCACGGTGTTGGAACATTAATCTTCCAACCTCAACAACCTACTCAATCACAGCAGCGCACGATACCGAAAAATCAAACACTATTTCTTGTCACGCAACTCACGACGCAATATTTTACCTACCGGCGTCTTGGGCAAGTCGGTACGAAACTCGATTACTTTGGGCTGCTTGTAGCCCGTCAAATTGGTACGGCAGTAGTCGCGCACTTGCGCCTCGGTCAGCGTGGGGTCTTTCTTTACGATGACCAGTTTCACAGCTTCGCCAGTTTTGTCGTCGGCTACACCCACCACCGCGCATTCCATCACACCGGGTAGCTGTGCTACGACGTCTTCTACCTCGTTAGGGTAGACGTTAAAGCCGCTTACCAGCACCATGTCTTTCTTGCGGTCTACGATTTTGAAGTAGCCGCGTTCGTCCACAATGCCAATGTCACCACTTTTAAAATAACCATCGGCTGTCATAACCTTGGCTGTCTCGTCGGGCCGCTGCCAATAGCCCGCCATCACTTGCGGGCCTTTGATGGCGATTTCGCCGGGTTGGCCTGTGGGCACCTCTGCACCGTCGTCGTCCAGGCACTTCATCCAGGTGTTGGGCAACGGTAGGCCGATGGTTCCGGTGTATTCTTTGCTGGTGGTGGGGTTGCAGCTGGCCGAAGGTGATGTCTCAGACAGGCCATAGCCTTCGCAGATGGAGCAGCCTGTTTTTTCCAGCCACAGCTTGGCCACCGCACCTTGCACGGCCATGCCGCCGCCTACCGATATTTTCAAGTGGCTCCAGTCCACGGTGTTGAAGTCAGGGTGGTTGGCCAGGCCATTGAACAGTGTGTTCACAGCTGGGAAGGTGTGAATTTTGTGTTGGGCTAATTCTTTGAGCACGGCAGCCAAATCGCGCGGGTTGGGAATCAATATGCCTTTGGCTCCCTGGCGCAACCCCAGCATCATGTTCACGGTAAAAGCAAAGATGTGGTACAGCGGCAGTGCCACTACACCCACGGGCTGCTCGTTACCCAATGATCTGAGTGCTGGCTCGTTCCACGCTTCGGATTGCAGTACATTGGCTATCACATTGCGGTGCAGCAGCACAGCCCCTTTGCTCACGCCCGTGGTGCCGCCGGTGTATTGCAGTACGGCCACGTCGTCGGGTTTAAGCTCTGGTTTTTTCAGTGTGCCGCTGGTACCGCGCGCAATGGCCTCGTTAAAACGTACTGCGCCTGGCAGGCTGTAGGCGGGTACCATTTTTTTCACGCTGCGCACCACGTAGTTCACCAGCGCCCCTTTAAGCAAACCTAGCCGGTCGCCCATGGCTGCCAGCACCACATGTTTGACGCCCGTGTTTTTAATACACTGCTCCAGCGTGGTCGCAAAGTTTTCAATAATCACAATGGCTTTAGCACCCGAGTCTTTGAGTTGGTGCTCCAGCTCGCGCGGTGTGTACAGTGGGTTGACGTTGACCACTACAAAACCTGCGCGCAAGATAGCCGCTACGGTGATAGGGTATTGCGGCGTGTTGGGCATCATGATGGCCACACGGTCGCCTTTGTCTAGCCCCAGGTTTTGCAGGTAGCTGGCAAAAGCACTGCTGAGTGAATCAGTTTGCGCAAATGTGGTGTCCTTGCCCATAAAGCTGTAGGCCACACGCGGGGCGTACTTCTTAAAACTCTCCTCCATCAAACCCACAAGACTGCTGTACTGACTAACATCAATATCGGCAGTCACGCCTTGCGGATAAGACGATAGCCAAGGGCGATTGCTCATTATTTTCTCCAAACTCGGGCGTGTAAAACAACCCGCTATTTTGTCTGCAAGCGGGTGCGGGACGCATTAGGTTTTCCCTAGGGTGGCGCAGCGTAACGCCTCAATGCTTTGACACTTTACTGTGACACTTTACCCTGGCACCTTTTAAAAACCATCCGCTGAGATTGGCGGAGCATCCGCACCACAAAACTGGATGCAAGCAATGTTTACTCTACAGCTTTCACCATGTCTTCAATCACTTTTTTGGCATCACCAAACACCATCATGGTTTTGTCCATGTAGAACAATTCATTATCTAAACCTGCGTAACCTGCAGCCATAGAGCGTTTGTTGACAATGATAGTTTTAGCCTTGTAAGCTTCAAGTATTGGCATGCCGTAGATGGCGCTGCCTTTGGTGTGCGCAGCAGGGTTCACTACATCGTTAGCGCCCAAAATAATGGCAACGTCGGCCTGGCCGAACTCACCGTTGATGTCTTCCATCTCAAACACTTGGTCATAGGGCACCTCGGCCTCGGCTAACAACACATTCATATGGCCTGGCATGCGGCCTGCCACGGGGTGAATGGCGTATTTCACGTTAATGCCTTTAGCCGTCAGCTTGGCAGCCAGCTCTTTGACCGCGTGCTGCGCGCGCGCCACCGCCAAGCCATAGCCAGGCACGATCACCACGGTCTCGGCATTGCCCAGTACAAAGGCAGCATCATCTGCGCTGCCGCTCTTTACGGGGCGCTGCTCTTTGGCACCTGCCACGGCGGACGTAGCCTCGCCACCAAAGCCGCCCAAGATCACGTTAAAGAAGCTGCGGTTCATGGCCTTGCACATGATGTAGGACAAGATAGCGCCCGATGAACCCACCAGCGACCCCGCAATGATCAGCATGCTGTTATTCAAGCTGAACCCAATGCCTGCTGCGGCCCAGCCGCTGTAGCTGTTTAGCATCGACACCACCACCGGCATGTCGGCCCCACCAATGGGAATAATGATCAGCACGCCCATGACAAAGGCCATGGCGGTGGCAATAGCAAAATACACCGGTTCGCCCGTAAAAGTAAACAAGCCAATATTGCCCAGCAAAATAATGCCCAGCACCAAGTTGAGTTTGTGCTGCCCGCTAAATTGCACGGGCGCACCTTGAAACAAGCGAAATTTATAGGTGCCCGACAATTTGCCAAAGGCAATGACCGAACCGCTGAAAGTCACCGCACCAATCACCGAGCCCAGCGCCAGCTCCAGCCGGTTGCCTGCCGGTATCGCCATGCCTTTGGCTGCAATCTGAAAAGCCCAGGGTTCTACCACCGCCGCAATGGCAATAAACACCGCCGCCAAGCCGATCATGCTGTGGAAAAAAGCCACCAGCTCAGGCATTTTGGTCATCTCGACAGTTTTTGCGCGGTACGCGCCATAGCCGCCGCCAATTACAACGCCCAGCAGCACCCAGGCCAAACCCAGTAAATTGCCGCTGGCAATCTGCACAATCAACGCGCCTGTGGTTAGCACCGCAATCGTCATGCCGATCATGCCAAACAAGTTGCCGCGAATCGACGTGGTGGGGTGGCTCAAACCCTTGAGCGCCTGGATAAAGCAAATAGACGCTACCAAATACAGCAGCGTAACAACGTTCATGCTCATTTGCCTGCTCCTTCAATCTGCGCAGGGGCTTTCTTGTCTTTTTTTCTAAACATCTCTAGCATGCGGCGTGTCACCAAGAAGCCGCCAAACACGTTGACCGCTGCCAGTGCCACAGCCATGACGCCCATGGCTTTACCCAGCGGGGTTTCAGTCAGCGCAGCGGCCAGCATGGCCCCCACGATCACGATGGCACTGATGGCATTGGTCACCGCCATCAGCGGTGTGTGCAGTGCAGGCGTCACGGTCCACACCACGTGGTAGCCCACGTAAATGGCCAGCACGAAGATGATGAGGTTGAGGATGGTGGGGGATACGAGGTCCATAATTATTTCCTTTTAATTTCACCGCCCTGCGTCATCAAGCACGCAGCCACAATATCGTCTTCCATATCGACTTTAATCCCGCCTTCTTTGGGCAAGATCAGCTTTAAAAAGTCCAGCACATTGCGCGCGTACAGGGCGGACGAGTCCGCGGCTACCAAGGCAGGCAGATTGGTGTCGCCCACTATAGTGACGCCGTGTTTGACGACGGTTTTATCGGCCTCGGACAAGGGGCAGTTGCCGCCTACACCTGCGGGGCCTTTGCCTGCCGCGATGTCCACAATCACCGAGCCGGGTTTCATCGATTTGACCATGTCTTCGGTGATCAAAGTGGGGGCTGCACGGCCCGGAATCAACGCGGTAGAAATTACAATGTCGGCCAGCGCCACGCGCTTGGCTACCTCGATGGCTTGGCGCGCCAGCCAGCTGGGCGGCATGGGTTTGGCATAGCCACCCACGCCGACAGCGGCTTCTTTTTCTTCAGGCGTGTCGTAGGACACGTCAATAAATTTACCGCCCAGTGATTCAATTTGCTCTTTTACGCTAGGCCGCACGTCTGACGCCTCAATCACTGCGCCTAAACGCTTGGCGGTGGCAATGGCTTGCAAACCTGCCACACCCACGCCCAGTATGACCACGCGGGCGGCTTTCACCGTGCCAGCAGCGGTCATTAGCATGGGGAAAAAGCGCTGGTATTTGTCAGCGGCCATCATCACGGCTTTGTAGCCGGCAATGTTAGCTTGCGACGAGAGCACATCCATGCTTTGCGCGCGTGTAGTGCGGGGCGCAGCCTCTAGGGCAAAACTGGTCACTCCAGCCGTAGCCAAGCGTTGCAGGCCTTCGGCATCAAATGGGTTGAGCATGCCGACAACGGTCGAGCCCGATTGAAGCAATGGCACCTCCGACGCAGCAGGCGCACGCACTTTCAGCACGAGGTCACAGCCATAAGCACCTGCGGCATCACTTATCTGCGCGCCTGCGGCTTCAAAAGCAGCATCGGTCACGCTGGCGGCCAGGCCCGCACCACTTTGCACTACGATGCTGTGCCCTTGGGCGGTTAATTTTTTAACGGTTTCGGGGGTTGTGGCAACCCTCGTCTCGCCTGCCAGTATCTCGGACGGTACGCCCACACGCATGGCTGGTCTCCTCTAAGGTAATTAATTATTGACTCACAGCTTACACGACTTTACGCACATTTCACAAGGCTGTTAGCCTTAAGTTTAGGTGCGTTTGGAATTAGCTGCCTAGCCATTTGCATAATGCGGGGATGACTGATGTATCTGTTAGCACCTCAAATGAACGCTGGAAACCCAGTGTCACCGTGGCCGCCGTGATCGAACGCGATGGGAAATTTCTGTTGGTAGAAGAGCACACTCCCGAAGGCCTGCGCTTGAACAACCCCGCTGGCCACTTAGACCCCTTTGAAAGCCCACAAGACGGCTGCGTGCGCGAGGTGCTGGAAGAAACCACTTGCCATTTCACACCGCAAGCGTTGGTGGGTGTGTACCTCAATCGTTTTCAACGCGCTGCGCTTGCAGGCAATGTGGCGCAAGACATCACGTATCTGCGATTTGCGTTTTGCGGCACAGTGGGCGGCCCGCAAAGCCACTTGCAGCTAGACGACGGTATTGTGCGCACCCTGTGGCTGACGCCGCAAGAAGTGCGCGACAGCGCGCACCGGCACCGCAGCCCGCTGGTGGTGCGGTGCATGGAAGATTACCTTCAAGGCCAGCGCTATCCATTGGCCACTGTGCAGACAGATAGCTCTGTAACACTATAAATTTAATAGCTGCTTGAGCAGGTTTTACTTGGGTTAGTGGCCTGTTTTGTTATTAAAAACGCTGCTGGAAGTGCTATGAGCTGTGTTTTTGCTTTGTTGGCTTATTACCGGGTTCGTTGTGCCAGCACGCGCACACCATCCAAGAAAATATGGGTTTGATCCATTCAGCGTTTAAAGCTCATCCACAGAGCATGTACGGCTATGCAATTAATAGTAACGTAATTAAGCGATGGCGCAATATTGTGTAGCGTTGCTCTCAGTGTGTGAGAACCGCTTGCGCCAAAGGTGGTGTTGCCATTAAGGTTTAACCCTGTCTAACTTATCTGCCGCTTCACAGTGGTCCTTTATGCCATGAATACGTACACACACACCCAACAACCGCAGCATAGCATCAGCGCACAGCTGCCGCACAAAACCCTTATGTCATCTTGGCTGTCCAGAGCACTAAGCTTGCTAGGGCTGACGATCGCCATGCTGGCATTGGTGGCGTTGACGGGCTGTAAGGACGCTGGCAAAACTGGCCCAGCAGGTGCCGATACGGGTGGCACGCCGCCGCCTCTGTCTGCGCCACCGTCAGCCCCGCCGTCGCCTTCCAGCCCACCACCTACCGATACGCCAGCCGGTGGTGGTATGTCGGCACCTCCCCCCAGTGGCGGCGCTAGTGCACCTGGCGGCGCAGGCACCAAGCCCTAGTTCAGCGCTGGCAGGGAATTTGACTAATTCGGTTTTTCATTCCCTGTCGATTTGACTTTTAATCATTACTTTGCGTTATCAATGCGATAGACGCAGCTATTTAATTTTTTTCTTCTAAAGGCTTTTTTCATGCGAAATACATTCACACAACACGCATCTTCTTTCCCACGCAAAGACCATGCGTTAAGGCCTGTCGCTTTTGCAGCCACTGCTGCAGCATTGGCACTGGTACTGTCTGCATGCGGCGAGCCACCAAAATCTGGCATGGGCAATCCTTCCAGCACCTCAGGCAGCAGCACCTCAGGCAGCAGCACCTCCAGCCCTGCGCCAATGGACGGTTCCAGCGCACCCAAGCAATAAACTTTTTCGGTTTTTGCCACAAGCCATGACAGGCATCAGCTTGTCATGGCTTTTTGCTATGGTTTTTAGCGGTAATGTGCGGTAAGCTGTACTTGTATAAACTCAATACAAATCGGAGCACACCATGAGCGACGCTAACCCATTTGGCAAATTTGTCCCAGGCTTTGATTTTTTGCAAAATCTTGCCAAAGGTGCCGCCAGCAATATTCCCCAGCTGCCCAACCCCGCCAATTGGGTCGCACCCACCTTGAATGTGGAAGAGCTGGACAAACGCATTGCCGAGCTCAAAGCGGTGCAATTTTGGTTGGACCAAAATGCCAAGGCACTCAGCGCTACCGTCACTGCACTGGAAGTGCAAAAGATGACACTGGCCACGCTCAAAGGCATGAATTTTAATATGGGCGATGTAGCCAACGCGTTCAAGCTCAAAGCTGCTGATACCGTAGCCAGCGCCGTCAGCGGCGCCAAAGACCGCATGGCTGACGTTGTCTCAGGGCCAGCAGCGGCTGGCAAAAAATCTAAATCTGGTTTGACCCCCGATGCCAATGGCTTGATTGACCCGATGCAGTGGTGGGGGTCGCTGACCCAGCAGTTTGGCCAAATTGCCGCCAGCGCCATGAAAGACGCTGCTCAGCAAACCGCCATCGACACCACTAAAAACATGGCCAAAGCCATGACCCAAACCGCTTTTAACACCGCCAAAAGTACGGCTGGCCAGATGGCCAAAACAGCCAGTGCTGCGGCATCACACACCATGCAGCGCATGACCACGCCGCCCGCTACCCAACCCGCCAGAAAACCTGCCAAAAAATCCAATGCTACTAAAAAAATAGCTGCTCGAGCAGGTAAATCAAGCGCCAGAGGCTCAAAATAGCTAAAAAACTATTCCCCTTTGGTCATGCCACCCACCCGCAGTGGCGCATGGCCGCTGGCTTGGTGCTAGCGCAGCTGCGTGCGCAAATTGCACTGCACGACTATGCGCAGCAACCCACGCTGGCGATTGTCTACATCACCGACCATTACGCCAACGATGCACAAGACATCTTGGACCATCTAAGCGCTGAGCTACCCACAGTGCCTGACTGGGCTGGCACTGTGGGTGTCGGCATCGCGTCCAATAACGTAGAGTATTTTGACGAGCCTGCACTGGCCGTGATGCTGTGCGAGCTGCCGGGTGACCAGTACCGCGTGTTCAGCGGCGTAGCGCCACTGGGTTCGCAACACGGGTTTTTTGACGCCCACACGGCGTTGGTGCATGCGGACGGCAGCACGCCAGACTTGGCCGAGCTGTTGCAAGAACTGGCCGCACGTACCGACTCGGGCTATTTGTTTGGCGGGTTGGCCTCTAGCCGCCGCCAAACCGTGCAGTTTGCCATCAGCGGTAACGGCAATGTGCCTGGGCAAGGCAAGGCTACAGGCGTGTTCCACGGTGGTTTGAGCGGCGTGGCATTTGGCGAAGGGGTGGCTATGCTGTCGCGCGTCACGCAGGGCTGCGAGCCTTTGATTACGCCTGCTGGCAAAAAATCCAAAGAGCGCACCATCACCGCCAGCCAAGGCAATGTAGTGACGGCGCTAGACGGTCAGCCCGCGATGCTGGTGCTGCTGCAAGACCTGGGTATCAGCTTGGACGAGCCGCGCACCGCGATAGACAAGCTACGCAACACCTTGGTGGGCCTGACCGACGCAGGCGACCAGGCAGTTACCGCCGTGGGCAACTTTGGCGCAGACACCCGCGTGCGCCACATCATTGGCCTAGACCCTGCGCGCCAGGGCATAGCCATTGGCGACATGGCACCGCAAGGCGGCAGCTTGGTGTTTTGCACCCGCAATGTCGACGCTGCACGGCGTGATTTAACGCGCATTTGCGCAGAGATCCGTGAGGAACTTGAGCCCGCCGAAGTGTCGTTTGACATGGCCGGTGGCTTGGCCTCTGATCATGCGGATGCCGCCCCCAGCCCAGCGCGGCGTATTGCGGGCGCTATTTATGTGAGCTGCGCAGGGCGCGGTGGCCCCCACTTTGGTGCGCCCAGCGCCGAGCTACAGCTGATACGCCATGCCCTGGGCGATGTGCCCCTAGTAGGCTTTTTTGCCGGTGGCGAGATTGCGCACCAGCATTTGTACGGCTACACCGGTGTGCTGACTGTGTTCACCACATAAAGATAATATTTCTGGGCGCTGCGCTGTAGCGGCCAGTGCGTCAGTAGCGTTTGGTGATACCTCCAGTGGTGCAATGCGCGGCTTGTCGTTTTGAATCTACGCCAAACGCAAAGGCTTGCACACTTGCTTTCATGTTCAACCCATGAAACGAGTTTTTATGCCAATTTCTGCAACGCCAACAGCCCCTGTGCTTGCGCGTAACACCGCTAAACACGCGCTTAATTTCCGGCTAACACAACTGGAGCAACACCTTATCGCCATAGCTATGCTGCTGGCTGTGTTGGCCTTGATAGGATCGCTGTGGGGCAGTGGCATAGCACAGTGGTTTGGTTGGCAGCTTAACGCCCATGGCCATACCCATGTGCACGCGCATGGGCATCCGTTCATTGATGCGCGGGTGCTATGGGGTGTGCCCAACGCGCTGGACGTGTTGAGCAACTTGGCCTTTGTTCCTATGGGCGTGGTGGGTTTGTGGGCCTTGCACCTTGCCTCTAGCGTGCACAGTGCAGCGCGTCAGTCAGCCGCAGTTTTCTTTATCGGCTTGTTGCTTACCTGCATCGGTTCTAGCATCTATCACTGGGCACCTAGCGCCTGGGGTTTGGCGGTAGACCGTGCCGGCATGGCCGTGGCTTTTGCAGGAGTGCTGGGGTTGGCCACAGCTGAGCGCATTAGCCTGCGTGCGTCGTCGTCGGTATGCGCTGCAGTGTTGCTGGCAGGCCTGCTGGCCATCGCGTTGAATTACACCGCGAACGTGATGGCCCCTTGGGTGGCTGTGCAGTTTGGCGGTATGGCCGTAGTGCTGTGGGCCGCCGCACAACCCAGGCGTGCGGGTGCACTGGGCGTGCGTTGGGGTATCTTGGTAGCCATCTACGTGGTGGCTAAATGCCTAGAGCTGGGTGATGAGGTTGTTTTTCATGCCACGGGCGGCATGGTCTCGGGTCACAGCCTAAAGCATATCGTTGCTAGTTTGGCGGCAGTACCTGTTATCGCCGCGCTGCGACATAATAGGCAGCATGGTGTGGCGGACGCAAGCCTGCCTTATCTATAAAGACTAAAAATACAGGAGCACTATGTCCGCTATCCCGCACAGCACCGAGTCTGATACTGCCGTCAACAACGCGCACGACCACCCCAACCAGTTTGCATTACTTAGACAGCGTCGCTTTGCGCCTTTCTTTTGGACACAGTTTGCAGGTGCTGCCAACGACAACTTGTTCAAATTTGCATTTACTGTGATGGTAACGTACCAGCTCAGCATCAGCTGGATGCAGCCTGCCATGGCGGGGTTGGTCATTGGGGCTTTATTTATCTTGCCGTTCTTGCTGTTCAGCGCCACAGCAGGCCAATTAACTGACAAGTACGACAAAACCAAAGTCATTCGCTTCGTTAAAAACCTAGAAATTGGCATCATGCTGCTGGCTGCGTTTGGTTTTGCTACAGCTAACGTGCCGGTACTGCTGGCCTGCACGTTTTTAATGGGTTTGCATTCCACTTTGTTCGGCCCGGTAAAGTTTGCCTACATGCCTCAAGTACTGAGCGAGCGCGAGCTGACTGGTGGCAACGGCATGGTGGAAATGGGTACATTTGTAGCTATCTTGGCGGGCAATATTGTGGGCGGTTTGCTGGTAGCTATTCCACAAGTGGGGCCTACCTACGTGGCGGTGGCCTGCGTGGCTGCGGCATTGGTGGGCAGGGTGGTTGCGCAGTTTATTCCGGCTGTACCCGCCACTGACCCTAGCTTAAAAATTAACTGGAACCCAATTACAGAGACGATTGCCAACCTCAAGCTGGCACATGGCAATATCGTGGTGTTCCGCTCGCTGCTGGGTATCAGCTGGATGTGGTTTTTTGGCGCGGTATTTCTATCGCAGTTTCCCAGCTTTGCCAAAGAAGTTTTGCACGGCAGCAGTCAAGTAGCGTCACTGCTGCTGGTGGTGTTTTCTATCGGTATCGCCATAGGTTCGCTGCTGTGCGAAACACTCAGCCGCCGCCATGTAGAGATTGGTTTGGTACCGCTGGGTGCCATAGGCATGAGCGTGTTTTCTATCGACCTGTACTTTGCCTCGCGCGGCTTGCCACCCAGTGCCCAGCTGAGCATAGCCCAGTTCACCAGTATGAGCGCGCACTGGCGTGTGATGGCCGACTTGGCACTGCTTAGCCTGTTTGCGGGCCTGTACAGCGTGCCTATGTATGCGTTGATTCAGCTGCGCAGCCAGCCCACGCACCGCGCGCGCATTATTGCGGCGAACAATATTTTGAATGCGCTGTTCATGATCGCCAGCTCGGTGATGGCTGGTGCGCTGCTGGGTGCCAAGTTCACCATTCCCCAAATATTTTTGTTCACCGGTTTGGCCAACGCCGTGGTGGCTTTTTATATCTTCATGCTGGTACCTGAGTATTTCTTGCGCTTTGTGGCGTGGATTGCCTCGCGTTTTGCCTACCGTTTTAAAGTGACGGGCGACCACCACATACCCGTTGAAGGCGCTGCTATCTTGGTATGCAACCACGTCAGCTTTATTGATGCCGTTCTGCTGATGGCGGCCAGCCCACGCCCCATACGCTTTGTGATGGACCACCGTATTTTCAAAATTCCGGTGCTAGGCTGGATGTTTAAACTAGCCAAAGCCATTCCCATTGCCCCGCGCAGTGAAGACCCTGCCGCGTATGAACAAGCCTTCGTGGACGTGCAAGCCGTGCTGGGTGAGGGTGATCTATTGGCGATATTCCCCGAAGGCGGTATCACCCAAGACGGGCAGCTGCAAGAATTCAAAGGCGGCATTATGAAAATCTTGGAAGATGCCAAAACCCAAGGTATTGAACCGCCCGTTGTACCTATGGCGCTGACCAATTTATGGGGCAGTTACTTCAGCCGCATCGAGAAAAATGGTGCTATGGTGCGGCCTTTTCGGCGCGGTATCTTTAGCCGTGTGGGGTTGAATGTGGGTGCACCCGTCGCAGCCAGCCAAGTGCAGCCCGCCGTATTAAAAGACCGGGTAGCACAACTTTTATCACGCTAACGTAGCATTTTTTGATACCATGCGCACCGCGCGCAGGCACTTGGTGTGCAACACTTTGCGCAACGCTCAAACTGCGGATACTTCAATCACCTTAACTTTAAAGAGACAACTATGCAGCAACCCATTGTTCAACGCGACACCAAGGCTTGGTTAGCCCAGGTATGGATTTCCTTTGGCATTGCCGTATTTCTATGCGGCACGGGCCTGACCTATTTGCCGGGACAAGACTTAGATCGCGCGTTTATGGTGATGGGTTATATTTTTTGTTTGTCTACTGCGTTCTTTTTAGCCAAATTTATTCGTGACAACCAATATAAAGCTGTTGACACACCCATGTGGCGTATGGTGGTGTACACCGCCTTCTTTATTGCCATGACACTGACCGCTTGGGGACTGTGGCGCATGAACTTGAACGATACCTATAAAGCCTTCTTGCTGGTAAGCTGGTTGTATTTGATCACCACCACCTTCACGTTGGCTAAAACCTTGCGCGATAAGCACGAGGCTGATTCTGCTGAAATGCGTTTGTCTGCTCGCATGGATGCGCGCCGCGAAATGGCTGCTGAACAGCAGTAATCGGACCACATTAAACCCCAAGGAGTAATGTATGACTTATCGTTTAAAAAAATCATTTACCACTATGTGGATGGTTAGCTGTGTGATGGTGTTCAGTGTGACCACCACACAAGTGATGGCGCAAAGTGAGGCGTCGCTGGTACTGTCTGCGCTGCCCGTAGCCTCAGTAGTCGTGTCTGGCGCAGGAGCTAGTGCAGCAGTAGGTGCTGTAGTCGCATTGCCAGTGGCCTTCTCGACTGCAGGTGCTGTGCTGGTGGTGAAAGCAGTAGAGAGCACCGCGCGCGGTACGGTGTATGTGCTAGAGCGTGCCTCTGATGGTGCGCGTGCCAGTGTTGAGTTAGCTGGCAAAGCCGTGCAAGGCGCGTCTATTGCAGCAGGCACAGCAGTCACTGTGAGTGTTATCGGTGCGGGTGTGGTGTTATCAGCCTTGGGTGAAGCCATAGCGTTTATCCCTAACGAGCTGGGTCGTTCACTGATGCATAACGAGCGCCTTACTAATTAAGGCACTCGCAAACATATTGACCCATACGTTTGTCAGTGCGACAGACATATTCACCTAGGCTTTGTATGAATCTTTCACGTATTGCAGCCCTCTTGGCGGCCACGATAGCGCTCGTCGTCCCGATGGGTACAGCACACGCAGGCCGGTCGTGCGATGCGCCTAAGCAACCGTCGCCCATAGTGATAGAAAAAGGCTTGGCGCTGGCTGAGCGCACGATGAAAACGCTAGAGACGGAGTATGTGCGCAACGCGACCAAAGTCGTGGTGCTGGCACGCGCGGGCCAAGACCTTGCTAAATACGGCCTGCGCTATTCCCACCTGGGCCTGGCTTACAGAACTCAAAACGGTCAATGGCTGGTGGCGCATAAGCTCAACACCTGCGGTACAGCTGAGGCCTCGGTTTACCGCCAGGGGTTAGGTGAATTTTTCCTGGACGATTTATTCCGCTACGAGGCCGCCTGGATGGTGCCCACGCGCGAGGTACAAGACAAATTGCATGCAGCATTGCTAGACCCTGCACGCACCACTTCAATGCACACTAAGCCTTACAGCATGGTCAGCTATGTCTGGGCGCAAAAATACCAGCAAAGCAACCAATGGGCGATTGAAACCTTTGCTGCTGCTATGGAGGGCAGCATTAACAATCGCCAGCAAGCGCAGGCTTGGTTGCAGTTCAAAGGCTATGAGCCTACTACGCTCAAGCTAGGTCCTCTCACGCGGTTAGGCGGTCGCATCACGGCCGCCAATATTGCGTTTGACGATCACCCCAACGAAAAACGTTTCTCCGACCGTATTGAGTCTGTCACGGTTGATTCGGTATTTATGTGGCTGCAGCGCGCTGGACTGGCCGCAGCACCCGTGGCGCTGCGTTTGTAGAGATGTGTTTACAGGGCTGCTTAAGCATAATCTACAGCCTGGAAACACCCAAAGCATTTCCGAAATCTTGTGCGGTGCCAAGTAATTTGCGTGATTAAGTGCTTAGCCTCAGAGTCAAAGCACCACGGCATTATGCTTAAACCTAGAAGCAATGATGCACCAATAATCATCACCGTCATTTTGGCGTATGAGAAAATTTATGACCCGGCTCAAACCAGAATTTGACTGGATGCTGCATGCTCTTATCTGATTTAAGACCAGACATCAACCCGATTCTAAATTGCTGAGCCAACTTCAGACGAGATTTTCTATAAGCGGCAGATCGTTCACTTGATGGATTTTATGGCGGCATATCATCAATATGGGATTGGTTATAGTTCGACATCACATAGAGCAATGCAGCACATTTCTGCCAAAGCAGAAACGACAATCGCATGATCCTTGCGTTCTGGAAGACCAGACACAGTAACCGTTCCTACATACCCTAGTTTAGCAACTTGGATTGGAAAGCTTCCACCATGTGATGCATAGTCTCTAAGTGGGAGTCCCATACTTTCTTCTAGCGTACGACCGCCTGCATGGAGTGATAGCCCCACACCGTAGGAACTGCGGCGCATCAGTTCAACGGTATTGCGTTTTCGCCGTGCCCAGTCGGCATTGGCAGGTGTCACTCCGGGCATCGCATAGAAAAAAATTGTTTCACCTGACAGCCTTATCTCAATGGTCACGGCTACTTGTTCTGCGATACATATTTTTTGTATGAGGCTACCAAGAATCAGGGCAGAAGCGTTGTCAAAATGTGGAAAAATCAAAGTTTTTTCTTGCAAGGCAATTCGTTCTAAATCTTGTGCAGTGGTGGTAATTTTCATGTTGGTAAATTGACAGATTATGTGTTTGTCATAAATACTAAATTAGCTATTCAAACCGCAGTTCACAGACAGCCATTGGCGCATACGGGTATGGGCTAGATCAGGGTCACGCAAGACACCACAGGCATCTGCCAGCTCAAACACGCGAGCGTAATGTGCCACCCCGCGCGCAGCCTGTAAACCACCAGCCATAGAAAAGTGCTTTTGATGACCATTAAGCCATGCTAAAAACACAATGCCTGATTTGTAATGGCGCGTTGGTGCTTTGAAAATTTCACGCGACAAAGCCACAGTGGGGTCAAGTAGTGTGCGAAAACCCAACGTGTTACCTTGCGCCAATTCTGCTAGTGCTACAGCGGCCACTGGCGCTATAGGGTCGAATATGCCGAGAAGTCCATGTGAAAAACCATTGGCATCTCCCTCTATCAACTCCGCATAATTAAAATCGTCACCGGTATACATTTTGACGCTCTCAGGTAATCTACGCCTTAGCTCAATCTCCCATTTAGCCTCTAATAGTGATACTTTGATGCCTTCTACTTTTGAGACATTGGCACAGATCAAGGCTGTCACGGTGTCTAATGCAGTTGGAATATCGCTGGACCCCCAATAGCCCTTTAAAGCAGGGTCAAACATATCACCTAACCAATGCAAAATGACGGGTTGATCGCTGTCCTGCAACAGGCGGCCATAGACTCTGAGATAGTCATCTGAGCTTGTAGCTGCGCGGGCCATTGCTCTGCTAGCCATCAAAATGGCGCGTCCGCCTTCAGCCTGCACAACGTCAAATTGCTCACGGTAAGCTCGCTCAACTTGGTCTAGCGTTACATCCCCATCGGCTGCTAATTGCTCAGTGCCTACACCGCACGCCAAGTCAGCACTTGGCACAGTGCGCGCGTGGCGCAACGAGCGCTGAATTAACTCGCGTGCCACGGGCCAGTCTATGCCCATGCCGCGCTGTGCTGTGTCCATCGCCTCGGCAACACAGAACCCTAGACCGTAGAGGTGCTCTCTGAAAGCCAATGTAGTGTCCCAATCAACTTGCGGTGAGGTTCCGAAAGGATCAGTGGTGGAAATTGGATCAATCACTACATGTGCAGCCGCAAAAACTGTACGGTTAAATGTAGGAACTGGACCGGTAGGAGAGATTGGTTGTCCCTTTAGAAGGTAACTCTTGGTAGAACCATCGTATTGGGGAAGGTGCAAAGTATGTGACATGGTTTATCAATAGCGATTAAATTTTGCCAAGAATATGGTCTGCGCCTTTTTCGGCCACCATGATGGTGGGTGCATTGGTATTGCAAGAAGGAACTCGTGGCATGACCGAAGCGTCCACAACACGCAATCCTTTAATACCGATTAATCTGAGGTCTGGCGTAACCACACTAAGCGGGTCAGAGGCAGGCCCTATCTTGCAAGTTCCCACCGGGTGGTGGTCAGTTTTACCGTGCTGACAAGCATAGTCAAAGAGATCAGTATCGCTACTTAAACCGTCTCCAGGCAAGACCTCGGATTTAACATACCGCTTCAGCGCGGGCTGACGTAATAACTCCCTGGCCAATCTCAGACCCTTAATGGCCATAGCTCGGTCATGAGGTTCTGCCCAATAGTTAGGATCAAGCAAAGGGGCGACAGAAGGATCCTTGTTAGCCAAATGTACTGTCCCACGTGAGCGGGGCCGTAAATATGCTGTATTGAGCGTTACGCCAGCGTTATTCATTTTGGCCACGCCTGCTTCAATTCCCGATCCCAAGCCTAGATGAAACTGTATGTCTGGCGAACGCGCATGTTGCGCAAAATCCGCATACCAAAATCCGCCCGTTTCAAACAAACTAGATGCTACTGGCCCCTTTTTCAGCAATAGATACTGAAGGCCCGCCCAAGCTGCGTGGTGCGGTTTGTTATATTTGTCATACGTATGATCACCTGTACATTCTGCAATTACAAAAAGATCTAAGTGATCTTGCAAATTCTTCCCGACACCCGGCATGTCGTGTATGACAGGCACGCCTACTGCGCGCAAATGGTCAGCAGGGCCAATACCTGACTGGAGTAACAATTTGGGAGAGCCTATCGCGCCCGAAGAAACTACAACTTCGCGGTCAGCCAAGAGACGGATTGGTGAACTTTTCCCGCTTTGCACTGCCTCAACACCTATTGCGCGGCCATTTTCAATCAATACCCGCGTTGCCATAGTTTGCATCATGACTGCTAAGTTGCTGCGGCTGCGAATGGGGTGCAAGTAAGCCACAGATGTAGACGATCGTCGAGCGTTGAGTTGAGTGAGCTGGTAGTAACCTAGCCCCGCTTGGTGTTCGCCATTGAAATCCGGGTTAAACGGTATGCCGAGTTCTTGCCCTGCTTGAAAATAAGCTTCGCATATTGGAAGCGGACTGATAGGGTTAGAGACACCCAATGGACCGCTGTAACCGTGGTAATGGTTAGCGAAGCGTTGATTGTTCTCGGAGCGCTTGAAGTACGGCAACACGTCGTCGTAACCCCAGCCAACAGCGCCCTCTTCGGTAACCCATTCATCATAGTCAGCAGGTACACCGCGTGTGTACAGTTGTGCATTGATAGACGATCCCCCGCCGATAACCTTGGCTTGGGTGAAACGTAAAATGCGATTTTTTAAATGTTTTTGCGGAACGGTTTGCCACCCCCAAGATCCAATGCCTTTAGTCATTTTGGCAAACCCTGCTGGCCAATGAAAGAAGGGATGACTGTCGGACCCGCCCGCTTCTAACAATAGCACTTTGATGGCAGGATCCTCGCTCAATCGATGTGCCAATACGCAACCTGCAGAGCCACCGCCGGTAATAATGTAGTCGTAACTTGCAATTTTCATAACTAAAATTCTTAAAAAGAAAGATTCATTTTTGTTTTACTGCAGATGCCATTATTATTTTTGAAACAGCATCGTTAACAGACATCTTGTCTGCAGCCCAGAATTCGCTCACCACTGCACGCAAGGCATCATGTACCAACGGTGCAACTGCCATATCAATAGCCACTGAAGGTAACAAAGCTCCAGTTTTCTCGGTAGCGATGAAATCTTTGCTCGATGTCTGTGCACATGAGTCAAATTTTTCCATATTCACTTTTAAACGTGCGGGTATGGAACCTTTGCGCAGATTAAACTTTTCTTGAAAATCCTTACCCATGAGTAAATAGGCTAAGTATCCTTGCGCTTTTTGGGCCTCCCAGCCCTTAAGTTGGAACATGGCAAACGTATCCAAAACGTAGGAAAATGCTGCCGAAGTACCAGGTGCTGCCGAACAAGAGAATTCTTTACCAGGTTGCTGACCCGCAACTAAAAATTCCCCTTTAGCCCAATCACCCATAAACTGGAATCCAGCCTTTCCAGTAATCACCATATCGGTAGCTGCATTCCAGTCGCGACCACGCGATTTGTCGTCTGTATAAGACTTGATACGGCGAAATACTTCTAGTGAATTCTTCATCTCAGTGCTTCCTAAAGCTGCTGGATTCAATTTGATAAAAGCATTTTTATAGAATTCGGTTCCACCAACACCTAGCGCAACAGATTCAAACAATGCAAAATCCTGCCATGCTTGTCCACCATGGGCGACTGGAGTTACACCAGTGGCTTTGATTTTTTCAGCAGCTTCAAAAAACTCTTCATAGTTTTTCGGTAACGTGATTACGCCAGCCTTTTTAAGCACAGCAGAGTTTGACCACAGCCAATTGACGCGGTGTACATTTACAGGAACGGCAACATAACGACCTTTATATTTCATATGGTCGGCTATGACCTTCGGTAAGGACTCATCCCATTTGTCAAATGCAGCCATCGCATCAAGGTTGGCAAGGGCATTCAACGAAGCCCATTCTTGAACAACTGGGCCTTTGATTATTGCTGCAGCAGGCGGATTGCCCGTCAAAATACGCTGCTTTAGTACCGTCATCGCGTTCTCACCGCCTCCACCGACCACTGAAAAATCTTTCCAAGTATGGCCTCGCAATGCCAAAAGGGCCTTAAGCTCGGATACTGATTTTGCTTCGCCACCAGAAGTCCAAAAATGCAATACCTCGACCTCACCACCTATTGCCCAAGTATTGCTTAGTAAGCTCACCCCGCATATCAACCATCTCAAGACAGTGTTTCGCATCAAATGCTCCAATTTAAATTTGACAGTTCAGCGGCGTTTTATATTTCTGAACCAGATTCATTTCCATCCAATCGCTGTATTGCTGCTTTCATTGTTTGAAGCTTCAAAATTTTGGAATAGATAGAGCACCGTCTACATGCATAACGCTACCAGTAGAAAAACTTAGCTGCCCATCGACTAGGGCGGCCACTGCTCGTGCAACATCTGCGGAGTATCCCCATCGGCCCATAGGCACAAGGCCTTCAGCAATACGTTGGTCATACTCTGTTGAGACACCTTCCGTCATGTGCGTACGAATGATGCCAGGGCGAACTTCAAACACTGCAATTCCTAAAGGCGCGAGCCTCAAACTAAAAAGCTTTGTCAGCATTCCCAGGCCTGATTTCGAAAGACAATATTCAGACCGTTCAATAGAGGCCATTTCAACACTTACAGAAGATACAGTCACAATCGATCTAGGAAAATCTGATACCGTCGTTGCCATGAGAATCGCTACGGCTTGCGTGAAAAAAAAGGTGCCCCGTAAATTAACACCTAGTACGCTGTCAAATGACTGTGCTGTCACCTCCAAAATATCACCTCTTTTAGGCGCAGGAATTCCGGCGTTATTGATCAAACAAACAATTGGGCCGCCCCATTGGTTTATCTCGGCAATAACACCGCGATGGGCTTCAATGCGTCCAAGATCTGATATGAATAATTTAACATTAGCACCATGGTCTTGAATAGCTTGCAACGTTTCTTCAGCGCCTGAACTTTCGATGTCAGTTAACGCCAAATCAAATCCACGCCTTGCAAGTTCAATGGCTATAGCCGCGCCGATACCTCGACGCGCACCGGTTACCAATGCTAAAGGACGATGTGCGTTCATTTAAAAATCTCATTGCGTAAATAGTTGCCAACCCGCAAGCTTTGTGCGGCAACCGTCAAAGCCGGGTTAACAGCCGCAGACGACGGGAAGAATCCAGCGTCAACGACATATAAGTTGTCGTGATCCCATGCCTTGCACATGGTATTTAGTGCTGATGTTGCAGGATCGTTGCCAAAACGCACTGTGCCGCACTGATGTGAAACCACATCCGTACCAAATGACTGCGCCAGAACAATGGGATAACCTGTTGCGCGCAGAATTTCTTTGCATTTGGCTACCCAGCGACGGTGGGCCTTGAGATTGCTGCGATGCCAGTTGAGATTGATGGCTCCGTCAGGTCGGATGGTGACTCTGCTCTCAGGGTGGGGTAAGTCTTCGCTTTGAGCGTACCAGTCCACACTGCGTGATGCCAATGCCGTGCGAAGAAATTTGGGCACTGCTCGTAGAGGGCCGCGCAACATAGGCTCACGAATTTTCCCGAGTAATTGAAGACTACCCAAGGGCGTCTTGGACTCATTGCCACCAAAGTAGAAGTCGTGCACCGCCAGTGTCTTGGGAAATTGTGTGTTGTTAACTTTAAACGGGTGGACAGCCATTAGCGCGCTCGTGTTGTGGGTCATGTAATGGCGCCCCACTACGTCAGAGCTATTGGCCAATCCTCTTGGATTGCTTTGACTCGCGGATCTTAATAGCAGTGCAGCTGAATTTACAGCACCTGCACTTAGAACGAATGTATCTGCCTTAATGCTCTGGGTTGTGCCGTTGATCAGCACGTCAGCAGCGATAATTCTTTTTCCAGTTGGATCGGTCAGTAGTTTTTGCACATAAGCATTCGAAACCAGTTCAATATTTGAATGCTTCAAAGAGGGTTTAATTAAAATTATTTCAGCATCGCCTTTAGCATCAATTTTGCATGGAAATGCATCACAATTTGCACATCGTATGCATCGACCGTTAGAGCCGTAATCCACTGCGCTCGGCATTGGAAACGGCATTAAACCTTGTGCACGCAATCGCTTCGCGATTTGATCAATTACAGGTTCATGTGAAACCGGCTCATAGGAATAAGGGATACTGCGCGATGGTTCAGTGGGGTCAATTCCAGCTTGGCCACGCACTCTAAAGAGTTTCTCGGCATCGCAATACCAAGGCTCAAGTTCACTGTAGCTAATGGGCCAGGCAGGCGAGTTGCCTTCCTCATGCGCAAGCGATTCAAAGTCTTTCTCACGAAAGCGAAACATTGCTGTACCATAAAACTTTGTGTTGCCTCCTACAAAATAAAACATTCCCGGTTTAAAGGATCGTTCATTGGCCCACCATGTTTCTTCTGTATGGTACCGGTGGTCACAAAATACAGCCTCAGGCTGCCAATTTTGCACCTCCTTTGGGAGAGTTGGTCCACGCTCTAAAATCAATACACGTGCATTGCTCCCGGCTAGTTGCAGTGCTATTGAGCCACCTCCTACGCCAGAGCCAATAATTACTACATCATATGTTTGATATTTCATAGCCATCACGTAATGAGCTTCTCAGTCTCTGCATCAAAACAAACCAATTTGGATAAATCCAGAAAAAATTTGACTTCAGCGCCGACGGTAATTTTTGCTTCGGGCTCTAACCTTGCGGTAAATTCGTGACCGCCCAAATTCATCACAATCAATGTATCGGCACCTGTTGGCTCGATCACTTCAACGCGCGCCGTCACCAAGCGTTGCATGGTTGCCATAGTCACATCGTCGCGGGCTAGGCTAATGGCTTCAGCACGAATACCAACGATCACCTCTTTGCCTACGTACGAGACCAATCCCGCTGGCATTGTGGGTATTTCGATTGAAATTTTGCTGCTCACGCTACCATTTAACTCAATCTTGAATGAACCAGCTTGTTCGACCACTTGCCCTTTGACAAGATTCATCCTAGGCGATCCCATGAAACTGGCCACAAACGTATTGGCAGGTCGGTTGTACACCTCACTGGGAGTGCCGAGCTGCTGTACTACACCACCTTTCATCACCGCAATACGTGTAGCAAGAGTCATTGCTTCGATTTGATCGTGGGTCACATAAACGATGGTGGATTTAAGCCGCTGGTGCAGTTTTTTAATTTCAGTACGCATATCTAAACGTAATTGCGCATCAAGATTAGACAGCGGTTCATCAAACAAATAGAGCTTGGGTTCGCGTGCTAAAGCACGACCAATAGCTACGCGCTGACGTTGACCACCAGATAGTTGCTTGGGCTTACGATCCATAAGGTGCTCAATTTGCAAAAGCTTTGCTACGCTTTGGACACGTTCAGTGCGAATCTGTTTTGCAACCTTGCGCATCTGCAAAGGAAACTCGATATTCTTTGCTACCGTCATATTGGGATAGAGCGCATAGGATTGAAACACCATAGAAATATTGCGCTCTGCAGGTGCTACATGCGTAATATCTTGACCATCTAGACGCAACAGACCCCCGCTAGGCTCTTCCAAGCCTGCAATGATGTTCATCAGTGTACTTTTGCCGCAGCCGCTAGGACCGACTAGTACTAAAAATTCACCATCCGATAAAGTTATGGAAACATCGCGAAGGATTTGAGTCGCACCAAAACTTTTTTCAATATTGATTAGATCAAGCGAAGACATACCATTACCCTTTGACTGAACCGGCCATCAAACCGCGAACAAAATATTTACCAGAAACCATATAAACCACCAAGGTCGGCAAAGCGGCAATAAATGCACCTGCAAAATGCACGTTGTATTCCTTTACTCCTGTAGAACTGCTCACCAGGTTGTTCAATGCTACGGTCAGTGGAAATGAGGTGTAATCGCTGAAGGATGCACCAAACAAGAATTCGTTCCAAATATTGGTGAACTGCCAAATAACAGTGACGACAATTATTGGCGCGCTGTTAGGCAGCAGAATGCGAAAAAGCACCCCGAAAAAATTGGCACCATCCATACGCGCAGAACGTACCAGCTCGTTAGGAAACGCCGCATAGTAATTTCGGAAAAAAAGCGTAGTAAATCCAATTCCATAAACAACATTCACAAAGACAAGTCCCTTGACAGTTCCAGCTAGACCAAGGAAACCTAGCGTTTTAGCCATTGGTATCAGGACAATCTGAAATGGTATAAAAACAGAAAAAAGCATGGCTGCGAAAATCAAACTTGAGCCACGCATTTTGAATTGAGTCAAAATGTAGCCGTTTAATGCGCCAATCAAAGTCGAAATAATGACCGCAGGAACAACCAATAAAAATGAGTTAATGAAATACGGCTTAAGACCCGTAGGTTGCACTCCAATTTGTGCAGTACTCCACGCTGTTAACCAAGGTTCAAACGTCCAGGCTATGGGTAACGCCATCAAATCGCCGCTGCGTATTTCATCTAGCGGTTTAAGAGAGTTCACCACCATCACATAGACCGGAAGCACGAAAAGAACAGCTGCGCTGATCAGAATCGCATACAGTAAAAATCGACCAAAATGCCCTACTAGAGGAATGCTTTTCACGCTGTCACGAAGCAAATCATTAGTGTTATCCATTTTTGACTTTCCGCATCTCACTAAACAAATAAGGTAGCACCACTACACCAATAGCTACAAGCATCAGCACTGAACTTGCCGCACCGATAGCCATTTCGTTACGCGTAAATGTGTACTGGTACATAAACACTGAAGGTAACCAAGTAGATCGTCCAGGACCGCCATTTGTCAACGCTATCACGAGGTCGTAAGACTTGATAGACATGTGCGCCAAAATCACAAAGGAAGACACAAACACAGGGCCTAGCTGTGGAATGATGATGTGCAAATAAATCTGCCATGTCATTGCGCCATCTAAGCGGGCAGCGTTGATTTGCTCTGAGTCAACACCGCGCAAACCAGCCAAGAACATCGCCATTACAAATCCAGCTGTCTGCCAGACTGCAGCGATGACCACGCAATAGATGGCCATCTCAGAATCTTTAATCCACCCAAAGGCAAAATTACTCCAACCTAAGTCCTGTATGGTGTGCTCTATCCCCACACCAGGATCCAATAACCACTTCCAAGCTGTCCCAGTGACAATAAAAGACAAGGCCATTGGATATAAAAAGATGGATCGGAAGGCACTTTCGGCACGAATTTTTTGATCTATCAAAATCGCCAACGCCAGGCCAATGACCATCGCGAAAATAATATATAGGCTGGCAAATACCCATAAGTTCGACAATGAAACTGCCCAATTTTCCAGACTAATTAAGCGGCGATAATTTGTGCCGCCGGACCACTCATAAGAAGGCATCATCGTAGAGCTGGTGAACGATAAATAGACTGTGAACATGATGTAGCCATACACACAGACCAGTACCAAAATGGCGCTGGGACTGAGCAATAGCTTGGGCAAGACTCCGGCACGCATAACTCTATTCCTTTTTTTACTTACTGAAGTTTTTTAGGCACTAAACAACACTGCCCGCGAGGCAGAGTTGTTTAGTGCTCTTCAATTAACTCTTGGCGGCGATTGCGAGTTCTGCTGCAGCCTTCTTCGCATCGATTTGACCATTGAAGTTACGTGTAATAACGTCATAGAACGCGTTCTTGATCGATGCTGGAACTGTATGACCTTGCGCCATTGAACCTACCAACGTATTTTTCTTATTGGCTTCAGCTATATCTTTGATAGCTTTTTTACCACAATCATCAAATGCTGTATCCACTACATCTGAGCGTGCTGGAGCAGATCCTTTAACAACGTTGAAAGCAGATTGAAACCCAGGATTCAAAATAGCCGAGGCCAATTTGGTTTGAGCTGGAATTTTGTCAGCACCGACCTTAAAAATTGCAAATTGATCTGCATTGAAAGACACAATTCCTTGTGAGCCGGGAACTCTGAAGCAAAGAAAATCTTTGCCTGGAGATTTTTTAGCTGCAATAAATTCTCCTTTAGCCCAATCGCCCATGATTTGAAAAGCAGCTTTACCACTAATGACCATACCAGCAGCAACGTTCCAATCGCGGCCGGAGAAATCTTTGTCTGCATATTGACGCAACTGCGCCATACGTTCAAACGATTTCACCATCGTTGGTGAATTTAAGGATGCAGGATCTAAATCAATAAAAGCTTTTTTGTAAAATTCCAGACCACCGGTAGACAACACTACGCCATCGAACATAGTTGCCTCTTGCCATGGCTGACCACCTTGCGCCAGCCCAATAAAGCCGGCTTTTTTCACTAAGTCCAATGCAGAAATAAATTCTTCCCAAGTCTTGGGTTCAGTTTTAACGCCAGCTTTGTCAAGGACCTCCTTGTTAGCCCATACCCAATTGGTGGAGTGAACGTTCACGGGCGCGGCAACCCATTTACCATTGTATTTAGAGAACCTTTGTAAGGCGGAAGGTATAGTTTTATCCCAGCCTTCTTTTGCGGCCAGCTCACTCAAATCGGCTAACACGCCTTGCTTTGCCCAATCTTGGATGTCAAATCCAAGCATTTGTACTGCTGTTGGTGGATTGCCAGAGGTTACGCGGGCACGTACTGCGGTCATAGCTTGTTCACCTCCACCACCTGCCACCGGCATGTCGTTCCATTTGACGCCCTCTTTTTCTAGGTTTCCTTTTAGAACACCTAAAGCGGCTGCTTCGCCACCAGAAGTCCACCAATGCAATACTTCAACAGCTTGTTGTGCCATTACAGGGGAGCTAACTACGGCAGCTATCGCTAAACTTAAAATTTTCTTTTTCATAAAATATCTCCGATTTAATAAACAAAATTGGGTCTAGACTTTGTTAGCCCCAGCGGTATGCCACACGAATATGGCGGTGAACATTCAAACTGCTGCCAGTTTGAATGAATTACTTTTTCGATGCGGGCGGGACGTACCATTCAGTACGTGGTCCTAAATGCATGTGCAAAGTTTTGGTTTCTGTGTAATCTTCGGTTGCAAAGCGACCCAACTCGCGGCCAATGCCACTTTCGTGGTAGCCGCCAAATGGCAACTCTGCGTGCCCCTCCAAAAAGGTATTAATCCAAATAGTGCCTGCCTTGATACGACGCGCCGCTGTCATGCAAGTGTTGAAGTTTTGGCTCCACACAGCAGCAGACAAGCCATACAAAGTACTGTTTGCCAGATCAATTGCGTCATCCAGCGTTTTAAAAGTCATCACGGCTAGCACGGGACCAAATACTTCATCACGGGCGATAGTCATATCTCGGGTTACACCAGTCACCACAGTGGGTTCGATATACATGCCAGTGCCTGCGATACGCGCACCGCCAAGCTCTACTTTGGCTCCCTGTTCTTTCGCGTTACAAATGTGAGCCAAAATTATTTCCAACTGTCTTTCAGTGGTGATAGCCCCAACCTGAATACCTGCTTGTAAAGGATCGCCTACTTTTACCAGCTTTGACCGAGCGATAATTTCTGCCACAAACTTCGTGGCGATTGACTCTTGCACCAAGATTCGACTTCCGCTGTTGCAGCACTGGCCAGCGTTGAAGTAAATGCCATAAATTGCAGCATCCACTGCAGCATCCCAATCGCAATCCGCAAAAATAAGTTGTGGATTTTTTCCACCCAATTCCATGGATACCTTTTTCAAGGTAGTGGCTGATTTAGCCACCGCTGCTTTACCAATCGCAGTAGAGCCTGTGAACGACAGCATGTCAACGTCTGCATGTGTCACCATGACTTCGCCTACAACACTGCCTTGGCCAACCAAAATATTGACTACTCCTGCAGGTACTCCCGCATCCATCATGATTTGACCCAACATCACTGTGGAGCCTGAAGTGACCTCTGCAGGCTTGACTATTGCAGTACAGCCGGCTGCCAGCGCAAAAGGTAACTTTTGGCTCACTATGAGAAACGGGAAATTCCAAGGTGTGATTACACTGACCACACCTATAGGGTCGCGCAACACAACCCCAAGAGTGTTCTCACCTAAAGTGTTGTAGCTATCACCGTGAAGGTTGCGCGCCAGCGTTGCAGCGTATTGCCAAAGATCTGCAGCTCCCTCAACTTCAGCTAAGGATTGGGCTAACGGCTTGCCATTTTCCAGCGTCTCTATTTCCGCAATAGCGTGCTTGCGTTCGAGAATCAGATCTGCGACCTTGCGCAAAATTTGAGCGCGATCAGCACCTTTCATTCGTGGCCAAGGACCTTTGTCAAATGCTTTGCGTGCTGCCGAGATGGCTTTATTGGTATCGGCTACACCCGCTTGGGCATAGACAGCAACCAATTGATCATGCGCGGGTGATTTGCGCTCCAACTGAGCGCCATCATCAGCGTCACTCCAGACTCCATCAATCAGTAATTGACCCTTAAATGGTGGTCTTGTAGTTAAGTCTGCGGCAATAAGAGAGGGTGTGCTCATGATGGTATTTGTTAAAACTTAGGTAGAGTCCGCTAGTTAACGGCCTTGGTAATGAGGGGTACGTTTTTCACGAAAACTGTTGATACCCTCTGCTGCATCTTGAGTAGTAGCAGCTAATGCTCCAGCCATAGCCTCCAAGGTGGCATCCGTATCTTCGCCTGCCGCTGCATTTATTAACTGCTTGGTAAGTTGCATTGAGACTGGAGCCTTTCTGGCTATTTCTTGAGCTAAGTCGCACGCTCTGCAATGCAAGTTGTCGGGCTTGAGAACTTCGTGCACCAAGCCAGCTCTCAAAGCATCATCAGCCTGAAATCGTTGTCCACTTAGTGCCAAATACTTTGCGTGGCTAGCTCCAATCAAGCGCACCAACCTTTGCGTGCCCGACCAGCCAGGGCAGGTACCGATGGATGCTTCTGGCAGAGCAAACTGTGCTTCACCAGACGTAATGCGTACATCACCCACAATAGCCAGCTCAAGGCCACCCCCAAATGCATGTCCGTTGATAGCACTGATGACGGGTTGGCGTAGCCGCGCCCATTGGTCAAATACTTGGTGGCCACGGCGCACCCAACGACGCCACATATCCAACGGCTCGAACGAGGCCCATTCGTGAATATCAGCTCCTACGCAGAATGCTTTGCTACCAGATCCCGTCAAGATCACGACCCGCACATGAGTATCTGCCTCCAGCACGCGGGCGCAGTCTTCTAGCTGGTCGAGCATCGCGTATGTAAGGCTATTGAGCTTAGCAGGACGGTTCAAGGTCACTGTCGCTATCTCTCCATCACAAGTCAATTCAACTAATTTTTCAGCCATTGCGCACTTTCTGAGTTTGAAGTGTTAACCCAAAAGGCTTGTCGCAGTAAAGCGCTGCATCCATCAGACGCAGCTGGGGGCTGACACGCAGCAAGATGTCTGCTTGGTCCAGCACATCGCGCTGCAAATCAATGCCAGGCGCAATTTCACGTACTACTAATGCATCCTGTTCGAGGTCAATTACACAACGCTCAGTCACATAAGTCACTTTTTGCCCACGCAGTCGGCCGAGCACGCCACTGAAGGTGATGTGCTCGGAATTTTTAACAAACTTCCGTGTTTTTCCCTCTTTAACAATAGTCAGCTTCCCGTCGCCAACCTGAAGGTGAGCGCCTGCTGTGAAAAAGCCAGAAAATACTATGTGACGCGCTTGGGCTGATATATCTACAAAACCTCCGCAACCAGCAGTGAGATACGGTTTGGCTCCTAGCTTGGATACATTGACGCTACCGTTTTCATCGACTTGCAAAAATGACAGCAAGGTGGTGTCAAATCCAGCACCCTGAAAATAGGTGAACTGATTTGGCGAAGCCATGATGGCATCCGCATTGGACGAACAGCCAAATGCAAAACCGAGCATTGGCATCCCACCAACAGCGCCTTGCTCTATAGTCCAAGTAACTTGCCCATGCAAACCTTCTTCTAACAAAATACGTGGCACGTTGGCTGATATGCCAAACCCTAGGTTTACTGCTGAGTCTTGGGATAACTCCATAGCTGCTCTTCGCGCAATGACTTTTTCGGGACTAAATGACTGAGTTTCAAAAGAATGCAATGGTTGCGCTATTTCGCCACTGATGGCGGGATCGTATGGCGTTTGGGTTGTTTGCCACTGGTCTGGGTCCACCACAATAATGTCCACCAAATTGCAGGGTATCCGCACATTGTGCGGACGAAGGCTGCCCGCTTTAACAACGCGCTTGACTTGTGCGATGACAATGCCACCATTGTTGCGGGCCGCCAGCGCTTGGTCTAAACCACCTAGCAACGCCCCTTCATGTTCATAGGTTAAATTACCGTTCTCATCGGCTGTCGTCGCGCGGATGATAGCCACATGGGGCGCAATTGCCGGGAAATATAACCATTCCTGCCCATCAAAATTTTCTTTGCGCACAATGGGCTTTGCTGCCGCTGCTTCGTTCATTGCGCAACCCTGGAAGGCCGGATCGACAAATGTTCCCAAGCCAATTTTTGTAAGCACTCCTGGCCGCTTTGCTGCGGCGTCACGGTGCATGTCAAACAATATTCCACTTGGTACGTTGTATGCCTCGATTTTGTTGTCCACCACCATCCGCCAGATGGCAGGCATTGGCAAGGATGACGGCCCGCTTGGATAAGAACCTGCCAGCACTCGGCTGAGAAGACCCGGCTTGGCAATATGATCTATGCCTTTGATGCCATACATGTCCCCTGCAGCGATGGGATTGAGCGTTGTGAGATTCGTCGGTAAACCTTCAGTATCGAATCGTTCGCCCAAGGCTTGCAGCACCTTGTCCGGACAACCCAAACCACTGCTTGAGCTTATGCTGACAATATCGTTATTTTTAATTAACTTAACAGCTTGAGCTGCAGTCATAATCTTGATTTTCACTCTGAACTCCGTTATATCGAGATAGAGGCTATAGGCTGGGCTTGACCAGTTTGGCAGGCTTGAACCACAGCCAATGCAGCCGCTAGCGATCTCATTCCGTCCTGCGCAGTTGCTGCTGGTTTTTGCTGGCCCAGCATGGCTTTACAAAACATCGCAACACCGCGCTCATATAAATTCTCGTGTTCCACCGCAATTATTTTTTCTCCAGCTGCGTTACGCAAAATGATGTCGCCCACAGCTTGCTGCGTCATCACATTACGGCCAATGATTGATCCAGCATCACCGTGGTATTCAATTCCAGTTTGGGCATGCTTGACCGTGAACGCATCGTGCAGTTGAACCAACATACCGTTGTCGAACCGGAGCACCGCCATCACCCCGTCTTCTAGCCCCGCTTTCGCCAGCGATGCAGATTGCGACAACGCTATTGCCTCTACCGGTTCTGCATCAAGCGTAAAACGCAAGGTATCTACATCGTGCACAGTAATGTCAAGAATCACGCCCCCACCAGATTGGGGCTTGTCCAGCCGCCAGCCCTGTAAATGCGCAGGTAAGTACACAGCATGAAATACGCGTGCAAACAGTGGCCTGCCGATGGCGCCGTTTTGTATTAAGGATTTAATTTTTCTATGAGTTGCTGCATTTCGCAAATGGTGGTTAGTGGCCATGACCACTCCAGCGGTTTCGCAAACACGCGCCATCTCTTTGGCATGTTCAATATTGAGCGCCAAAGGCTTTTCGCACAGCACATGCTTGCCAGCGGCAGCGGCTGCCAACACTTGAGCGTGGTGCTGCTCGTTCGTTGTGCTGACGTACACCGCGCTGACTGCAGGGTCCCTCAACAGTGCCGCAAGATTGCTGTAAGCGCAAGGAATATCGTTTTCTTGGGCAAAAGTATCTGCGCGTGATTGGATACTGCTGTGCACAGCCACCACGTTATGGCCTGCTTGCGCACGAATGGCGTCAACCATGTGCTCGCGTGCTATGGTGCTTGCGCCAATAAGGCCCCATCCGATTGAATTTTCTATGCTCATTTATATATTTAGATTAGACTGTTTGGAACGATGTAATAGATTATTGGAACGTTCCAACTTTTAGTCAATTGCTTTTTTAAAAATCTAGGGAAAACACCTAACCACTATGAATGACAACCCAACTCCCCCGCGCACAATTACGATCGTGGAAGTCGCCGCAGAAGCGGGGGTTTCTAAATCTACGGTTTCTTTGGTTATTAAAGGAAGCCCTTTAATCAAGGGAGATACTGCCGAACGGGTTCGCGTTGCTGCAATCAAGCTGGGTTATGTGTACAACCGCCGTGCGGGTGAGCTGAGGGGTAACGCATCGAACGCCATAGGGGTCATCATCAATGACCTTATGAACCCATTTTTCGCTGAAATTCTGGTCGGTATTGAACGCAAGCTCGTCGAAGCAGGCTATGTGGTTTTGATGGCGCACACTAACGAGAGTGTTGAAACACAAACGAAGGTTTTAATGTCTATGCGCGAGCAGAATGCTGCAGGCGTTATGTTGTGCCCTGCACTCGACACGCCGCGCGCACTGCTTAAAAATATAGAGTCTTGGGGCATTCCATTAACTGTTTTTGTACGCAACTTGGGGCCAGGAACATACGACTTTGCAGGCTCGGATAATAAGTATGGTGTTTCATTGGCCACGACACATTTACTTGAGGCAGGGCACACCAAAATCGCATTCTTGGGCGGTCAAAATGGTGTTGTGCAAAGCCAGAGGCTAGCAGGTTACAAAATCGCTTTGGCTAAAAAGTCTGTGGCATTAAATACCGATTGGGTGCTACCCGCTAAACCCAATCGACAAGGTGGTTACGAAACTATGAGTAAACTGCTAAGTCAGAAAACAGGTGTTACTGCAGCTGTGTGCTATAACGACATCGTAGCATTTGGTGCCCTTTCAGCATTAAGCGAACGCGGACTACGTGCGGGAGTAGATTTTGCACTGATTGGGTTTGACAATGTACTGGACTCAGCCCATTCCTATCCAAAATTGAGTACAGTGGATGTTCGGCCAAGCGAGCTGGGAGAAAAATGCGCACAGGTTTTGTTGCACCGAATTCGAAATCCAAACGCGGAGCGTCAACTTTATTTGGCTAAACCAATATTGTTATTGCGACAAACAGCATAAGCTACACATAGATATTGCCTGTCAAATTATTAACAAGTTTAGTCATCTAAACGCTTCATTTACGCATAGCGTTTGTTACGCAGATTATTTTTCATTTCTTTGAGCATGGGCTGCAACTTCACACCACCAATACGCAGTGCCACTGTGGTAGCCAAAATGTCGATGATCAGCAAATGCAGCAGGCGTGACACCATGGGGCTATAGCGGTCATAGCCCTCAGGGTGGTCGGCGCTTAAATGGATGTTGCCTGCACTGGCCAGTGGCGAACCGCTAGCAGTCAGCACGATGGTGGTAGCGCCGTTTTTGCGCGCGATGTCGCAGGCGTCCATCAAATCACGCGTGCGGCCTGAGTTACTGATGACTACCACGCAGTCGCCGGGGCCTACGGTGGATGCGCTCATCACCTGCATATGGCCGTCGCTGTAGGCAATAGACGTGACCCCCAGACGAAAAAACTTATGCTGCGCGTCTTGTGCCACGATGCCAGAATTGCCCACACCAAAAAATTCAATACGGCCGCGCTTGTTGTAGGTGTCGGTCAAGGCTAGGGCAGCGCGCTCAATGGCAAAGGTACTGGCATCGTTGCGGTACTTCAAAAAAGCGGCCACCGTGTTGTCAATCACTTTGACCATGATGTCGCCCACTTTGTCGTCTACGTCCACACTGCGGTGGATAAACGGTACGCCCTCGCTCACGCTGCCGGCCAGCTTGAGTTTGAAATCACTTAAGCCGTCGTAGCCCATGCTGCGGCAAAAACGCACTACCGTCGGCTTGCTCACATGGGCGCGGTCAGACAGCTCGCTGACTGGTAAATTGGCAAACGCGCGAGGGTCGGCTAGCACCAGTTTGCCTACGCGCTGCTCCGCAGGTGCCAGCGAGCTTAAGGAGGCTTTGATGCGGTCTAACATGGATTACTTTCAATTATCTGGTTTCTTCTTCCCAAGAGTAGCCATCGCGTGCAATCATGGCGCTGGCAGCGCTGGGCCCCCAAGTGCCAGCAGCGTAGCCACGCGGGGGCATTGCGCCGCTCTTCCAGTAGTCCAGTACGGGTTCTACCCAACGCCAGGCTTCTTCTTGCTCGTCGCTGCGCACAAATAAATTCAAGCGACCATCAATCACATCTAAGAGCAAGCGTTCATAGGCGCCCACACGCTCAGTGCCAAAGCGTTTGTCAAAATCCAAATCAAGCTGTGCGCTGCTAAGCGTGGTGCTGTCGCGTCGGTTGGCTTGGCCTTGCGCCATCAAGTGCAGCTCCAGGCCGTCTTTGGGTTGCAGATGAATTACCAGCTTGTTAGCCAATCCAGCCGGCGTGTTGAAAATAGCATGCGGCGTCTGGCGAAAATTCACTACGATGTGTGCCTCGCGCCCAGCCAAGCGTTTGCCTGTGCGGATATAAAACGGCACACCTGCCCAGCGCCAGTTGGCAATCTCAGCGCGCAGCGCAACAAAAGTTTCTGTTTGACTTTGTGGGTTAACGCCTGGCTCGTTCAAATAGCCCGGTACGGCTACGCCTGCGATATTACCTGCGGTGTATTGGCCACGCACAGTATGCTGCTGCAAAGTTTGCGGTGTCCAGCGTGCCAGCGAACGCAGCACTTTGAGTTTTTCGTCGCGAATCGCGTCCGCATGCGCGTTTATGGGTGGTTCCATGCCAATGGCGCACAGCAATTGCAGCGCATGGTTTTGTACCATGTCGCGCAGTGCGCCAATGCCGTCGTAATAGCCGCCACGTTTTTCAACGCCCAAGTCTTCCGCCATGGTGATTTGAATGTTGGCAATATGCTCACGCCGCCACACCGGTTCAAACAACGCATTGCCAAAACGCAAAGCCATCAGGTTTTGTACCGAAGGTTTGCCAAGGTAATGGTCAATCCGAAAGACTTGCTGCTCGGTAAAGTGCTGCAACACGGTGCGGTTGATCAGCCGGTTGCTGGCTAAGTCTTGGCCAAGTGGTTTTTCAAGCACCACGCGGGTTTGCGCAGTGTTCAAGCCCGCTTGGCCTAGTTGCTCACACACCGTCGTAAACAAATTGGGCGAAGTCGCCAGATACATGACTGTGGTATCAGCCGGACGCTCTGTTAAACGCGAGCCGAGGGCAGCATAGTCTTCGGGCTTGGACAAATCCATACGCTGATAAAAAAGCATAGCTGCAAAACGGTCAAATTCTTCTGCAGTGGGTCGCTTGGCAAGCTCGACTTTATCGAAGCGAGAGCGTATCAATTCGCGGTATTGCACGTCAGTCATGGCATCGCGTGCAACGCCCAATATGCGGCCGTCCTCAGGCAACGTGCCGTGGCGAAAGGCCTGGAACAAAGCGGGCATTAGCTTGCGCCAGCTCAGATCGCCAGTACCACCAAATAAAACAAGGTTAAAGCTCATAAGATCGTCATTTTATTAGGGTAATGTAACTCAATTCCGTAACTTTGGGTGATGATCAAACTAAATCAAAATCTATTCCAAGCCCTATTTTGCTGGTAAATACCCTGTGCTAGTCAAGATTTAAAAACAGGTATATTTTAATATTATGTAATTAAGTTCCATAAGCCTTAACATTTTAAATCTTCAATTTATATGAAAAAACTATTCGCGCTATCGTTGTTAGTGGTTGCCGCTGGGCTTGCGCAAGCTCAAACGGTGAACGTCATTTGTTCTGTGCAGGCAGAGTGGTGCAACATGATAGGTACGGTGTATGCCAAAACCACAGGAACCAAAATCAATATGTCCATGAAAGGTTCAGGCGAGGCACTGGCGCAACTGATTGCAGAAAAAGACAATCCTAAAACTGACATTTGGTTTGGCGGCACGGGCGACCCGCATTTGCAAGCGGCAGAGCAAAACCTGAGTTTGGAGTACAAGTCACCTGCTATGGCGCAGCTGTACCCTTGGGCCCAAGACCAAGCCAAACAATCAGGCTACAAAACTGTTGGTATTTATTCTGGGCCGCTGGGTTTTGGCTATAACTCAGAGCTAATTGCCAAGAAAAAATTGGCAGTACCTAAAACCTGGGCAGATTTGCTCAACCCTAGTTTGAAAGGCGAGATTCAAGTGGCCAACCCTGCGTCCAGTGGCACCGCGTACACGATGGTGGCTACGCTCGTGCAATTAATGGGGGAAGACAAAGCTTTTGAGTACATGAAGCAATTGCATAAAAACGTCAGTCAATATACCCGCAGCGGTACGGGCCCCATCAAAGCGGCAGCACGCGGCGAAACAACGGTGTCCATCAGCTTTGTGCATGACGGCCCTGGCGAGAAGTTGCAAGGTTTTCCGGTCGAGACCATCACGCCAGCCGATGGCACGGGTGCTGAGATCGGGTCGATGAGCATTATCAAAGGCTCTCGCAATGTTGAGGCCGCCAAAAAATTCTATGAATGGGCGCTCACACCTGCTGCGCAAGAGATGGCGGCAGCGGCCAAGCAGTTTCAATTGCCGTCTAACAAAAACGCGAAAAATGATCCGCGCATTCCTGATTTTAAAAAGATCAAGTTTATTAACTACGACTACGCCAAATACGGCTCATCTGCTGAGCGTCGCCGCTTGATTGCCAAGTGGGAAAAAGACGTGAATTCTCTGCCGCGTTAAGCGCAATACATCAGGCGCGCTGCCGCGCTAACGTGCATAACGTACAACAGTGGAAATAACTAAGCCGTTGTTGCTTTGGGATTCAAGCTAATTGGCTTGCATATTTATATCTAGCGCCACTATGAACTCTCAAATAACAGACTCGCGCGCGCAGCCTAATCGTGTGATCGTAATATGGCTTGCTATTGGGCTGCTGGCCTATTTGGTACTGCCTTGGTACGCCATTCAAGACAGCAACGGGTTGTTGCAAATTCCCAGTGTGTTCAGTAGCGCTGAGACTGGCAATGGCGTCATGCAGGCTGGCGCGTATGGCAGGCCTTGGTTGTGGTTGGGCATGCTGGGGCTGCTGCTAGCAGGTGTGGGTGCCTGGATGCTGCCTACCAAACGCCAAGGCATTGTGCTCATGACGGGGGGCTTGGTAGGATTACTTGGTTTACTAGGAACAGCGTTTGCTATTGGTGCCAAAGGCTGGTCTTTTGCATGGATGAATGCCAGCTTCGGCGACCTAGCGGCCAATCAATTTGGCATCGGCTGGGGTGCCGTGGTGGTACTGGTGTCGTTGGTAGTGCTAACTGCGTTTGGCACTGCACGGCGTGGATTTTTTAAAGGCGATTTGTTTATTGCCGCTGCCGTGTTGGGCTGTGCAGCCCTGCTGGCGTTATTCATTATGTTCCCGGTGCTCAAAACACTGAGCGCTGCGTTTTTTACGCAAACAGACGATGGCACCAGCACCTTTGCCCCTTGGGCCATGTGGAGCCGCATTGCCAGTGAGCGTAATTTTGGCCTCAGCTGTGTGGTGAGTGGCCAGCGCTGTGGTGTGGCGTGGAACACTTTATTCCTAGGTTTGATGACGGCAACATCTACTGTGGTGCTGGGCACCCTGATGGCGCTGATGGCTGAGCGCGCCAACAAGCGTTACGCTAAGCCGCTCAATGTGCTGGCCATGCTGCCGATCATCACGCCACCGTTTGTTGTGGGTTTGGGTTTGATCTTGCTGTTTGGCCGTGCAGGCGTGGCCAACCAGTTTTTAGAATGGGCCTTTGGCATCGAACCCACGCGCTGGTTTTACGGCTGGTTTGGTGTGTGGGTAGCGCAAACTTTTGCATTCACGCCGATTGCTTTTATGATCGTGCGTGGCGTAGTGCAGGGCATATCACCCAGCTTGGAAGAGGCAGCGCAAACCCTGCGAGCCGACCCGCACCGCACGTTTATGACGATCACGCTGCCGCTGCTCAAGCCCGGCTTGGGCAATGCGTTTTTGGTAGGTTTTATCGAAAGTATGGCCGATTTTGGCAACCCAATTGTGGTCGGTGGCCAATTCAGTGTGCTGTCCACAGAGATATTTTTTGCCATCGTAGGGGCGCAGTATGACCAAGGCCGCGCAGCGTCGCTGGCGTGGATATTGACCGGCTTTGCACTGGCAGTATTTGTCATTCAAAATAAATTGCTGGGTAAGCAAAACTTCACTACCGTCAGTGGCAAAGGCGACTCGGGTATTGCCATGCCATTGCCACCCGCCATCAAACGCATGGTGTACAGCACGGCATTGCCTTGGATGGCGTTCACGGTAGTGGTGTATTTGTTTGCCTTTGCAGGCGGCTTTGTGCAAACTTGGGGGCGCGACTACAGCTTGACGCTATCGCATTTTAAAAATGCGTTTGGCTTGGAGATGGGGCAGTTTGGCCTGGTGTGGGCAGGCACTGCGTGGAACTCGCTGTGGACCACGCTTAAGTTGGCCGCCATCTCTGCGCCCATGACGGCCACCGTGGGGTTGATGATTGCTTACCTGCTGGCGCGCACAGAATTTAAAGGCCAAAGTGCGTTTGAATTTGCAGCGCTGCTGGCTTTTGCCATCCCCGGAACCGTGCTGGGGGTCAGCTACATCTTGGCCTTTAATGTGCCACCTATCGAGCTGACGGGCACGGCGCTGGTGATTGTGCTGTGCTTTATGTTCCGCAACTTGCCGGTGGGCGTGCGTGCGGGCACTGCAGCGTTCAAGCAGCTGGACAAATCGCTGGACGAGGCGTCGATGATGCTGCGCGCCAGTTCAGTGCAAACCTTGCGCTATGTAGTGCTGCCATTGCTCAAACCCGCACTGGTGGCCGCCTTGGTGTACAGCTTTGTACGCGCGATCACTACGGTGAGCGCGGTGATTTTTTTAGTCACCGCTGAAAACGAGCTGGCTACCACCTACATCATTGGTCGAGTGGGCAATGGTGACTACGGTGTAGCGTTGGCGTATTGCACAGTGCTGATTATTTTAATGAGCTGCGCCACAGCGCTGATTCAATGGGTGGTGGGCGAACGCAAGCTGGGTCGCCGCAACGGCGCACCACCCCAAGCACCCGTGGTCGCACATTAACACCACGCTATTTTTTAAAACCAATACGACCATGAACCAAGGCATTTTTTTCAAAAATATCACAAAGCGTTACGGCACAGATGCAACAGCCCCGCTGGCTGTTAAAGGCATTAGCTTTGAAGCCGCCAAGGGCACGCTCACCACCATTCTGGGCCCATCGGGCTGCGGTAAAACCACCACTTTGCGCATGATTGCGGGGCTAGAGTCGCCCACCAGTGGCCAAATCTTCATCGACGGACAAGATGTCACCACGCTGGGCCCTGCCCAGCGCAATGTCAGCATGATGTTTCAAAGCTATGCGCTGTTCCCGCATATGGACGTGATCGACAACGTGATGTACGGCCTGAAAATGAGCAAGGTGCCTAAGGCGCTGGCCCTGCAACGTGCGCAAGACGCGCTCAAAAACGTGGGCTTGGTCAACTACGATTCCCGCTTGCCCAGCGAGCTATCCGGTGGCCAGCAGCAACGCGTGGCGTTGGCCCGTGCGCTGGTGCTGGAGCCTGCAGTGTTGTTGTTTGATGAACCGCTGAGCAACCTGGACGCACGCTTGCGCCGCGAAATGCGCGAAGAGATTCGCAGCTTGCAGCAGCGGCTGGGGCTGACGGTGGCCTACGTTACGCACGACCAAAGCGAGGCGCTGGCGGTAAGCGATCAAATTATTGTGATGGACCACGGCGTGATCGCGCAAAGCGGCTCACCCCGCGATTTGTACGAATATCCTGCCAGCGAATTTGTGGCGGGTTTTATGGGCGAAGCCATGTTGTTTCCTGGCATCTCCTTGACTGACGGGCATGTCAAGCTGGGGCCTCTGCTAATTCAACCCAAGCAAGCGGTGGCTGCTGGTAACGTGAAAGTGGCTGTGCGCCCCGAGGCTTGGTATATCCATGCTGCAGACCACGTTAAAGAACAGGCTCAAGGCCCGGTTATGACAGCGCGGCTTGCCAAGCTGGCGTATTTGGGCAGTTTTTATGAATACACCTTTGATACTGAGCTAGGTGCTATTTTTGTCGTGTCGTCTGATTTGGTGCATGTGTTGCAGGTGGGCGCAGAGGTGGGGTTAAGCTTGGCAGACCACGGCGTGTCAGTGGTTGCCGCTTTGTAACCTGCAAGGCACAAAGTCGTTAGATAATGACGGCATGAACCAACTTGACGCACTCAAACAATTTACTACCGTGGTGGCCGACTCTGGCGATTTTAAACAGCTAGCCCAATTCAAACCGCAAGACGCCACCACCAACCCATCGCTTATTTTAAAAGCAGTACAAAAGCCAGAATACGCGCCGTTGCTGAAAGACACAGTGGCAGCGCACAAAAGCAAGCCGCTGGACGAGCAACTAGACCGGCTGGTGGTGCGATTTGGCCGCGAGATTGTCAACGTGGTGCCTGGCCGCGTGTCAATGGAAGTAGACGCGCGCTTAAGCTTTGATACTGCAGCCAATGTCACCCGCGCCCAGCGTTTGATTGCACTATCGGCCGCCGAGGGCATTCCACAAGAGCGCATTTTGATCAAACTGGCCTCTACTTGGGAAGGTATTCAAGCCGCAGCCGAGCTGGAAAAGCAAGGCATCCATTGCAACCTTACGCTGCTGTTCGGCTTTTGCCAAGCCGTGGCCTGCGGTGCGGACAAGGTGCAGCTAATCAGCCCATTTGTGGGCCGCATTTACGACTGGTTCAAAAAATCAAAAGGCGCTGAGTGGGACGAAGCCGCTATGGCAGGGGTCAACGACCCCGGTGTAAAATCTGTCACCCAAATTTACAACTACTACAAACGCCACGGTATCGCCACCGAGGTGATGGGTGCCAGCTTTCGTAACATGGGCCAAATCACCGCACTGGCAGGCTGCGACCTGCTAACTATCAGCCCTGAGCTATTGGCCCAGCTGGCCGCAACCGATGCGCCGCTGGCAGCCAGCTTGAAGGCAGATGCTGCCCAAGCGATGGACATTGCAGCAGTCAGCTACAACGAAGCGGCTTTTCGCCTGGCACTGAACCAAGATGCGATGGCTACTGAAAAGTTGGCCGAGGGCATTCGCGGCTTTGTCACTGATGCGGTCAAACTAGACCAGCTGCTGCTGGCAGCGTAGAAAAACTATTCAGAAAGCTAATAATCATGGTGCGTTGTGACCAAACCGCTGCTTGGTCGCAGCTGCAATCGTATTACCAAGCGCACGGTGCCCAGCTGGATGTACGCACGGCACTGCAAGCCGACGCTGCCCGCGTTGCCAAGCTGTCGCAAAGCGCGCCGCATATCTTTGCCGACTTGTCGAAAAACCATATTGATGACACATCGCAAGCACTGCTGATGCAACTGGCGCGCGAATGTGGGCTGGAGGCGCAGCGCGATGCCATGCTGCGCGGTGATACTGTCAACACCACGGAAAATCGCGCTGTTCTGCACACACTTTTAAGATCAAAAACTGCCTTGCAGGCCGTAGAACCTGCTCAAGCAGCTATTAAATCTATAGTAAATTATGACAAGATAGCTGCAGTGCGCAGCACACTGCACGCTATGCTTGCGTACGCAGAACACGTGCGCGCGGACAAAAAAATAACCGACATCGTCAACATCGGCATTGGCGGGTCTGACCTGGGCCCGCAGATGGCCGTGCTGGCGCTGCAAGGCTTTGCCACCACCGGCCAGCGCGTGCATTTTGTGTCCAACGTAGACGGCCATGAGCTGGCTGCCACGCTGCAAAGTTTAAAGCATGAGAACACGCTGTTCCTGGTGGCGTCTAAAACCTTCACCACCATCGAGACCATGGCCAACGCCGCCAGCGCCAAGGCATGGTTTTTGGCACAAGGCGGCACCGACACAGCGCGCCACTTTGCCGCGTTGACGACGAACGTGCCTGCGGCCAACGCATTTGGCATCACCACCACCTTTGGATTTTGGGACTGGGTGGGCGGGCGTTACAGCCTGTGGTCGGCCATTGGGTTGCCACTGGCGATCGCTATCGGCGCTGAAGGATTCAAGCAGTTTTTAAGCGGCGCGGCCGATATGGACGCGCACTTTGCCACGGCCCGGCTGGAGCACAACTTGCCAGTGCGCCTGGGCTTGCTAGACGTGTGGTACCGTAATTTTCATGGTTACACCTCGCGCTGCGTAGCACCCTACCATGCGTTTCTAAAGCGCTTGCCTGCTTACCTGCAGCAGCTGGAGATGGAGAGCAATGGCAAGCGGGTGGACAAAAACGGCAAGGCCTTGGCGTACGCTACCTCGCCGATAGTGTGGGGCGAGCCGGGCACCAATGGCCAGCACGCATTCTTTCAAATGCTGCACCAAGGTACTGACGTGATTCCCATGGAATTTATTACAGTCAAAACACCCACCCACCATTTAAAAACACACCACGAATTGTTGTTGGCTAATGCGTTGGCGCAAGCCCAAGCATTTTTACAAGGCAAATCTGACGAAGGCGGCCATAAAGATTTTCCGGGCAACCGACCCAGCAGCTTTTTTATTTTAGACACGCTCACCCCTGCCAGCTTCGGCGCGCTGATTGCTCTGTACGAGCACCGCGTGTTTGTCAGCGGTGCTGTATGGGGCATCAACAGCTTTGACCAGTTTGGTGTGGAGCTGGGCAAGGTGCTGGCCAAAGACATCGAGGCGCGCTTAGCCTCGGGCGACTTGGCGGGGCTGGATGCTTCTACCGCAGCGTTGCTGCAACGCTTGCGCTGAATTTACCATTACAAAAATGCAAACTCTGAATATCGTATTTGACTTTGGCGCTGTGCTGTTTACCTGGCAGCCACGGGTGCTAGTGCGCCAGGTTTTTCCGCAGCATGCCAATACAGACGTGCAAGCCGCAGCACTGGCGCATGACGTGTTTAGCCACGCAGACTGGCGCGCTTTCGATGGTGGCTTGATCAGCCAACCCGAGGTAGTGCAACGCACCCATGCCCGTACCGGGCTAGACGCGCAAGCGCTGCACACCATGGTGGATGGCATTGCACGCAGGCTGCAACCCATCGACACTTCTATTGCCCTGCTGGACGAGCTGCGCACGCGTCGCGATGCGGGCGAGCCGATCAAGCTGTACTACCTATCTAACATGCCCGAACCGTATGCACGCGTGCTGGAGCAGCGCCACAGTTTTATCAGCTGGTTTAACGACGGCATTTTCTCGGGCGATGTGAAGCTGACCAAACCTGATGCCGCTATCTATGCTTTAGCTTCGCAGCAGTTTGAACTTGTAGGGACGCATACCGTGTTTGTAGACGATTTGCAGGCCAATGTGGATGCCAGTCGCCACCATGGCTGGCGCGGTGTGCATTTGCCAGACCCGGCTGAATTGAGGGCTAAATTATTGAGTGAAATAGGCCTGCAAGGCAGGTATTAACTGCTCAAGCAGCTATTAAATTTGTAGTATCGGTGATGTTGTGATTAATTAGGTTGCGCTACAGATCGGCTCTTTACCGCATCCTTGTCAACATCAAACTCTACCGCACGGCTTTGCCCGTTCGTACCAGGAAAGCCGTCAAATACGCTGCGAATTAAATACGGCATGGTGACAGTTAACGTGGCATTGCTGCCGCTGCTGGTGGCTGAGGCCTCAAATACTTTATTAACACCTTCGGCAATGTCTACCCGCAGACGGCGGGTGCTCACGTCGCGGCTGACGGTACGGTAGCCCACCACTTGGGGCCCCCAAGGGTCGGCAGCCCAGTAGCCAGGGCGCCAGCCTAGGGTGGGGTGGTAGTAGCTTGGATACCAATAGCCTGCGTTGTTATACACAGGCACGCTGCTGCGCTGGGTGCGGGTGTTTACGCCATAGTCCAGGCTAATGTCAAACCGGCCTTTGGTGCCTGCGGCTGCTTCCTTGAGGCCCAGTTTGTTCATCTCAGCACGTGCCAAGTCTTCGTACGTCTTGTGCTCTAGGCTGCCTTCTTGGTTGCCCATGCGTTTAAAGCTGTAGGTGCTACTAGCCGCGTTGGCGGGCCAGCGCTGAAAGCTGGTGACGTCGCTGCGCAGCGTAGACGCGCAACCCGTCAGTAGCACTATGGCAGCTACCATCAATCCGTAGAGTATTTTCTTCATTATTAAATAACGTGGTGTAAAGCCTGTTTGATGACACCGCAAACCAGTTGAACACTTGCAGGCAATGAAAGGTTGTGTCTGAAGTTGCCCCAAAAGTTCAAAAATCGCGCAGTTTCCAACGTATCAAATAGTGTGTGACATTGAGACTAGCGTTTACCCATGCGCAACACATTACGTTTAAATGAATTTGCTAAACTCTTATTTCATTGAACCGCAGAAAGTACGCCATGTCCAATGCCCCCGTCCAAGCCCCTATTAAAGCGTTTGCCTCCCAAGCTGACCTGGAAGAAAAAAAGATCACTTTCAAACAGCTGTCCCGCCACTGCTGGGCCTACACTGCCGAGGGTGACCCCAACTCTGGCGTCATCATTGGCGACAAATTCATCATGGTGAGCGACGCTACGGCTACGCCCGCCATGGCGCGCGATTTGATTGCCAAAATACGGACTGTGAGCAGCAAACCTATCAAATATGTGCTGCTCACCCACTACCACGCCGTGCGCGTGCTAGGTGCCAGTGCCTATACAGCCGAGGGCGCTACCGAAGTGATCGCCAGTCGTGGCACCTATGAGCTGATTGTCGAGCGCGGTGCGCAAGACATGCAAAGCGAGATAGAGCGCTTTCCACGCCTGTTTCAGGGCCGCGAGAGCATCCCTGGCTTGACGTGGCCCACGATGGTGGTGGGTGACGGCAAGCCCGGTCGCCAAGGCTCACTGACTGTCGATTTAGGTGGTGTCAAAGTGCACATCTGGCACCCCGGCGCAGGCCACACGCGCGGCGACACTATTGCCTGGGTGGAGGAAGAAAAAGTGCTGTTCAGCGGTGATTTGGTGGAATTTGAAGCAGGCGTGTACACCGGTGATGCGCAGCTAGCAGAATGGCCCGCCACACTAGAAGCCCTGCGCGCGCTCAAAGCCGAAGCCATCGTGCCCGGGCGCGGCGAGGCCATGCAAGGCGCAGCCAATGTGGAGAAAGCGTTGGACTACACCAAGCGCTGGGTGCAAACGCTTTTTCAATGCGGCAAAGAAGCTGCGGCACTAGGCCTAGACCTGAAAGCCTCCATGGCCCACACCCGCAAAAGCATGGACCCCATCTTCGGCCATGTGTTTATCTACGAACACTGTTTGCCGTTCGACGTAAGCCGTGCCTACGACGAAGCCAAAGGCATTAAAAATCCGCGCATTTGGACGGCAGAGCGGGACAAAGACATGTGGGCTGCGCTGCAGGATTAATGCACTGGGCGAGTTGCAGGGGGATGAAGACAGGCCGCGAAGTGCGCGAAGATTTCGCGAAGGACGCGAAAAAGAAAATACCAAAAAATTTAAAACAAAACTAACAAACTTTGCGCATTAAATTTGGGTTTCCTTTTTATCTTTTTTAGCGTCCATCGCGAAATCTTCGCGCCCTTCGCGTCTAATAATCCCCGCCTTAAGCCGCAAGTCCCCCCAGTGCCCCAGGTTAACGCGAAGACTGCGTATCCTTATCTGGCAGCAAAGTCACATTGCGCTCCTGCGCCATCAGCTCATCCAGCTGCTGCCTGCCTGCACGTGCAATGCTGATCAAGCGTTCTTCATCTTGGTGGTGGGGCCACATTTGCTCGATCTGCGCTAAGTTATGGTCACGAAAGCGCTGGGCAGACAAATGCGCATCTTCAGCGCTGTGGCCCAATACTTTCAGCACATCCTGGGCGCTCTGCAACGATGATTCAAATGTTTCGCGCTGGATCAACGTGACGCCTTTAGCGCGCAGCTGGTAGAAATGCTGCACATTGCGTGCGCGCACGACCAGTTGCAGTTGTGGAAAATACTCTTGGCAGATGTCCACTATCTCCAGCGACTGCTCTACGTTGTCTATCGCCACAATCAACACCTTGGCGGTAGTCGCGCCTGCGGTGCGCAATAAATCCAGCCGCGTTGCGTCGCCATAAAACGCACGGTAACCAAACCGCATCAGCCCTTCGACTTGCTCGGCATCGTGGTCTAGCACCGTAGCCTTGTAGCCGTTAGCCGCCAAGATACGCAAAATAATTTGCCCATAGCGGCCAATACCCGCCACGATAATGGGCGAGCGCTGCTGCTCGCTGATCTCGTCCATCTGGGTGGCACCCAATTGGGCGTAGCGCGGCAGCAATAGCTTGTCGATGGCTACCAAAACTAAAGGCGACAGCAGCATAGACAGCGCCACTGCACCCAACAGCATCGACCCCACCTCGGGTGTAAAAATCTTCAAGCCTACGGCCTGCTGGTACACCACAAAAGCAAACTCACCGCCCTGCGCCAACATCAGCGTGAAGACAGGCCGGTCTTGGTAAGGCAGCTTCATAGCGCGCGCGATGGTGTAGATGGCCACAGCTTTCAGCGCCATAAATGCCAGCACGGTGCCCGCTATGAGCCATGGCGATTTAAGCACCACACCAAAGTCAATGCTCATGCCCACTGCGATGAAGAACAGCCCCAGTAGCAGACCTTTAAACGGCTCGATATCGGTTTCCAGTTCGCGCCGGTATTCGCTCTCGGCCAGCAGCACACCCGCTAGAAAAGCGCCCAGCGCCATCGACAGCCCGACAAACTGCATCAACGCCGCAATTGACACCACCAGCAGCAGCGCCGCAGCGGTAAAAATCTCGGGTGTTTTGCTGCGGGCTATCCAGCGAAACAGCGGGCGCATCAGCAACCTGCCGCCCAAAATAATGCCCACTATGGCACCGATGGCCTTGGCACCTTCCAACCACACGTTGCCACCATCACCCGCCGCCTGCACTGCCAGCAACGGCAAAAGCGCCAGGATGGGAATGGCCGCAACGTCCTGAAACAGCAGCACCGCAAACGCCGACTGACCCGATGGCGTAGCTAGCTGGTTACGCTCACCCAGTACCTGCAGCGCAATGGCAGTTGACGACAGCGCCAGCCCCAAAGACGCCACCAACAGCACTTTCCAAGAATGATCTGAGCCCTCAACCCAATAAAATGCTGCTTGAGCAGCTATAAATAAAATAGCGGTGCAGCTGAGCACCTGCAACCCACCCCAACCAAATATCGGCCTGCGCATGCTCCACAGCCGACTAGGCTCCAGCTCTAGCCCTACCAGAAACAGCATCAGTACCACGCCAAATTCTGCGAAATGCAAAATGGTCTGCACATCGGTCACCAGCGCCAAGCCCCAGGGCCCAATTGCCATGCCTGCGGCTAAATATCCAATGATCGACCCCAAGCCCAATGCTTTGGACAGTGGAACCACCACCACGGCTGCGGTCAAGTAGATCAGAGAGTTAGTCAGCCAAGAGGTGTGTTCCATGCCCTAAGCTTACCCCGACTCAAGGTATATTCACAGACATTGATAATGAGGTTCATATGACCCAAGACACTCCACGCCCCACTTTGCCCGATCACCTATCGGTTGACCCGCGCAGCCTACATCACGTAGCAGCCGTGTTCGAGCATGGCATTGGTATTCGCCTGAATGACAAAGAACGCCATGATGTGGAGGAGTATTGCATCAGCGAAGGCTGGATCAAAGTACCCGCAGGTAAAACAGTGGACCGCAAAGGCCAGCCGCTTTTGATCAAGCTTAAAGGTAAAGTAGAGGCGTTTTACAAGTGAGCTGTAGGTTTACCCGAGCAATCCAAGCTTCTGCGCTAAACCAATACGCTGCAGTTTGCCAGTCGCACCCTTGGGAATTTCGTCCATGATGATAATTTTTCGGGGTACTTTAAAGTCAGCCAGTTTAGTAGCAGCGAACGCTCTGATTTCTTGATCGGTAGCTGTTTTTCCATCGCGTAGCACCACGGCTGCGGCAACTTCTTCGCCCAGCTTATCATGCGGCATACCAAAGGTTACCACCTGTGCAACTGCGGGGTGGTCCATTAGCACCTCATCCACCTCGCGCGGTGATATTTTCTCGCCACCACGGTTGATAATTTCTTTGAGTCGCCCAGTGAGCGTTAAATAACCAGCTGCTGTCATGGTGCCTTGATCACCGGTGCGAAACCAGCCGTTGGTAAATCCTTCAGCGTTGGCTTTTTCGTTGTTTTCATAACCTAGCGTGACGTTTTCACCACGAATCACGATTTCGCCAATCTCACCTGCTGCGAGCAAGTTGCCCGCGTTATCCATGATGGCAACTTCAGGGCCGGCTGCAATGCCCACTGAGCCCGGGATACGCAATGCTGGGGGGAGTGGACTGCTGGCCATTTGGTGGGCAGCTTCGGTCATGCCATAAGACTCGATGAGGGGTGCTTTAAAAACTCTTTCAAGCTCTGCAATCACCTGCGGCGGCATAGAAGACGATGATGAACGGATAAAGCGCAGCGGGTTGGCTTCGATCACATCCATATTATTGGCAGCGCGCGCCAAGATGGTTTGGTGCATCGTGGGTACCGCTGTGTACCAAGTGGGCTTGCACTCTTTCATCCAGCTAAAAAACTTAAGCGCATTAAAGCCTGGCGTGCAAAAAATTTGGCTACCTACAGCCATAGGTGCTAGCACACCTGCAATTAAACCGTGAATATGAAATAGCGGCATGACATGCAGTTCGCGGTCTGCAGCGGTTAGCCTTAATGTCGCGCTAATATTGCGGGCTGAAGCGCAAACGTTACGATGCGACAGTGGTACGATTTTGGGCCGTGATGTCGTACCCGATGTATGCAAAATCAACGCCACATCGTCAGCTTGGGCGGGGCCTGGCGAGATGGCTAAGCCTGCCAGGCTGGACGCCAATTCAAAATTACCCGCCCCATGCTCTGGCAACGCTGTAAGGTAAATAACAGCCACTCCAAGTTTGGCCGCTATTGCAATAGCAGGGGTGTCGCTACCCACAGCAACAATCAGTGCTTTGGCTTTTAAGTCGCTTAAATAAAACTCAAATTCATCAGCGCGGTAGGCCATATTAAGTGGCGCTGCAGTACAAGCGCTGGCAACCGCTACAAAGGCGGTGGCCATTTCAGGGCAGTTGGGCAGCACTATACCGACTCGATCACCCCGGCCAATACCCATGGCGTTCAATGCGCTGGTGGTGTTGGCAATGAGCTGGGTCAGCGCGCCGTAAGTTAATGGCAGTGACGCAGGGGCCATCATGGCGGTGGATGTGGGTGTCTGCAGCGCCACCATGTTGTGTAGCGTAGTGAAAATAGTCATAACGGGTCGGTGTAAAAATTAAAATTCAAGAGATTTTGAGCTTTGCAGCATGCTGCTGCAAATTATTGGCCAGTAAACTGGCTAACGCGTAAACTGCATTAATTGTAGGAGTGGGTGTTCGGGTAATTTGTCCCAGCTCTACAACAGAAGCTATCAATGCCTGCAACTCAAGTGCGCGCCCTTGCTCTACATCTTGCAGCATGGACGTCTTGTGTTGCCCCACGGCTTGCGCACCCGCAATGCGTTTTTCAAGACTCACCTTAAATCGCACGTTAAGCTTTTCGCCAATTGTTTGCGCTTCAAGCATCATATTTTGCGCCAGTTCTCGTGTAGGCGGATACAAACAAATATCTTCAAGGGTAGAGTGTGTCAGCGCGCTAATGGGATTGAAACTCAAATTACCCCACAACTTAAGCCAGATTTCCGAGCGAATATCGTTAGATACAGGGGCCTTGAACCCAGCAGCTTTTAAGGCATCACTGATTGCGCGAATACTGGGTGTATCGGTGCCATCAATTTCTCCTAGCGTGAAGCGATTGCCTTCGATTACTTTGATGATGCCCGGCGCAATCACTTCGCTGGCGGGATAGACCACACTACCAATTACGCTATTGATAGGAATATGTTTTGCTATTTCGCCATCAGGGTCAACAGCGCGAACAGGCATGTCAGTGTAGTCACCTGGCAGCTTGTAGAAATACCACCAGGGAATGCCATTTTGCATAGTGACTATGCGGGTATCAGCATGCATAAGTACAGGCAAATCAAGGGCAATGGCAGCTACTTGATGCGCTTTTAAGCTGAGAATTACGACATCTTGCAACCCGACCTGAGCAATATTAGACGTAGCTTTCGTAGGCTTGGCTAATAGTTCGTTACCATTTTCTTCAATTAATCTCAGGCCGTTTTGTTGCACAGCTTGCAGATTAGCGCCCCGCAGAATCAAAGTGACTTCATGGCCGCTTAGAGCTAGCTTTGCCCCTAACATGCCGCCTATGGCACCAGCGCCAACTATACAAATTTTCATTTCAAACTTCTGTTTTGATTACATTTTCAGCGAAAGTATTTCGTAATACACCAATACCATCTATGGATACTTCAACCACTGAACCCGGTTTAATGGGCAGCACACCTACAGAGGTGCCGCAGGCAATGATGTCACCCGGGTAGAGCGTCATTTCGCGTGATAAAGCGGACACAATCTGCGCTGGCGAAAAAATCATGTCAGCACAGGGATAGTTTTGTCGTTCACGCCCGTTAACCAGTGTGCGCACATGAAGCGAGTTTAAATCAAGTCCTGTAGCGATCACTGGGCCAAAAATACCGAATGTGTCGAAGCTTTTAGCGCGGGTCCACTGCGCAAATGATGCATCACGGGTTAGCAGGTCCAGCGCTGTCACATCGTTAACGCATGTGACACCAAAGATATGTCCATTAGCTGCGTCTGCATCAACATTTTTACAGACCTTGCCAATGACCAGACCCAACTCACCTTCATACACCACTCGGCCATCGTAACTGGCCGGTATATCAAACGGTTGCTGATGGGCACAGTAACTGCTGGATGCCTTGATGAAATACAGGGGCTCTGCAGGCAAACTCAAATTTTGCTTGGTCGCTTGTGCGTGGTAGTTGTTCCACAAACCAATAAATTTGCTGGGCAAGCAGGGAAGTTGTGTTGCGACATCTGACAGTGGCAACGTTTGTCCAGTGCGGTCAAACTGGCCAAACATATCACCTTGGCATACGGCGACAGTTTGGCCTTCTAGCAAACCAAATCCGGCTTGACCATTCGCTTCATAGCGCATCCAAAGGTTCGAAGTCATTTTTGCATTGACTTGAGGCGTTGCACAACAGTCCCAATTAGTGGCCAGAAAAGCATAAGCAGAGCCAGCGCTGTGATACTTGCTACCAGGGGATTGGAAACAAACACCATCATGCTGCCGCTAGAGCCCAGCAAAGATTGCCTGAAAGCATTTTCAGCCATGTCGCCCAGCACTAGTGCCAACACCAGCGGTGCCAGTGGGTAGTCAAGCTTTTTAAACACATAGCCCATAACTCCAAAACCAACCATCAGCCAAACGTCAAACATTGAGCTGTGAACGGTGTACGCTCCCACCGCACAAATCACCAAGATCACCGGCGCAATGATAGAAAACGGAATACGCAAAATGGCTGCAAACCAAGGCACTGTCAACAGCACCACAATCAGCCCAACAACATTACCTAGGTACATGCTGGCTATCAAGCCCCAAACAAAATCTTTTTGCTCTACAAACAACAATGGACCGGGTTGCAGCCCCCACACTAGCAAGCCGCCCAGCAGCACTGCCGCTGTAGGCGAGCCAGGGATGCCCAAGGTCAACATGGGCAACAACGCGGCGGTGCCTGCAGCATGGGCAGCCGTTTCAGGCGCCAACACCCCTTCAATCTCACCTTTACCAAAATTATCGGGATTCTTTGAAAACCGCTTGGCTATGCCGTAACCCATGAACGAAGCAGGCGTTGCACCGCCAGGCGTGATGCCCATCCAGCAGCCCACCGCAGCGCTTCGAACGTAGGTCAGCCAATAACGCGGAAGCTTCTTCCATGTCTCCAGCACCACTTTGCTGTTGATCTTGCCGTCTTTGCCTCTAAAAGCCAAGCCCTCTTCCATGGTTAGCAAAATCTCGCCAATACCAAACAGTCCAATCACTGCAATCAAAAAGTCAAAACCTTTCATCATTGGCTCAAAACCGAACGTTAGCCTTAACTGGCCAGTTACATTGTCCATGCCAATAGCAGCTAGCGTGAAGCCAAGAAACATGGCGGCCAACGTTTTCCAAGGCGCACCCTTGCTCATGCCTACAAAACTGCAAAACGTCAGTAATTGGACGGCAAAAAATTCTGGCGGACCGAACTTAAGTGCAAATTTAGCCACTAAAGGCGCTAAAAAAGTAATCATCAACACAGCAACAAACGCGCCCACAAACGACGATGTGAATGCTGCTGTGAGAGCTTGTCCAGCTTGGCCTTGTTGTGCCATGGGGTAACCATCAAAGGTAGTGGCCACTGACCACGGCTCCCCTGGAATGTTGAACAAAATAGATGTGATAGCGCCTCCAAACAAGGCCCCCCAGTAAATACACGACAATAAAATAATGCCGGAGACTGGGCTCATGCTAAACGTGAGCGGCAACAAAATTGCCACACCGTTAGCGCCACCTAAACCAGGTAACACACCAATTAAAATGCCCAACACGATGCCTAAAAACATGAGCCCGATGTTGACGGGTGACAGGGCCACTGCAAAACCCTGAAATAGTGCTTGTATTTCTTCCATGTCAGTAGCCCATCGCAGCTTCTATTGGGCCTTTAATCAAGGGCACCTTGAACCAAATTTCAAACATGACAAACAGCACTATCACTACAGTGACGGAAGTCAATGCGGATTTAAATAAGCTGAATTTACCCTGCCACCGCATAAAAATAGCAATGAAGATGATCGACGCCACATACAAGCCCAGCCATTGCATCGCGGCCACGTACACCAAACACGGCAGAAATATAGCCAATACAAGCTTTATCTGAGGACGCGATACAAAGGAGTCAGTCTTGCTAGATTTATACGCTAGCCATAAGTTAACAGCGCTAGCCAGATTCATCAAAAGGCCTACATAAAAAGGAAAATAGCCGCTCTGCGGTCCATCAACACCCCAGCCCGCGCCTGCGCGCGCGCTGTCCCACATGACTATGCTACCAACGATTAAAAAGAAGATAGCCGCACATATTTCAAGCGTGCGGCGTGTAGCTGCACTGGTCTCTGATGGTTCTTGTTGCATCTAATGTAGGCAATTTATTTAGTGATGAATCCAGCTTCCTGCATCAAGATGCGATGGCGTATGTCTTCGTTTGCAACCCAGCGTGTAAATTCTGCGCCTTCCATAAAAGTCTGGTTGAACGCTCCCTCGTCCATGAATTTTTTCCACTCGGGCGTCGCGCGTACTTTTTTCATGAGATCAACGTAATAAGCCGTCTGTTCTGGCGTTACGCCAGGGGCCATGAAAATGCCGCGCAGCATGAGGTACTCTACATCCAGACCGTTTTCCTTGCAGGTCGGAATATCTGCCCACGATTTGTCAGCGATTTTGTCTTTGTAAGCCAGTCGTTTGCCATCTAGCACGCACAGCGGGCGCAGCTTGTCACCCCTCCATTGCGCCACGGCTTCAATTGGGTTGTTAACAGTAGAGTCAATATGCCTGCCTACCAGTTGCACAGCGACCTCGCCACCGCCTTTGTAGGGCACATAAATAAATTTAGCGGCTGCAGATTTCTCGATCAGCGCAGTGATGATTTGATCTTCTTGCTTGGACCCTGTGCCGCCCATTTTTAGTTTGCCATTAGATGCCTTGACTGCGGCAATGTAGTCTTGCGTGGTTTTATAGGGGGAATCTGCATTTACCCACAACACAAATTCGTCGAGCGCCAGCATAGCCACTGGTGTCATGTCTTTCCAACTAAACGGCACACCTGTTGCTAATGGAGTCGTGAACATGTTGGACAATGTGATGATGATCTTGTGCGGGTCGGCTTTAGCGTTTTTAAGCTCCAAAAATCCCTCAGCGCCTGCGCCACCGCTTTTGTTCACCACGATCATCGAGGTCTTCATTAAATTGTTTTTAGTAATGATGCCTTGTATCAAACGTGCCATTTGGTCAGCGCCACCGCCGGTACCGGCGGGAACTACAAACTCTACGTTTTTAGTGGGTTGCCAAACGGCAGCCTGCGCGGACCAAGCTGCGACTAACGTAGTTGCCAGTACAGCCTTAGCAGAGAAGCTAAAAATTTTTTTTAAAGACATAAGCAAGTTCCTAGTTACTGAAAAAACAAAATAATGTTAAAAATATAATATTTATACTAAGCAGTATAAATATATAACCTTTAGTTTTTATGGGGTTCGACTAGAAGTATCTTTGTGTTACAAAATATAAATTCAACTTCAATTACCTATTAAGCGCCGCCTCGCATCAATGTGTAAGCAAATATATGAGCGTTAAATGCTCAAATCTGACGTGTATTGGCTGTGTATTAGCTGTGTATTGGGTATTTATTCCACCGTCACACTTTTAGCCAAATTGCGTGGCTTGTCTACGTCTGTCCCCCGCGCACACGCGGTGTGATAAGCCAGCAATTGCAGTGGCACTACATGCAAGATGGGGGACAGCGCGCCGTAATGCTCGGGCATGCGGATAACGTGCAGGCCTTCGGCGTTTTCTATTTTGGTGTCGCCGTCAGCCAGCACATACAGCACGCCGCCGCGTGCGCGTACTTCCTGCATATTGCTTTTAAGCTTTTCTAGCAGCGCGTCGTTGGGCGCTACGGTCACCACCGGCATCTCGCTGGTCACCAGTGCCAGTGGGCCGTGTTTTAGCTCGCCAGCGGCGTAGGCCTCGGCGTGGATATAGGTAATTTCTTTGAGCTTGAGCGCGCCTTCCAGCGCGATGGGGTAGTGCAGGCCACGGCCTAAGAACAGGGCGTTTTCATATTTGGCAAACTGCTCTGCCCACGCGATGATTTGCGGCTCCAGCGCCAGCACGCTTTGCAGCGCCACGGGCAGGTGGCGCATCTCGGCCAGGTAGGTGGCCTCTTGTGCGTCGGTCAGGCGGCCCTTGGTTTGGGCTAATGCCAGCGTGAGCAAAAACAAGCCTGCCAGTTGCGTGGTGAACGCTTTGGTAGACGCGACACCAATCTCTACCCCTGCGCGGGTGATGTAGGCGTGCTTGCACTCGCGCACCATGGCGCTGGTGGCTACGTTGCACACGGTGAGCGTGTGCAGCATGCCCAGGCTGCGCGCGTGCTTCAGCGCAGCCAGCGTGTCAGCCGTCTCGCCCGACTGGGTGATGGTGACGACCAGCGTGTGGGGGTTGGGCACACTGTCGCGGTAGCGGTATTCGCTGGCGATCTCTACGTTACAGGGAATTTTGGCAATCGACTCTAGCCAATACTTGGCTACGCTGCCGCTGTAGTAGCTGGTGCCGCAGGCCAATATCAATACATTGTCGATTTTTTTGAAAGTATGGAACGCGCCTTCGCCCGGCTTGGTGTTTGGCTGGTCAAATAGCTCGGGCGTGATGCCCACTAAGCCTTCCAGTGTGTCGCCAATCGCGCGGGGCTGTTCAAAAATTTCTTTTTGCATGTAGTGGCGGTACGGCCCCAGCTCGGCAGCGCCACTGTGGGCTTGCACGGTTTTTACCTCGCGCTGCGCAGGTTGGCCGTCTTTGCCAACAATCCAGTATTTGCCTAGCTGCAGGTCCACCACATCGCCTTCTTCCAGGTAGACGATTTGGTCTGTCACGCCGGCCAGCGCCATGGCGTCGCTGGCCAGAAAGTTTTCGCTGGCGTCTGCGCTGCCGGTGGCGTGAGTTCCCACGCCCAAGATCAGCGGTGACCCTGCGCGTGCGCCCACCACACGGTGCGGCTCGTCTTTATGGAACACGCCTAGCGCGTAGGCACCGTGCAGGTGCGGGATGGCGGCTTGCACGGCGTCAAAAATATCGCCGTCGTACAGGCTGTCGACCAAGTGCGCGATCACCTCGGTGTCGGTTTGGCTGACAAACACGTAGCCTTTGGCCTGCAGGTCGCGGCGTAGCTGTTCGTGGTTTTCGATAATGCCGTTGTGCACCAGGGCTACACGCGCTACAGCGTTCAGTGCATCGCCGGGGCCGTGGCTAAAGTGCGGGTGCGCGTTGTGCACGGCCGGCGCACCGTGGGTGGCCCAGCGGGTGTGGGCGATACCGGTGTGGCCTTCAAACGGGGTGCCGGCGGTTTTGTCGGCTTCTATTTGCGTAGCCAGCTCGGCCACGCGGCTGGTGGTGCGGGCGCGTTTTAAACCCCCCAAGCTTGGCGAAGCGCCCTGCGGCGGCGCGTGCACAGCGATACCGCAAGAGTCATAACCCCGGTATTCCAGGCGCTGCAGCCCTTGCACCAGCACGGGGACGATATTGCGATTCGATACTGCGCCGACGATGCCACACATAATGCACTCCTTGGATTGAACTGAATGCGATGGTAGGCCTACTATCAGACAATATCCGATTAATATTTATCTATATTTGGTATTTAATTTCATAATTATTCAAAAATAACTAAATATTTCATGTAAAGTAATTTTATGGAACTATTAGTTGATAAATTAGAACTGGACACGATTGATTTGCATCTGCTGGACCAGCTACAAACTGACGCCAGCATCAGCAACCAAGACCTGGCTGCCCGTGTACATGTGTCGCCGCCCACTTGCCTGCGCCGTGTCAAGCGGCTCAAAGACTTGGGGCTGATCGAGCGGCAAGTTGCGGTGCTGAACCCCGACAAACTCAAAGCTCTGGTCGGGCACGGGCTGACGGCAATTGTCGAGGTGACCCTTACGCAGCAAAACGCCGAGCTGCTGTTTGCGTTTGAGGCGCGCATCACGCCCGAGCGTGCGGTGCAGCAGTGCTACCGCGTGAGCCCGGGGCCAGACTTTGTGCTGATCGTGCAGGTGCGCGATATGGCCGAGTATTTGGCGCTGGTGCAGCGGGTGCTCACCGCTGATGCGCAAGTGCGTAATGTCAAAACTTTCTTTAGCGTACTGCGCAGCAAGTTTGAGCCGAAAATAGCGCTGCAATAGATGTGTAATAGCCTGTTTAGACCGTAGAACCTGCTCAAGCAGCTATTGAATTAGTAGTAGAGCTAGTCCTGCAAATGGGCTCTTTCTGTTCGGGTTGAAGCTTGCCATATGTTGTGCGCAGGTGAGTTGGTCGCTTGGCTTAGCGTGCGCGCTGGGGAGCTGGTTTGTTTGGCATAGGGTGCGCGCCGGAGAGTTGGACTCGAGCTGGGCATCTCTTTCGCGAAAAATATTCCGCAAACACGCGCGAACTAATGTCTCTGGTGCGCTACCTTCAACAACGCGCGCCTTGCTGCGTATTTTTCATCGAGACGGACCCGACTCGTCACATTGTTCTTTGCTTGGATTGAGCAGCCCTTGCTTAGGTTGGGTTGTTTGGAATGGTCAATACTATCAATTGCATAGCTGCTTGAGCAGGATTTACCTGGGTTAGTGGCCTAAAACACTCTGAAAACAGGCCTCAGAATACGCTTAGCGTGGCTTCAACGCCTGTTCTGTGCTCGCCTTGGCACTTGGCGTGAACAACTCCGCGGCTGTCCTCCGCCCTGCGGGCTCCCCCTTTATGCCGCTG
>JANNCO010000010.1:0-18622 GCA_031386655.1 Polaromonas sp. | reverse complement strand
GTAAATTTTGTCGCTGGCGGGGTCAAACATTGCGTCTTTGTCTTCGGGCTGGCTGGCCGTAATCTGCGCACTGGCCACCACCCAAATGCTTACGCCCTCCATGCGCCGCGTATACACATCGCGCGCCATCTGTAACGCTTGCTGCGCGTCGGCTGCGTGCAAGCTACCACAGTGCTTGTGCTCCATGCCTTGCTTGGAACGGATAAAAACCTCAAAAAGAGGGAGCTCTTGGGTTGTCATGGGTAAGAAATTTGAAGAGGGGAGTTAATACCGGACGCGAAGGGCGCGAAGATTGCGCGAAGGACGCGAAAGGAATACAAAATTAAATCAATCTCAATTAGATAAAGTAGAAGTAGAAGTAGAAGTAGAAGTAGAAGTTAATCTAAAAAATAATTTTGGTATTTTTTATCTTCTTTCGCGTCCTTCGCGCAACCTTAGCGCCCTTCGCGTCCGCAAGCCCGATTTAAAAACCTCAGCCCATTCAAGCCGCCTGCCGCAGCAAAAAAGCCTTCTGCTTATCCGCGTAGGCCAACGCCGCCTCGCGCACCCAAGCGCCGTCGTTATGCGCTTTTACGCGCGTTGTCAGCCGCTCGTTGTTGCACGGGCCTTGGCCATTGACCGTGGCCCAAAATTCGTTCCAGTCGATAGCGCCATAGTCGTGGCAGCCTTTGGCGTCGTTCCACTTTAAATCAGCATCTGGCAGGGTGACGCCCAAGATGCGCGCCTGAGGCACTGTGGCATCGACAAACTTCTGCCGCAAGTCGTCGTTGCTAATGCGCTTGATGCCCCAGCGCATGTTCTGGCTGCTGTGGGGGCTGTCTGAATCAGGTGGGCCAAACATGGCCAACACGGGCCACCACCAGCGGTTCACGGCGTCTTGCACCATCTCGCGCTGGGCAGGGGTGCCACGCATCATAGTCATCAACGATTCGTAACCTTGGCGTTGGTGGAAACTTTCTTCTTTGCAAATGCGGATCATCGCGCGCGCGTAAGGCCCGTAAGTGCAACGGCACAGCGGCACTTGGTTCATGATGGCCGCGCCATCGACCAGCCAGCCCACCACACCCGTGTCGGCCCATGTGAGCGTGGGGTAGTTAAAAATACTGCTGTATTTGGCTTTGCCAGTGTGCAGGGCGTCCAGCATTTGGTCGCGCGAGGTACCCAGTGTCTCGGCTGACGAGTACAAATACAGCCCATGCCCCGCCTCGTCCTGCACTTTGGCCAGCAAAATAGCTTTTCGTTTAAGCGACGGCGCGCGCGATATCCAATTGCCCTCGGGCTGCATGCCGATAATTTCGCTGTGCGCATGCTGGCTGATTTGGCGTACCAGTGTTTTGCGGTAGGCCAGCGGCATCCAATCTTGTGGTTCGATCTTGCTGTCGGCGTCGATTTGAGCGTCAAAGCGGCTTTGGTGGGCAAGCTGGGCAGGTGTGGCAGTGCTGGCCACAGCTTTGAGCAGAGATGTTTTGTCTGCTGCAGTGTCGGGAATGTCCAAGGCTTGGGTATACATACACAGTGTCCTTTGCGCAGCCTGTGGGCTGCAGATACTACGTAGTATACCCATTAACCAACCGGTTGGTTGGTTAATTATGCGTGGTGGGATGAGGCGGGTGCAAAACTGTGGGTATCAAACACCGATTGGCTGGAGATTTGGTCAAAATCGCTGACGCTTAGCTCGCCTTGGGCATCAGCAGTGGCGCTGGCTGCCAGGGCTGCATAGCTGCTGCGCACGCGTTTGTCGCCTTGCAGAATTTGGCGTGGGTCGGTGGTAACGGTGCCAATGTAGTACAGCGCTGCCAAGCAAGCGGCAAGCCGTTCAGCGGGCAATTGTGTTTGGCGCGACAACTCGGTCAATAGCATGGGTTGGCGACTCAGCATGCCAATCAAATTCATGTGGTCTTGGTGCAGCCAGCTTTGTGGCAGCACCGACAACCGCCGCAGGTAGATCAGCTCAGTAGCGTAGCTGCTGGGCAACTGCGCCTTGGTGGTGCGGCTGGCATAGGCCCACATAGGTTTTTCCAGCGTTTGCACGGTAAAGCCTTGTGGCATGTGCGCAGCGTCGGTGGGCCGGTGCCGCCAAGATGCCAGCGACAATTGAATAGGTTTGGCGTCTGGTGCCAAACCCACACGCCAAGCCACCAAGTCCACCACGGCCACCATACGGCCTTCAAATTGCAGGTGGTAGGTGCCCTTGCGCAAATTGCTCTGGCGGCTGGCTACCTGCTCGCCCAAGGCAAAGTGTGCGCACTGCAGCGGTAACGCCGTGGCAAACTGATTGAGCCCGCTGGCACATTGGTAAGTATTGGTCAGGTCTACGGCCAGCACAGCGTCAATAGCACCGGGCAGTGGCATGGTAAACGCCACAGGGCGGCTGGTTTGGTGCGGGTAAATCGTTAGAGGTGAATGCGGCGCGTCGGGGTTGGCAATGTGCAGGCCACGGTTTTCTCCCATGCTGACGCTGGGGCTGTGGATCAGCCATAAATCGGCATCTTCAAAAGGCACCACTTCCCATCGACTGCGCGAGGTAGCCGCCGACAAAATTTGTGCCGTAGCTAAATTCGCATCACTTCGGCCAAAACCGAGCAAACCTATTCTGAGTAAAGGGAGTTCCATACGCGCCAGTTAATTCAATTGCATTACTGCGTTGAATTATCCAAGGCAACGGCGCTTTTGAACATAGCACGTTTGTGCAATTTTGTTGGTTAATTTGTAACTTAACTGCACCATGCGGTCACCATGTATCAGCCTGCAGCCTCTACCGCAAACCCTTTGCCACGCCCTCGCCCTAAATAGGCCAGCACCTGAGGCAGCGCCTCGTTCAACGAAGCTTTCAGCGTGTGCGGCGGGTTGATTAAAAACATGCCGCTCTCGCGCAGGCCGGGGCGCTTGGGCGGCAGGGGTTTGCCCTCTGGGCTGACAGCAACTGCAGGGGCGGTTGTTTTATCGTCCTCGCCCATGCCAATATTGAGCGTAGCGTGCAGCCATGATTTTTTGTTCTGTTGTGCCAAAATTTTCAAACGGCGCGGCAAATCATGCGACTCAGCGCGCGGAATCACCGGGTACCACACTGCATACGTGCCTGTAGGGAAACGCTTCATGGCATCTTGCACGCCCGCATACACTCTGGCGTAGTCGCTCTTCATTTCGTAGCTGGGGTCGATCAGTACCAAGGCGCGTTTATTAGGCGGCGGCAGCAGCGCTTTTAACGCCTCAAAACCGTCCGAACGTTCTACGCTGACCATGCGGCCCGCGTTCAGCTGGGCCATGTTGCCATGCAGCGCGGTGGCATCTGCACCATGCAGTTCAAACAATTTCAGTTTGTCGCGGGTAGCCGCTACGGTGCCTGCGCGCAGCTGGCTGTGCATCACAAACGGCGAGCCTGGGTAGACCTTTAAACCTTTGGCATTAAAGCTGGCAATGCAGTCAATGTAGTCTTGCAGTGGGGTAGAAATTGCTACTGATTTAATAGCTGCTTGAGCAGGTTCTACGGCCTGAACTGCTGATTTTGATGGCAAATATAGCGCTGAAAACAACTTATTGATGCCCTCATCGGCCTCGGCGCTTTTTTGCGCAAATTCGCCGTCTAAACGGTACAAACCCGCCCCGGCGTGTGTGTCCACCACGGTGATGCCCGCGTCTTTCAGGGTCATGTATTTCAGGGTGGCAATCAAGGTCATGTGCTTGAGCACATCAGCATGGTTGCCTGCGTGGAAGGCGTGGCGGTAAGAGAGCATGGGGTGATGGTAACGCCTGCGCTGCCCGGTAATTTGCCTAAATCCTTGACCTGTGCGTTTGTAACAGGCCGGGCCCAAGCCTTTTCGGCGTGCTAGCCGGAGCGAATATTGACCTAAGTGCTTGATTTTGCTTATAATGGAGAGCTTCGCAGCGTTCAGCTATGCCCGCGGTGAAGCTGACAAAAACAGGCTCCTAGTCGCCCACTTCGGGGACTGCACCTGCGTATACGTCAGAACCCACCTAAGAGGCTCTCATTAGAGGAGCACCGACCGTGGAAAAGGCATGCTACAAACCCTCTCATTATTGAAAAGAGAAAACTCATGACTACGTACAGCGCTAAACCCGCCGACGTGACGCACGAGTGGTTTGTGATTGACGCCACCGATAAGGTGCTCGGACGGATTGCCAGCGAAGCAGCCCTCCGTTTACGCGGCAAACACAAGGCCATTTATACGCCTCACATCGACACCGGTGACTTCATCATCGTGATCAACGCAGCCAAACTGCGCGTCACAGGTGCCAAGTTCATTGACAAAAAATACTATAGCCATTCCGGCTACCCAGGTGGTATTTCTGAGACCAATTTCCGCGACATGCAAGCCAAGTTTCCTGGCCGTGCGCTGGAAAAAGCGGTCAAAGGCATGTTGCCAAAAGGCCCACTGGGCTACGCCATGATCAAAAAGCTCAAAGTGTATGGCGGTGCAGAGCACCCCCACACCGCGCAGCAGCCACAAATGTTGGACATTGCAGGTATCTCTCGCGATGCCATCCGTAAGGAGTCGAAATGATTGGTGAATGGAACAACGGCACCGGCCGTCGCAAATCAAGCGTCGCCCGCGTGTTTATCAAAAAAGGCTCTGGCAAAATCACTGTAAACGACAAAGACATCGCCGAGTACTTCGGCCGTCAAACGTCCATCATGATTGCCAAGCAACCCCTGCTACTGACCAACAACGAGCAAACGTTTGACATCAAAATCACCGTAGCCGGTGGTGGTGAATCAGGCCAGGCCGGTGCGGTACGCCACGGTATTACCCGCGCTTTGATCGACTACGACACCATCCTCAAGCCCGCACTCAGCGCGGCTGGCTTTGTAACGCGTGATGCACGTGAAGTAGAGCGTAAAAAGGTCGGATTGCACGGCGCCCGTAGACGCAAACAGTTCTCCAAACGTTAAAACGCTGCTGCGAAACCTTTATGCGTCGTTGCAAATCCTCGCCAGGCGCACAGCCTGTCTGCGGTTTGCGCCTAGCCTAAACGTCTCTCGCTACGCGTTTTGTCACATTAAACCGCCTCTTGGCGGTTTTTTGCATTAAAAGTTCGGCACAACAAAGGCCTCATACTCAACCCATGCGTTTTCGTCTTCTCCGTCGCCGTCTGACTATCAGCGCGCCTACCATGTCAATTCGCAACCATATGCCTTGGCCGTTGCGCTGGGCGGTGGTGGCGTTGATGCTGGGATTTAGTGCGGCTATTGGGTTGTGGGCGTTTGAATTTGGCAAGGGCATTACGGGGTTGGACAGTACGTCGCAGCAAGAGCTGACGCAGTTAAAAGACGAGGCCAGCAAACTGCGCGATGACCGTGACAAGGCGCAGTCGGTGGCCAACACTTCACGCAGCCTGCTGACTGCTGAGAAAGCAGCGCAGGACCAGCTGATTATTCAAGTCAAACAGCTTGAGATAGAAAACCGCGCTCTGCGCGATGACTTGGGGTTTTTCGAAAAACTCATGCCCACCAGCGGTGGCGAGGGCATTGCCATTCGCGGCCTGCAAGCCGAGGTACTAGGGGGCGGCGCGCAGATCAAATGGCAAGCGCTGGTGATCCAGCCGACTAAAAACGCGCCTGACTTTAACGGCAAAATCGAGCTGACATTTGGCGGCACCATCGCAGGCAAGCCGTGGACCATGGCGCTACCCGGCGGTGTGTTGCCATTGAAGTTTAAACAGTACCACCGGATGGACGGGGTGGTAGACCTACCGGCCCAAGTCGTGGTAAAAACATTGTCTGCCAAGGTAACTGAGGGTTCGGTCACCCGCGCAGTACAAACTAGCAAACTTAAGTGCTAAGCTAGGTCTAGCTAATCTTAAAAGTTAGCGCATACTATAAATTCAATCGTTAGGAGATAATCATGTTCGCCAAAAAGAAACAACCCCCTATTCGCAGCCTGCTTGATCCGGGCAGCGAGATCCAAGGCAATGTGCGTTTTACCGACGGCTTGCGTATTGACGGTACAGTCATAGGCAACCTGCGCGCCAACGAGGATAAGCGCAGTATTTTGGTCATCAGCGAATCAGCCCGCGTGTCGGGCGAAGTGCATGCCGACCACATTATCATTAACGGCCATGTTGTCGGGCCCGTGTTTGCCAGCGAGCTGCTAGAGCTGCAGCCCAAAGCCCGCATTGAAGGCGATGTGCACTACAAAGCGCTGGAAATGCACCAAGGCGCCACCATCACGGGGCAACTGCGCCCCATGATCAACGGCATGATTGAAGAAAAGCCCGCACTGAAACTAGCGTCAAATAATGCCTAGGCTGCTTACCCGAGCAAATTGCTGTACTATTAAATTTAGTTGAATTTCCCCCATAGGAGTAAGCCATGAGTGCTGTAGCCCAACACATTGAAACTGAAATGCCGGTCCCGATTGTCTTTACCGACAGTGCGGCGGCCAAAGTGGCCGACTTGATTGCCGAGGAAGGCAATCCCGATTTGAAACTGCGCGTGTTTGTGCAAGGTGGCGGTTGCTCGGGTTTTCAGTACGGGTTTACTTTTGACGAGATCACCAACGAAGACGACACCACGATGAGCAAAAACGGCGTATCGCTGCTGATTGACGCCATGAGCTACCAGTACCTGCTGGGTGCCGAGATTGACTACAAAGAAGACCTGCAGGGCGCGCAGTTTGTGATCAAAAATCCTAACGCCACTACCACTTGTGGCTGCGGATCGTCGTTCTCTGTGTAAAGCTTCATTGCTGCGTGCTAAAAAGCTACCCGCTGGGTAGCTTTTTTTATGTAAAAAAGCTCAATAACCCAGGTAAATACTGCTCAAGCAGCTATTTAATTTATAGCAAATTACAACGATTGAATTAAACGCTTGGTAACTGTTGCATTACAGCTCTTACATCTTAGGCCACCCGGTAACAGGCTTGGCGTGTAGCCTGTGGGTATGGATTTAATACCTTCTCGATGGCTTGATTTTTTAACTGATTTGATGGCGGATATACCTGCGCTGCCCACGTTGCCTACTGCCGCTTGGGTAGGTTTCGCGTTGCTGATTGCCGTGTGGCTGGGCGAGCGTTTGCAGCGCTCGGGCATAGCACGCACCACAGGCTACTGGCTATGCGGTGTAGGCTTTGGCGTGGCGCTGGTATGGGCGCAGCAGTGGCTGGGCCAGCCTGTGCTCAATAACGCGGCTGCGGCGGCTGCATTGGGTGGTGCGGCAGGCCAAGGTGGTCCAAGTATTGGCCCCAGCACATGGGCTACTTTGCGCAGCCTGTCGTGGATATTTGATTTGGCTTTGGGCTGGGTGCTGGTAGAGCTGGGCCAGCGAATTGATTTGCGCTGGCTGTTGCGCAATAAAGCGCTGGCAGCTACCGCGTTGCTGGAATACGCGTTGACCTGGCTGATTTGTGCACTGGCGCTGCGCAGCTTGGGGTTGGGCTGGCTGCCCGCAGCCGTGGCGGCTACGCTGGCAGCGCACAGCTCGCCCGTGCTGCTGTCTACCCTGCTGCCCCAGTGGCGGGCCGAAGGCCAAGTGACCGAGCGTGCCTTGCACTTGGGCAGTATCAACACCGTGCTGACTGCCATTACGCTGCCCATCGTGCTGGCGCTGGTAGGGGCCTATGCGCAGGGCGAGGCAGCTTTGGGTAATGTAGGTTTGCTGGGCGCTGCGGCCAATGCAGCAGCGGGCACGGTGGTCACGCCTGCCGGCGCACTGGGTGGCGGGTCTGTGCTGCGCAGCGGGCTAGAGCTGGCGCAACCCCTGTGGGAGGCCGTGGCCAGTGTGGCTGTGGGCTTTGCACTGGGCTGGCTACTGTCGCGCCTGCGCACCAGCACACCCAGCGCACCCAAGCTGGCCGACCGTGGGCAATGGCTGAGCATGCTGGGCGCCGTGTGCGTGGCCGTGGGGCTGGCGCAGTGGATGGGTGCGCCTGCGCTGGTGGCCTGCCTGGCATTGGGTTTAAGCTTGCGCAGGCGCGCAGCGTTGGCACTGCTCAGTGACGCTGCCGGTGCCGGCGCGGGGTTGTCGCAGCTGGCGCAGGTACTGATGTTTTTAGTGGCGGGTGCCAGTTTGCCATGGCTGCAGTGGGCTGGGCAGCAGCCGGGCCAGCTGGGTTCGGCACTGGATGCGCAGGTACTGGTGCTGGCAGCGTTGCTGCTGCTGATTCGCCTGGGCACCAAGCTGGCAGTGTGTACCCTGACGGCACGCTGGGCCGGGCTGCGCTGGGCGCAAGGCGTGGCGTTGGGCATGATGATGCAACCGCTGTCAATGACGGGCTTGGTGTTCTGGGTGATGGCCGCTGGTGCTTTGGCCGCGCCTTACGCTGCGCTGTCCCACGCGCTGCTGTTGATGCTGTGTGTGAGCGATGTGCTGGGGCCCTGGATCATGCGTGCGGTGCTGCGCGACATGCGCGAGGTAGCGCCTGCGCCGGTGGTGATCAGTAACTTGGCACCTCTGGACAGCTCGGGTATGCAGACACAATCAAGTACCCAGTCGCGCCGCGTCGACACGCATGTGGATCTTCCTGCGGTGTAGATCACTTTGGCAGCACACACCGCGTGTGCCAAGTTACTTTTATCTACTTACCCTATGGGCTTGCCGTAAATTTTTTAGATTGGTTGTTGTTTATGTTGACCTTCACACCCTCACGACCGCTGACCATGGGAGTTGAGCTGGAGTTGCAGCTGCTTAACGCCCGCGACTTTGCACTGTCACGCGACGCGCCAGATTTGATTAATCTGTTGCACCGCAAGAGTGAGTACAAAGCGCGCATCACGCCAGAGATCACCGAAAGCATGGTGGAGCTGAACACCAGCATCCACAGCACCTACGATACGCTGACGGCTGAACTGCGCCAGCTGCGCGACGCTATTTGTGAAGCCGGTGACAAACTGAACATCGACATCTCGGGCGGCGGTGCCCACCCGGTCAGCGTGTGGAAAGACCGGCGTATCTACCCCACCGAGCGTTTTTTGCACACCTCGCATTTATATGGCTACCTGGCCAAACAGTTCACTGTGTTTGGCCAGCATGTGCACATTGGCTGCACATCGGGCGACGAGGCGATCAAGTTAACCCACATGCTCGCGCCCTACATACCGTACTTTATTGCCCTGTCGGCAGCCAGCCCGTACGCAGCGGGCGAAGATACCTCGTTTGAAACCTCGCGCCTGCACGCCGTGGCGGTGTTTCCGCTGTCAGGCCACATGCCGCGAATGGACACCTGGGAAGAATTCAACGTGTACTTTGACGAGATGCTCAGCTACGGCATCGTCAAAAGCATGAAAGATTTTTACTGGGACATTCGCCCCAAGCCTGAGTTTGGCACGGTGGAAGTGCGTATCTTTGACACACCGCTCACTGTGGAGATGGCTGCAGCGTTGGGGGCGCTGGTGCAAACCTTGTCAGCCCATTTGCTGGGCATCAAACCCGGTGCCAGCACTGCCAACGACGTGCACGACGCAGCGGTAGCCAGCGCGCGCGTGGGTGATTTGGCCACCTACCGCGTGTATGGCTACAACCGTTTTCAAGCCTGCCGCTTTGGCTACGAGGCGATGATTGTCGACCCGCGCAGCAAGCAAAGCTTTCACTTGGGCACGGCGCTGGACCGCTTGCTGGAAGACCTGATGCCTGTAGCTGCGCAACTGGGCAGTGTGCGTGCGCTGATCTATTTGCAAGAGCTGGTAGCAGCCCGCCAAAACGGCGCCAGCTGGATGCGCGCCATGCTGGCACAAAGCGGTGATTTAAACGACGTGATGCGCATGCAAGCTGCCTTGTTCCGCCACAGTGGCCACCACGGCGACAGCCACAAACGCAAACCACTGCAACCCGCCGTGTCAGCCCGCGCCGAGCCTACGCTGCACAGCGTGCCGCCTACGCAGCAATTAGCGGCTTGAGCTGGTATTGCGTTGCAGCCAATAACGTGTGCGGTTTGACTGAAAGAGTGTTCTGCTGCGTGCTTTCTAGGACAACTTTGCAGACGTTAAGTTGGTCATTGTTCAAGCGTGCGCGCCGGGCAGCTGGACTCGAGCCGGGCATCTCTTTCGCGAAAAATATTCCGCAAACACGCGCGAATTGGGGCTTTTGATGCGCCACCTTCAACAACGCGCGCCTTGCTGCATATTTTTCATCGAGACGGACCCGACTCGTCACATGGTTCTTTGCTTGGTTTAGAACAGCCCACGTTTCGGTGAGTTCGCTGGGTGGGTGAATACTATCAATTGCATAGCTGATTGAGCAGTATTTACTTGGGTTGGAAGGCTAAAACCCATGAAAAATAGTGTGAATTAGGTGCTTTGCGCGCTACACAACACCGTAGTCAACCGCGACTCAGCAGAATCGCTACAGCTCACGGTGCTGAACACCAATCTTGAAATTGCACAAAGTCCTAAGCTGGATAAACGCAACCCAAAACGCGCGCACCGCGGGCACCCGTGACAGAGGGCAAAGGCAAGGCATGGCGTTTAATTGTTTGCCGTGCCAGCCATGCAAAGGCAGTGGCTTCTACATCTTGCGGTGGCAGGCCATGCTGGGCGCTGTTGGTCACGGGGCAGTGCGGCATCAGCGCTTGCAGGCGTTGCATCAGGTCGGTGTTGTATGCGCCGCCGCCGCAGACGATCACCTCGCCCAGCTTTAGATTGCTGCTGATTTCATAGCTGCTTGAGCAGGTATTTACAGTGCTGGCGGTCAATTCCACTAAAGTTTTTTGAACATTTTGTGGTGCTTCCTGGGGGAATGCGGACAGGTGTTTGTCCAGCCAAGCACGGTTGAACAGATCACGCCCGGTGCTTTTGGGCGGGGGCAGTGCAAAGTAAGGTTCGGCCAGCATGGCTTGCAGCAAGGCTGCGTTGACCGCGCCACTTGCGCCCCACGCACCGCTATCGTCATAGGCTGCGCTGGTGTGCTGCTGGCAACACATGTCAAGCAGCGCGTTGGCGGGGCCGCAGTCAAAACCCAGCGTGACTCCGTCGGGCTGCAAAATAGTCAGGTTGCTGATGCCGCCCAGGTTGAGTACGCCAATCGGTTGCGTTGCAGCGTTGGCAGCAAACCATGCGCAGTGAAAAAACGGGGCCAGCGGTGCGCCTTGGCCACCGGAGGCCACGTCGCGGCTGCGAAAATCAGCCACTACATCAATGCCTGTCAGCTCGGCCAGCAAGGCCGGGTTGTTCAGCTGCACCGTGTAGCCTGTGGCGTCGTGCATCTGCGGCTGGTGGCGCACCGTTTGGCCGTGCGCACCAATCGCCTTGATGCGCGATGCCTGCAGGCCGCTGCGCTCCAGCAGTGCGTGTACTGCTTGTGCATAGGTGCGTGCCAGCGCGTTGGCGGCCAGCGCGGCGCGGTGCAGTTCGTTGTGGCCCGCAGTGTTTAACGCCAACAGTTCTGCTCTTAATTCAGGAGCTAGCTGAGCAGTAAATACCTGGGTTACTGAGGGTTTTTGTGTTGAAAAATCAACCAAAGCGCCGTCGACACCGTCCATCGACGTGCCCGACATCAGTCCGATATATAAATCTGTCATGTTGGCAATGGTACACCTGCAGGGCAGAGCTTTGTGCAGAAAAATAGCAACGTAGCCCAACGCATGTGTGCAAGCGCCGCACAAAGCATAACGGCGCACCGAGGTGCGCCGTTACGGGGTAAGAATAATCGTAGTGGAAGTACCGTGTGTTTACTGCGCCGTGGCTACAGCCATACTGCCAGCGGCTTGCAGTTTTAAGCGCATATCAGCGGCCATGCGGTTAAACGCTGGGCGCGCTGTGGCGCTTAAGGGGACAGAGTTGCTTTCTTTGGCAATATTTAGCGGGTCGGTATGTTCACCGTTGATACGAAATTCAAAATGCAAATGCGGGCCCGTACTGTAGCCTGTGGTGCCCACTGCGCCGATCACATCGCCTTGCTCAACCTTTTGGCCTTTTTGCACTTTCATGCTGTTCAGGTGCGCAAACACGGTGCTCTTGCCATCGCGGTGCTTGATTTCGATAACGTTGCCATAACCACGCTGCACACCTGCAAAGTCCACTACGCCATCGCCCACGGTACGCACTGGGGTGCCAGTAGGAGCAGCGTAGTCTACGCCTTTGTGCATCTTAAACAAGCGAGAAATTGGGTGGGTGCGGCCTCCAAAACCGCTGGTCATGCGTGAGAATTCCAGTGGTGACGCCAGGAAGGCTTTGCGCAGCGTGTTGCCGTCCAGTGTGTAGTATTGGCCCTTGGTGCCCACGTCTTGAAACCACACGGCTTGGTAAGTTTTACCGCCGTTGACAAACTCGGCGCTGATCACGCGGCCTGTGCGCAGTGGCTCGTTGTCGGCAGACAAGGTTTCGTACACCACGTTAAACCGGTCGCCCTTGCGCAACGCGCGCAAAAAGTCGATGTCGCCAGCAAACAGCTCGGCAATCTGGGTAGCCACTGCATCAGGTATGCGCGCATCGTCAGTGGCTGCAAACAGCGACGAGCGAATGACCCCGCCTGCCAAGCGTGAGCCTGCAATTAAAGGCGCGGTTTCAGTATGTGCAGTAAAACTGATTGCAGATTTCTCAACCGTCATGCGCTGAAAGTTAGCCGAGTCGTCCTGCGTCCAGCGGGCAGACAGCTTGACCAAGCGGTTATTGCCATCGGTCTCGGCTGTCACGTTGCGGCCAGGGCGGCTGAGCAAGGCGGCGCGTGCATCTGGATTGCTGCGCACAAAGGCGGCGGCAGCGGCGTCCACAATACCCAAGCGGCGCAGCAAAGATTCTGCCGTGTCGTTAGAACGGGTGGTATCACTGCGGTACAAAATGAGTGGCGCTATAGCAGACGCACCTGCTACAGTTTCAGCCGACAGCCAAGGTATGGGCTGCACAACCTCTAGTACTTGGCGCACTGGCAAGTCAGACGCATCGGGGGCAAAATTGGCCACTGCAAAAGCCGTAGCGCCGGTACCCAACATCACGGTGGCCAACACGGCCACCACACGGCGGGGATGACGCTGCAAACTTGCGCCTAAAGTTAGCGCTAAGCTCTGCGCGTCGATGATGAATTGGTTTAAAGTCAAAACTACGGTTCCAACGACTGGAAATTTATGGAATGGGCAGATGAACATGCAAAACGCATGCCCACGTAAAATATGTCACCTTATCGGCGCTCAGACCCGCGATTATAGCTACGCTAGTCAGGGTCGTATCTAGAAAAACCCTTATGAATCAAGCTGTTACACCCAAATCTTCACCTGTAGTACCGATGTCTGACAAGGTAGCTGAGGCTTTGGCCATCACCTTGCGTGGCGTAGAAGAGCTTATCCCGCAGGAAGATTGGGTTAAAAAGCTACAAAAGAGCGAAACGTCGGGCATCCCGCTGAGAATTAAGCTGGGCTTGGATCCCACTGCACCTGACATTCATGTCGGACATACAGTGGTTTTGAACAAAATGCGCCAGTTACAAGACCTGGGACATACCGTCATATTCCTCATTGGCGACTTTACGACGCTGATTGGTGACCCGAGCGGACGCAACACCACCCGACCACCACTGACTAAAGAGCAGATCGAGGTGAACGCGCAAACTTACTACAAACAAGCCGCCATGGTGCTGGACGAGTCGAAAACCGAGGTTCGTTACAACAGTGAGTGGGGCGACGCACTGGGTTCACGCGGCATGATTCAGCTAGCGGGCAAATACAATGTGGCCCGCATGATGGAGCGCGACGATTTTTCTAAACGCTATCGTCTTGGCCAGTCCATCAGCGTGCACGAGTTTTTGTACCCGCTGATGCAGGGCTACGACTCTGTGGCTTTAAAAAGCGATTTGGAACTGGGCGGCACCGACCAGAAATTCAACCTGCTGGTAGGCCGCCACTTGCAAGCCGAATATGGCCAGGAAGCGCAGTGCATACTTACTATGCCTTTGCTGGAAGGCCTGGACGGTGTGGACAAAATGTCCAAAAGCAAGAACAACTACATCGGCATTACTGAAGACGCCAACACCATGTTTGCCAAAGTGCTGAGCATCAGCGACGTGCTGATGTGGCGCTGGTACACATTGCTGTCATTTAAAAGCATGGCTGAAATAGACGCACTGAAAGTTGAAGTAACCGCAGGCCGCAACCCCAAAGACGCCAAAGTAATGTTGGCCAAAGAAATCACCACCCGTTTTCACAACGCAGCGGCAGCGCAGGCAGCGGAACAAGACTTTATTAACCGCAGCAAGGGCGGTGTGCCCGATGAGATGGACGAAGTCACTTTAAGTGGGGCACCAATAGGGATTACCCAACTGCTCAAGCAAGCTGGTTTGGCACCTTCCAGCTCCGAAGCTGGCCGCTTAATCGACGGCGGCGGCGTGCGCGTCGACTCATCGGTGGTCAGCGATAAAGGCTTGAAATTGGACGCTGGTATTTATGTGGTGCAAGTGGGTAAGCGCAAGTTTGCGCGGGTGACGTTGGGCTAGGCTTGTGTTGTGCATCCTGCAAAGAGTCAAAAACGCGCGAGTCGACGTTGCGGGGCTAACCGTGGGTGCGATAGAGCATGGGCTGTTAATTCTAATCTGCGCAGAACGCGGCGACAGCGACGCTATCGCTGACAAACTGTTTGCCAAAATCATCAAGCTGCGCATTTTCGGCGACTCAGCTGGCAAGATGAATCTGTCTGTGCAAGATGTGGGTGGCGGCTTGTTGATCGTTAGCCAATTCACTTTAGCGGCTGATGTATCAGGGGGTAATCGGCCTAGCTTTACCAACGCTGCACCACCTGATGAAGGCAGGCGCTTGTATGACTATTTTGTGCAACAAGCACGCGCTGTGCACCCGATTGTGCAAACAGGGCAATTTGCGGCCGACATGCAAGTGCATTTAGTCAACGATGGTCCGGTGACGATACCGATCACCATGCGGTAAATGCAACGGGGCACGTACCCACTGCAAGAGGCCCGCTACAAACGACTATTTAAGTTTTCTCTTTGATGGTCAGCTGGTTGTCAACACTGATCACGCCTTTGACAGATTGTGCAATGGTCACTGCGCGGTCACGTGCCTGGGTGGTAGGTGCCGATCCATGCAGAGAGACTTTGCCTACTTTGGTATCCACATCAATTTTCAATGCACTCAAGTCAGGATCTTTGGCCAAGCCTGCATTGATAGATGTGGTGATGGCTGCGTCATCCAGAGTGCTGGAGGTTGCTGAAGTGTTGGACGGTGAAGTTGAATTCTGTGTCACGGCATCAGAGGCTTTTTCTAAAGACTTTTCTACTGAACTGGCAGCTTGGCTGGCAGTTTCTTTAGTTTGGGCCACAGCACCATCTACTTTTTGACCCATAGTTTGGTCAGAGCGGCCACAGGCTGTGAAAGCAACCGCCGTTGTAGCCAGTAATAGCGCAATAGCGGTACGTTGTGTAGTCATAAAAAATCCCCTTAAATCAAAAAAATAACGCGTATTACGAATATGCAATTAGTGTAGAAAAGGTAAGCACGGCGTGCTGTAGGAATCAGCTGAGAGGTGGCGTAAGGATTTGGCGCATGCTGCACAGCCTGGCCCAGTGCTGACATGCTCAAGCGTGCATGGCTTACAAGTGCCTGCCAAGTCTGTCAATAAGCTGGTGCAAGGTATGCAGCTTGTTGCATACCCGCTTGCCAGCAACCCATGTGGTTGACAGCAAGGTAACTGTTTACGAGGAGTGCATTATGGGCAAGGTTCCAGCAGGTAAATTACAGGGCGAGGGCAATTACGAAGCTGCAGAGCAGTTTAATAAAGCTGAACAAGCATTTATAAAATCGGGCAAGGTTGCAGCCGCAGCGCCCAATACGCCACCCAAGTCGCCGAAAGAAGCGCAGGAGCTATTGCAGGCTGAACAAGATTCTCAAAAATCTCCTAAAGGCGCGAGTCCTAAAGTAACCCAATCCGCAGCTAATTCAGCTGCGTCCAAAAAAGCTGCACCGCGCAAAATGTAGTGCCCAAACGGCTTGAATAGACACTAAATCTAGTCGCGTGTGGCGCGCTGTTGTACACGGTCAATATAGGCTTGCCCATCAGGTGGCTTGCCCGCGCGCTGGGCCTCCCACAGCATGGTGCCCAGTTCTTCCATCACTTCATGGTGGGCTTGGTGCAAGTCGCCTCTTCGCGTGGTGAGCAACTCTACCGCTTGGCGAATGCCCTGAGGTTGATCAATGCTGCATTGTTCAGTGATCGACAGATGCATGGAAAGATGTAGAAATGGGTTAGATTTTCCATCACCGCCGTCATACACCCGCGCTACGGCGGCATCTGCGTCGCGCAAGTCTGCATGGTATTCGGGGTGCTCGCTCATCCACTGGTTGGCAATCGTTTCTATCGCGTCTTGCCCACTGTTGGTTTGCGCTTTGGCAAACGCCGAGCAGAAAAATCGGCGAACGTCGTCATGGCTGGGATTGAACATGGTTTGATTATCTGATGCAACAGCCTAGGTGCTGCGCAACAGGGATAATATTGGTTAAATCAATCAATATCGAGACATGTTGCCATGACCATCCAAGCTTATATCTGCGACGCGATTCGTACACCCTTTGGCCGCTACGGCGGCGCGCTCGCCAGTGTGCGTACAGACGATTTAGCCGCTGTGCCGCTGCGCGCGCTGATGCAGCGTAACCCGGGCGTAGACTGGCATGCTGTGACTGACTTGATTTATGGCTGCGTGAACCAAGCGGGCGAAGACAACCGCAATGTGGCGCACATGGCCAGCTTGTTGGCAGGTTTGCCGCTTGAGCTGCCCGGCTCGACGATTAACCGTTTGTGTGGATCCGGCCTGGACGCTTTGGGCACCGCCGCGCGTGCCATCAAGTCCGGCGAGGCCAGCCTGATGATTGCAGGCGGGGTTGAGTCCATGAGCCGCGCGCCTTACGTGATGGGCAAGGCCGACAGTGCGTTCAGCCGCAACACACAAATGTTTGACACCACCATCGGTTGGCGTTTTATCAACCCACTGATGAAAGAAAAATACGGCGTGGACAGCATGCCAGAGACGGCAGAAAACGTAGCGACTGATTACAAAGTTGACCGCGCATCGCAAGACAAGATGGCACTGGCCAGCCAGATGAAAGCGGTGGCCGCGCAAAAAGCGGGATACTTTGATGCAGAAATCTGCGCTGTCACTATTCCCCAAAAGAAAGGGGACGCCTTAGTAGTCAGCCAAGACGAACATCCACGCGCCACCACGATGGAGGCGTTAGCCCAACTAAAACCCGTCGTGCGCCTCGATGGCACCATTACTGCAGGCAACGCCAGCGGCGTGAACGACGGTGCATGCGCCATATTGCTGGCCAGCGAGGCCGAGGCTAAAAAACACGGCTTGACACCCAAGGCCCGCGTGGTGGGTATGGCTACAGCAGGCGTGCCGCCGCGCATTATGGGCATGGGCCCGGCACCTGCTACGCAAAAGGTATTGGCCCTGGCAGGTTTAACAATCGAGCAGATGGATGTGATTGAGCTGAACGAGGCTTTTGCCGCCCAAGGCCTGGCCGTGCTGCGCCTGCTGGGCTTGCAAGACGACGACCCACGCGTCAACCCCAACGGCGGTGCGATTGCCCTGGGCCACCCACTGGGCGCATCAGGCGCGCGGTTGGCTACCACGGCAGTTAACCAACTGCATACAACCCAGGGCCGCTACGCGCTGTGCACAATGTGCATCGGCGTGGGGCAGGGCATTGCGGTGATCTTGGAGCGTGTATAAAGTATCACAATAGATCTTTATCACAAGGGATACGCCATGAACATCACCACTGAACAAATTTTCGATAACGCCCACACAGCAAATGTGTACCTAGACAAACCAGTAGATGACGCGCTGCTGCACCAGCTGTACGACATGCTCAAGTGGGGCCCTACGTCGGCCAATTGTTCGCCTGCGCGCATTCAGTTTGTCAAAAGCGCGGTGGCCAAAGCCAAGCTGGTGCCCTGCATGATCGCCAGCAATGTGCAAAAAACCCAAGGCGCGCCTGTCACCGCCATCATCGGCATGGACATGCAGTTCTACGACAAGCTGCCCGAGCTGTTTACCCATGCGGACGCACGCGCTTGGTTTGTGGGCAACCAGCCGTCCATTGACGCTACGGCGTTTCGCAACAGCTCGCTGCAAGGCGGCTATTTAATCTTGGCGGCTCGTGCACTGGGGCTAGACTGCGGGCCCATGAGCGGCTTTGACGCTGGCAAAGTAGATGCTGCGTTTTGGAACGGCACCCACGTAAAAACCAACTTTGTGTGCACGCTGGGCTACGCTGACCACAGCAAAACATTTGCCCGCAACAAACGTTTGTTGTTCGACGAAGTTTGCAGCATTGTTTAGACAGTAATCATTGAACCTTCCTTTTATTACCGACTGGCATTTCTACGCCATTGCCATTCCTGCGGTACTGCTACTGGGCTTGAGCAAAAGCGGCTTTGGCGCAGGGTTTGGATCGCTGGCCGTGCCCATGATGGCTTTGGTCATCACCGTGCCCCAAGCCGCCGCTATTTTGATGCCTGTGCTGCTGGTGATGGACCTGCTGGGCATTGCCGCGTTTCGCAAAGACTTTGATAAAGCGTTGCTCAAGTTTTTATTGCCCTGCGGCTTGGTGGGCATTGTTATAGGGGCTTTGCTGTTCAAGCTGTTGCAGGCGCAGGTGGTGGCGGGCATAGTGGGCGCATTCACCTTGCTGTTTTTAGCGCAGCGCCTGCTGTTTCCGCCCAAAGC
>JANNCO010000484.1:0-4414 GCA_031386655.1 Polaromonas sp. | reverse complement strand
GTGGGGACTCCTTGTGGGGAGTCTGTATTGTGACAGAAATTAATCTAATAGAACAGTATTGGCTTCGCGGCTGTCCTCCGCCCTGCGGGCTCCCCCTTTATGCCGCTTCGCCGTACACGCCAAGCGCCAAAGCTGCGTACTGGATAAGTGCGAATGCAGCGGTAGATCGCTAAGCGCTTCGAAAAAACCGGATAGTGGTCGATTAAAGATAGTGGATTGACCACCATGTTCAAAAGAGCTGGCAGGTGGTGTACTTAGCGTAACGGCATAAAGAGGGAGTAGGCGGCCCTAGGCCGCCACGGAGGACAGCTTTGATGCTGAGTACGCCGCCTGCCAGTTCCCGTACATAACTAAGCAACCATCCGCCTGCCCCGCCACAAAACTGAGTAACCGTCGGCCTCCTGCCATTCAAAGCAGAGTACGCCACCGACCCGCTCCCGTACAAGACGAAACCCTAAAAGCGACCTTGCCGTAGATTACGTTTAGGTAAATGCATTATGATTAGTGAAACATTAGGAGCCTGCCATGTCCGCCGTTCTACAGCCCGCCAACCGTGCCGCCAGCCTGCTCACAGATTTGTCAGCTAACTTGCCGCCCCCTGCCAAAGTGCAGCAACTGCACCACTTCGCCTACCGAGCCAAAGACGCCGAGGAAACGCGGGTGTTTTATGAGGATATTTTGGGCTTGCCCATGTACCACATCATTCAAAGCGACATCGTGCCCAGCACGGGGGAATATTGCCCCTACACGCACTTTTTCTTCCGGCTGCAAGACGGCAGTTTTATTGCGTTTTTTGACTTGGGCGACGACGAAGCAGCGCTGCCTAGCCCCAATACGCCCAAGTGGGTTAACCATATTAGCTTTCGTGTGAACACCGTGCAAGATTTGGTCGACACCAAAATGCGGCTCCAGGCGCATGGTGTTGAAGTGCTGGGCGTCACAGACCACCATATTTTTAAGAGTATTTACTTCTTTGACCCCAACGGTATCCGCCTGGAGCTGACCGCACAATTAGCTGACGAATTTCAGATGCTGCAGATGAGTAAAACGGCCCATGCGCGCCTAGCCGAGTGGACGGCGCGCAAACAAACTTGGCGAGCAGAACGCGCTGCGGGCAAGGTGGGCCATTTAACACCGTAGCACAATGATCGGCCAGGGTTGTTTGCGCGCACATAATTGGCTGCAACACACTTTGGCAATTACACTCAACACTATGAATTACATAGCTGCTTGAGCAGGTTTTACGGCCTAAAAGCACTATTTACCCTTTGATTTAAACATGGTGTGCAGTTGAAATCAACCTCTACACCTAACGCGCCGTCCTCCATCAGCAATGGCTACCAGTTCAGCCAAGGCACTGGCTATGTGCTGCCTGAATATGCGGCTGTGGTACCGCAAGCTGTGCACAGTGGTGCGGTAAAACACCACCGCATACTTATCGTCGGCGGTGGCCTGGCGGGGCTGACACTGGCGTGCAGCTTGGCGCAGCTGGGTGTGCAGTGTGTGCTGCTGGACGAGGACAACACTGTGGGCGTGAAGGGCGCGTCGAGCCGGGGTATTTGCTACACGCAAAAGTCACTGGAGATTTTTGACAAGCTGGGCATTTACCACCGCATTGCGGCCAAAGGCGTGCAGTGGAGCGTGGGCCGCACGTTTGCAGGTGATGATGAAATTTACAGTTTTGACTTGAAGCAACAAAATCATTTTTCGCTCAGCCAGCAGCCTGCGTTTATCAACATTCAGCAGTTTTATAACGAAGGTTTTTTGGTGGAACGCATCAGCGAGCTGGGCCATGCCCAGATCCGCTGGAACAACCGTGTTACCCGCTTTGGCAACGCGCAGGGTTTAGCTACGTTTACCATAGCTACGCCTGCAGGTGAATACAAGGCTACGGCCGATTATGTGGTGGATGCCACCGGTTCCAAGTCACCATTTCGCCAATGGCTGGGCGTGGGCGTTACCGCCAAACAGGGCGATGACCGCTGGTGCATTGCCGATGTGCGCTTTAACACCCGCCCACCTGCAGAGCGGCACACATGGATAGAGGCGCCCTTTAACGACCACCGCGCCGTGTGGCAGCACCTGATGGCTGACGACGTGTGGCGTATCGACTACCAGATGGCCCCCGACGCCGATCCCGCCTACGTTAGCCGCGAAGACGTGGTGCGCGAGCGGCTGGCCAAGCAATTTGGCACCGACACGCAAGTAGACATTGTGTGGGTAGGGCCGTATGCCTACCGCAGTGAATGTGTCGACGCGATGTGCGTTGATTTGGCTACGCAAAAAAGCACAAATAAAGCTGCCAAAAAAACTCCGAGAAATGAATTAACGCAGTCTGCCCAAGCAGCACGTAGCAGCCAAGTTTTCTTCATGGGCGACAGTGCCAAAGTGGTCAGTCCGTTTGGCGCACGCGGTGGCAACACAGGCATAGCCGACGCCGACAACTTGGCCTGGAAGCTGGCTGCTGTGGTGCAGGGCCATGCGGCGCCCAGCTTGCTGCACAGCTACCACGCAGAGCGGCATGAGGCGGCTAAAACCAATGTACAGGTTACCAACCGCACTGCGCGGTTTTTGCGCCCTGCCGAGGGGGTTGAAAAACTGTTTCGCACTGCCACTATAGCCTTGGCTAAACAACACCCTTTCGCCCGCGCACTGGTCAACACCGGCCGCATGGCCGTGGCCAACCCCTACAGTGCCTCGCCGCTGGCACCACCGCTGGTGCCACCACAATCACCACCGCTGGTGCCAGCGCAATCATCATCGCTGTCATCACCGCCTGCACAACCCGGTACACCACAACCCAACACAGCACGCACTGCGGGCTGTGTTGCGCGGCCCAGCCATTCTGTGCAAAATGTTGCGCTCCAGTGGCCCACACTTGGCGCTGCAGGCAAACCGCCTGCCAGCCTGAATGATCTGCTGCGTTGGGCAGGTAGCCATCCACTGCTGCTAGTGTGGGGCAACAGCCGCGGCCATATCAGTGGTAGCGCAGTAAGCCGACTGCGTCAGCTCACCTGCGCCACGGGCGCACACGCCGTGCAAGTTGCCGCTGTACTAACCCAAGTGCGCGCCCGCGAAGCTGTACTAGACCCTGCAGGCCAGCTGCTGCGCGCGTGTGGACTGCCCCACCCAGCAGCCAATAATATGGCCGGGCAGCGCCCCCTCGTTTGCCGCTGGGCATTGCTGCGGCCAGACAGCTACCTGGCAGCGCACGGTGACGCCATCAACGACAGTTTGGTAGATGCCATAGCGCGCTGCGCAGGCAGGTTCGATGTATGAATTACTGTAAAAAGCCTCCGTATGAGCCACCTACCCATTAAAAATACCGCCGCGCTGGACAATCAATTCACCGACGCAGACAGCTTCTACGAAACCCTGCTCGATGCGCACAGCAGCCTGACTGCACAGCAGTCTGCTGCATTCAACGCCAGGCTAATTTTGATACTGGCTAACCAGATAGGCCAAGCCGATGTGCTGGCAGATTGCATAGCACTGGCCCAAGCCGTCTAGACCCAGCGCCCAAGCGGTGTGGTGGCATCAACTTGGCCGTACGCAAAAGCGGTTGATGTTTATTTGAGTTAATTTGATTTTTTTTTGCTATAAATTAAATAGCTGCTTGAGCAGATTTTACGTGGTTTAGTGACCTAAAACATGATATTTCTTGCACTTTGAATGGCGTTTCCACCATGCCAGTCAACCTGCCCTGGTTAACACGGCGCTGCAGCGGAAATACGTGTTTTCTACCACTACAGGGTATAATCATGGGCTTTGTTGACATCATCCTCAAACCACTAGGAAACACTAATCATGGCATCTACCAAGCCTAAGAAAAAGAACCCGCGCCTGGCGTCGGGCCGCAAACGTGTCCGCCAGGACACCAAAATCAACGCTGCGAACACCTCGCTGCGTTCCAAATACCGCACCGCGGTAAAGAACGTGGAAAAAGCCGTTGTCGCTGGCGACAAGGCCAAGGCCACCGAACTCTTTGCCAAAGCACAAGCTATTGTGGACACTGTTGCCGACAAAGGCATCTTCCACAAAAATAAAGCAGCTCGCGACAAGAGCCGCTTGTCTGCCAAGGTGAAAGCCCTGGCAACCGCCGCGAAGTAATAAACTTCACGTAGCGAAGTAAACCACTTCAACCCAAGCCCTGACTGGGCTCCTTGACCGGAACCACAGTCAGCCGTTTGATCTGGGTGCGCTGTTAGCATAGAAAAAGCAAAAAGCCGTCGCAAGACGGCTTTTTTGTGGGCGGTGCAAAACGCACGAATTCGCCGCATTTAATGTGAACCATGTAATTGCTCTACAGCCTGTTGCGCACTTCAAACAACAGGCTTGACACCGGCATCTGGCAGCAAGCAAGCCTCAATCACCTGCAGGTTGTTGTCTTTGGCGAAATTCATTACAAAATCCC
>JANNCO010000470.1:0-3354 GCA_031386655.1 Polaromonas sp. | reverse complement strand
TTCGACCAGCTCCAGGGGGTAGACGCGCGCCAGCAGGCTGGCGCCCAAATAATCAGTCAGGCGTACTCCATCGCCTAAGGTTGCCTTGGTTCTTGCCATGTGGGGACTCCTTGTGGGGAGTCTGTATTGTGACAGAAATTAATCTAATAGAACAGTATTGGCCGCGGAGTTGTTCACGCCAAGTGCCAAGGCGTGCACAGAACAGGCGTTGAAGCCACGCTAAGCGTACTCTGAGGCCTGTTTTCAGAGTGTTTTAGCGTTTGTAGGCCGCAGAACCTGCTCAACCAGCTATGCAATTGATAATATTAACCATTCCAAACAACACAACCGAAACACGGGCTGTCTAAAACCAAGCAAAGAACCATGTGACAAGTCGGGTCCGTCTCGATGAAAAATATGCAGCAAGGCGCGCGTTGTTGAAGGTAGCGCACCAAAATCCAAGTGCGCGCGTGTTTGCGGAATATTCTTCGCGAAAGAGATGCCCGGCTCGAGTCCAGCCCAGTCGGAGATACCGTTAACCTAGAGACCAACTGTGTCGGAGATACCGTTACCCAAGAGACCAACTCAACAGCGATAAACTTAACCCGCAATCCAGCTCTTCGCAAGCACCGCTAGCCCCGTATTCAACGCACTGCAGCTAAACCCAACGCTAAACCGCCACCACCACAGCAAACTTCGCATGCAGCCCATCAGTGCCCTGCACAAAAGGCATCGTCAGTGCCGCTTTGGCATCGGCGCTCAAGCGCTGCCACAGGCCGTCGCGCGGGTTGCCTGGGTCGTTGGCTACATACAGCTGGGTGGTTAGCAGGTCACGGTTGGCCAGCTTAACCTTCATGTGGATATGCGGCGTGCGGCCTGCGTACTGCGCGGGCCGCAAAGTGCGAAACCGGTAGCTGCCGTCTGCCGCTACCTGCACCCTGCCAAAGCCTTGAAACGCAGGGTCTGCGCGGCCACCGCCACCACTGCTGTCGCCGCTGTGGTGGTAGTGGCCCTCGTTATCGCACTGCCAAATTTCTACCACCGCCCCGGCTACCGGTTTGCCGCGGGTATCGGTCACCCGGCCCGTCAGCCAAGTGGCTTGGCCGCGCGCGGTTTGCAGCGCGCCATTGCGCAGCAGGTCAAAGTCGGTGTCACGCGGCATGGTGTCGGGGTAGAAAGGCCCTTCGGTTTGCGACGGCGTTAGTTGCAGTGGCGGTGTGCTTTGCGCGCGTGCGCTGCGCCACACGGCAGCCCCGCCTACGGTTGCTGCGCCCAGCGCCACAGCGTAGCGGGCGGTTTGGCCAAGATACTGCCTGCGGGTCCCTGGCGGGCTGTGCGCAGGTGAAATTGCAAACGGTACTGGTAGGGTAGCGGTTGAGGTTGGGGTTGAGGTTGATGCCGAAATACAGGGCGGTAGTTGCTTCACAGTGAACTCCTTGAAGTTAGGGCGCTTGAACCAAAAGCGTTTGCACTTTAACTAAGCTGCATAAATAGACAGATTGGCTCTCACTAACAGTCAATTTGAGACTGCTGCAATACCTCATTAGTTCAACCCTCGCTGGGTGTCATGCTGCAGCCTGCTCAACTAGTTTTAGCTGTTAGGCAACTCTAGTTGCACCAGCTGCGCAAGTGCCCTGCCCCAACGCGCGCGCAGCGTTAATTCAGCGCAAAAGCGTCCATCGCCAAGTAGCGGTACATCACCTCGCGGCTGATGTAGTGGGCCGTGGGCGGGTGGCCGGTGCCCCACAGTGCTGCGCCCAATGCAAAGTAAATGGTAGCAAAGTGCTCGTCGGTGGGGTGTGCCTGCACAGCGTGCGGGGCGTGCTGGCGGTAGTTCATCAAGGCGCCTTTATCATTGTGGGTTACGGCGTTTTCTATCCAGCGCGCAAATTCGCCCACGTACGCGGCGGGCGCGTCGTGCAATGCGGGGCGGTCTTGCATAAATTCATGCAGGTTGTGGGTCAAGCTGCCAGAGCCGATAATAAGCACACCTTGGGCGCGCAGGCTGGCCAGCGCCGCGCCCATGGCCACCAGCGACTGGGGCGTGTAGTCGGTAGGCAGCGCCAGTTGCACCACGGGCACATTGGCCTTGGGGAACAGGTGCATCAACGGCACCCACGCGCCGTGGTCTAGCGGGCGCTGGGCGTCGCCCTGCGCTGCGATGCCAGCGGCGTGCAGCAGCGTTTGCACCTGCTGCGCCAACGCGGGGTCGCCTGGTGCGGGGTATTGAATTTGTTGCAGCGCAGGATCGAACCCGCCAAAGTCGTGCCACGTCGCAGGCAGCGCAGTGGTCATCACCATGGGGGTGCGCGCCATCCAGTGCGGCGACATGATGACAATACCGCGTGGCTGTGTTGCTAGCACTGCCGCCCAGGCCTGCAGTGCCGGTGCTGTGGTGCCATGCTCCAGTGCAAACATGGGCGAGCCGTGGGATACAAACAGTACGGGCTGTAGCGGGGGATTTGGGGTGACTGTCATAGTGATTATTTAGGGATCTACACTGCGTTTTCAATAGGTATCTTGGACTGTAGCCTCGCTATTAATTAAGTAGCTGCTTGAGCAGGTAATACGGCCTACAAACCTTAAAACGCTTTGTTTGTCGCGTGCTTTGGGGTATCTCCGACTGAGTTGGACTCGAGCCGGGCATCTCTTTCGCGAAAAATATTCCGCAAACACGCGCGAACTGAGTTTTTGTTTCGCGAAGATTGACAACGCGCGCCTTGCTACGTATTTTTCATCGAGACGGACCCGACTCGTCACATGGTTCTTTGCGTGGTTTAAACAGCCCGCGCGATAAATACGTATGTTCGCTCAAAGCTTAGCCCGCTCTGTCCTGTCCTGTCCTGTCCCAACCGTTCGCCCTGAGCCTGTCGAAGGGTTCACGAGGTCTTCGACAGGCTCAGGGCGATCGGTTTTTATAAAGCATTAGTTACTATCAATTGCATAGCTTGCTGAGCAGGTTCTGCGGCTTAGAACGGTCAAATCACTTTAAAAATTCATAGGAATGAAAGCGTTTTCTATTTTGGATAATCGTTCAATATGATTTCCTTGCTCAGATTATCAATAACCTCGACGATCTGACCTACCAGACCATCTTGTGTGGGTTCGTAACCGCCAACTTCCCAAATCACATCAGTGTCCCAAGTAACTTAGTGCGTGCGTTGTCTAATTTGACAGAGGATTTATAAATGACCGTAAATTTCTAAATTTAGACCATAAAAACGTGCTTTTTTATGGTCTAATTAAATTGCAATATTTAAATATCAACTTGCTTGTTGTGAACGCCGTATGTTGGCAACAATTTCAGGAGCCACCCCTATGCAAACCTTATTCGCCGAAACCTCCATCGGAATTACCGATTTGAAGAAAAATCCA
>JANNCO010000425.1:0-4875 GCA_031386655.1 Polaromonas sp. | reverse complement strand
GCCACGGATTGGTCTGGGTTGATTACACCGCGCCCATTGACTGGGGGTCATTCCCATTGGTAGACCCCGTTACCATGCGCAAGGCAGAAGCATCCGCAGACACACCTGCAGAGGCACCAGCTAATAGAAAATTCCTGTCGCCTCAGTTTCATCTTCTATCGTCACCCGACAAATACCGCGCCATTAAAAAAGACAAATACCAAGTACACCAACTGTATTTAAAGTGCCCTGAGCTGTTGGGCAGGTATGATTACTTTTCTATGCTGTATGGCAACCAAAGCCTGCAGCAACGCGTATTCTAAAATCACTCTTAATGTCCGCCTTTTGCCCCGTCTACCCCAAGCCACGCAAGTCTAAAACGCCCGTGTGGAAGGCTTTTTTCAGCGCCCGCCACTCATGGCTAGACGCCTTGTACGAGCGGAGCTACGCCATGCATATGGGCCAGGTGTCGCTCATCAATTCAACGCTGTTTATGGTGAACGAGCCAGCGTGTGTTAACCGCGTTTTGTCAGACCAAGTAGACAACTACCCTAAGCATGCGCTGATGGGCGAGGCCCTAAAACCGCTGCTAGGTGAGAGTATTTTTACCACCAACGGCGCGCAATGGCAGCGCCAGCGCAAGATGATGAACCCATCGTTTGCCCAAGCGCGCATACAAGTAGCCTTTGACCACATGCAGCGAGCCACCGACGCCATGCTGCAACGCATGGCATCGTGGGACATGGCCACGCACCACGACATACAAGACGAAATGACGCATGTCACAGCAGACGTTATTTTTCGAACCATTTTTTCTTTAGGCATCAACACGCAGCAGGCCAAGCCGATTTTTGCTGCCTTCACCGAATACCAAGCTTTATCGCCCCGCCTCACCCTGCCCTTGGTGTATGGCCTGAAGTGGCTAGTACCCTTTTGGCTGCGCCGGCGCAGCAACCGTGCAGCACAAGACATTCGCCAGCACCTGGCCGCCATGATTGCACCCCGGTTTGACGCATATGCTGCAACCCGCGATGCGCCTGCCAGCGACATTTTGGGGTCGCTGCTGCAAGCAACCGACCCTGATACCGGCGCGCACTTTACACGCGATGAACTGCTCAACCAAGTAGCCATGCTATTTTTAGCCGGGCACGAAACATCAGCCAGCGCATTGTCATGGGCGCTGCATTTACTAGCCCACAGCCCCGACATTCAAACCCGCATGCACCTTGAGGTGCAGCGCGTTGCGGGCATCTCCCCACTGCAGGCGCACCAGCTTAAAGACCTGGAGCTGACTTGGAATGTTTTTAAAGAAAGCTTGCGGCTGTTCCCGCCAGTAGGGTTTTTTGCACGCGAGGTTGCGCAAACCGACACCATGCGCGACAAAGTTTTAAAAAAAGGCGATTCGGTCGTGATATCGCCGTGGCTTATTCACCGGCACCGCGCGCTGTGGGACCGCCCTGACGAGTTTGACCCTGACAGATTTACTACCCCCGCAGGCCGCGCCTCTGCACGCGACGCCTACCTGCCTTTTAGTTCGGGCCCGCGTGTGTGCATTGGTGTAGCGTTTGCCCACCAAGAAGCCGCGCTCATACTGGCCAGCTTGGTACGCACCTACCAGTTCAGCCCCATGCCCCAGCACACCCCCCAACCGATTGGCAGGCTTACCATACGTTCTGCCAACGGCGTACACATTCAACTTACGCCGCGCACGCAGGCAACCATGCCATGAAAGAACGCTTGATTGGCTTTTTGTTGATGACCTTTATTGTGCCGCTGGCGGTGCTGGGCTATCTGATCTTGATATGGGTTGGTTTTGTGGGCAAAAACGAGCGTGCCCGTGCAGGTGTGCGGGCACTAGACCATTTTGTCAACGCTACGGTGTTTAACGGCTATGCCTGGGAGTCAGTGTCGTCCCATGCGTGGCGCGAACGGCACCGCTGGTGGGCCCGGTGGGTTATTCGCATTACAGATTTGCTGCAAAAAAACCATTGCCAGCGCGCTAATAAACGCGAGCAAGTCATCGTCGATTTAGCGCTGTCTAAAGGGCTAGACAAAAAGACAATTTTTTAAAACTATGCCCCAGCCTATTGCACGCCGGTGTGTCATCTATTTTGCAGGCTTTGACCCCAATGGGTCATCGCACTACCACCGCAAATACAAGTCGCAAGCTGCCCTGCAAAGTGCGGTATCTGGCTACAGCCTGCAAGTAGGCGACAGACAAAAAATTGGCCCCCACCTGTCTACTTGGGCTGTAAAGTTCAGTCCTTTGCCCGCGCCCACACCCACGCAAGACGCGGCAAATACAACCCATACCGACTATGTGTTTGCCCAGTGGGACGACATTGTGCGGGCGCATTGGTCGCGCATGGATACGCTGGGTGAGAAATGGCGCTGGCTTCAAACTTTTCTTGCAACGCAGTGGTTCTTCATTCAAAACGGCGCTGTGCTGCGCATGCTGCGCCTGGCATGGCCGCCCGTAGTGGCCTTGGTGGCACCGTTGCTGCTGTTTATGGCAGCGCTAGTAGCGGCGCTGGCAACGCCTGTAGTGAGTTGGTGGGGGCTTGCAACATGGGGCGTTACGCACGCTGCGCCAATTGGGCAAAAGCTGGCGTTAACCATGGCCATAGGCTTGGTAATGGCTGGTTTACTAATTGCAGTGGTGCGCAGCTTAGAGCGCAAATTTCATATGCTATGGCTAATGCGCAGCTATATTTTTACCTACCAGCAAGCGCACGGGCTGGTGCCTGGCCTTGATACGCGAATGCAAGAGTTTGCAAGCTTTATACGTGGCGCTGTAGACGGTGGGCAGTACGATGAGGTTTTGGTAGTGGGCCACAGCTCGGGCGCTATTATGGCCACTGCGGCGCTAGCCTTTGCGCAGTCTGGTGCGCAGCCTGGTGTGCCGTCTGGTGTGCCGTCTGGTGCCCAGCCTGGTGCGCTATACAAATTACCCGACTCGCAGGTGGCACCGCGCACTACAGCTGTAGGCCTTGTCACGCTGGGGCAATGCATCCCTATGCTCAGCAGTGTGTCTACGGCCACTGTATACCGGGCGCAGCTAAAGCTTATTGCGCAGTCCAACAGCATCGCGTGGGTAGACTTTTGCGCCCCCAGCGACGGTTGCTGTTTTGCATTTGTCGATGCTACTGCCTTGCCAGATGGAACGAACAGCGTGTACACCAGCCAGCCTAAATTGCTGTCGCCACGCCTGCAAACTTTATTCTCCCCGGCAGACTATCACCAGCTGTGCCGCCATCGGTTTGACCTGCATTTTCAGTACGTGCACGCGGGCAATTTGCCTGGCGACTACGACTATTTTGCAATCACCGCAGGGCCTTTGGATTTGTACAGCCGGTATGCGGCTGCGCACAGCGTGACCGACTATAAGAAGTTTCGCTTATTCAGCTGATGTACCAGCACCGAAGCCCACTAAATCGAAGCTTAAAACCGGCCTTGCCATAGCGCCCACTGGGCCAGTACGCGCTGCCTTAGCGTAGGCTGTTGGCTTGCTAACGCGCCCACCGCATTGCCACGCTGCGCAGCCAGCAGGCGCATCACATGCTCTGGCGACGTCACCACGCCTGCGCTAGGGTCCCAATACACGGGGTAGTCCACCAGCGTGGCAGCCACCAACTGGTCTAGGCTAAGTTGCCGTGTACGGCGGCTGGCCACGGCGGGCGGTAAATCTACCGCGTCGCACAGCTCCCAGCCGGCATAAAAGGGGCTGCCGTACACCACTACTTTTACACCCCGCAGCAGGGCTTCAAACCCCATGAGCGAGGTGATAACGTGCACCTCGTCCACCACGCTGAACAAATGGGCCGTATCTGCATGCGTTAGCACTTCGTCGGCCCATTGCAGTGTGTCATCGCTAGCCATTTGCCCTGCGCGCAGGCCTGCCATCACGTCGGGGTGGGGTTTATACACTATGTACGCACTAGGGCACCGCTGGCGCACCGCTTTAAGCAGCTGCAAGTTGGTACGTACCGCGTGTGCCCCTAGCCTTATCGACGCATCAGTTTCTACCTGGCCTGCCACCAGAATCACTTGTTTGCTGCCACTGGGGCGTTGCCACTGCGGCGCAGACAAGTTGTATTTGGTCAGCCCTAATTTCACAAGCTGGGCGCGCAGTGCAGCAGCACGCGCCATGTCAGCCGGGGTGTGCAGTTTGTTTTGCAGCAAATGCTCAAGGTCGCTAGGCCGGGTAGCGTCAAAGTAGATGCCGCGCGTGTCAAACACCCAAGACAACGGTGCTGCCAAATCAGCCCCCAGCCCAACCGAGCGGATAAAGCCATCTTCTACACGCACTACAGCTGCCTGCACCGCTGGCGAATGGGAAGATGAAGGCGAAGCTGCATTTGTTATGGGTGCTGCGCCCCATACATAGCTGGCCGCATTGTGCGCAACGCCCATGCCCTGCAGATAACGCTGCAATATAAGTTTTTTGCGTGCAGAAAATCCTTGTGTTTTTAACGACGCCGATGGTTCAGCACCGCTGTGAAGCGACAAGCTATAAAGGCGCTGCGTGGTGTCGCATTGCGCCGCATGGTCTAGCGATGCCAGCAGCGCGTCTACTTGTACAAAATGCTCATGCCACGTGGGCAACTGCAGCCCCTGTATTTGCTGGCATTGCGCAGCCCGCGCAGGGCTGCCTGGGCTAGCATAGTCTGCCACTGCAGCGCACCACGCGGGCACATCGGCAGCGGGCAAATACAGTGGCACATGGCCTGCAAATTCACGATAAACCGCCAGGTCGCTGGCTATCACCGGTGTGCCTACACTCAAAGCCTCGGCCATGGGCATACCAAAGCCCTCAACAAAGCTGGGGAACAGCAATGCTTGCGCACCGCGCAGCCAGTGCAGCAGGCTAGCATCGTCGCAGCGCTGCACCCAATG
>JANNCO010000307.1:0-7583 GCA_031386655.1 Polaromonas sp. | reverse complement strand
GTATGTGCTAGACGAACCCACCGTAGGCCTGCACATGGCCGACGTAGAAAAGCTCATCCACGTACTGCACCGCTTGGTCAATGGCGGCCAGAGTGTGGTGGTGATTGAGCACGACCTGGATGTGATAGCCGAGGCCGACTGGGTGATTGACCTAGGGCCAGAGGGCGGCAAAGAAGGCGGCAAGATCGTGGCCCAGTGCACACCAGAGCAGTTAATCAAGTTGGGTACGCACACGGGCGTCGCGTTGAAACCTGTGTTAGCGCGCGTCTAGCTACAGATAATGCTACTGATTGAGTAGCTAGCCAGTTTATACAGGCGCTTTTTTCCCTGGCTTGGCAGTGGCGGTCTTCTTGGCGGCGGTGTTGACTACAGGCTTGCTTGGTTTGGTCTTTACAGCTACTTTGGCCGTCTTGGATGTGACTTTGGCAACGGACTTGGCGGGCGATTTAACTGCTGATTTAGCAGCCGTCTTTGCAGCCACCTTCTGAGGCGGTTTCACAGATTGTGCAATCGGCTTGGGCGCAGCTTTGCGCTTGGGCAGTGGCTTAGGCGCTGCCTTAGGCTTTTTAGCTGGGGCTGTTGCGCCAGGTGTGGCATCCATTTCCAGGCCAAACACATCGGCCAGTGCTGCATCGTCCAACACCCTGGCGGAGCTGGTGCGTTTGCTGGTGGTGGGTAGGCCGCTGCCTGCTTGGGCTACCAAGTCTTTGGCGTTGGCCTTGCGCAACGCAAACAATAAATCGGGTTGTGTGTCCAGCCGGGCACCTATGCCATACAGCACGGCGGCAATGTGTTTGCACATGCCAGCGGAATCTGGGCAACTGCAGCTAAAGTGAATTTCATTAGGCGCAGGGAACAAGCCGGTTTTTGGGACGCAAATACGCTCCATCACGGGCTTGGCCAGTTTGCCTTGCAGCAAATCGACCAGTGTATCGATAGAGCTTGCGCAGTCAGTGCAAATAGCTTGCCACTTCACAGCTAACACGGGTTGCACGTTCACTTTAACCATATACAGGTTGGAGCCCATCACTCGCGCCTGCACTTCGCCAGCATTGATTTGCAGGTCAATCACCGAGCCGTTGCGCACGTAGGTGGCACCGCGTGGCAGGCGATTAGCATAGTCGCTGTAAGCCTCTAGGTTGTCGCACCAGGCTTTGCCCCAAAAGCTTTTAGCCACCGCGCCTCGGTAGGCGGCGATGGGTGCAAATTTTTTACCTGCCTTTTGCGCTTTAGCAATAGCTTTTTCAGCCTTGGCACGGCGCTCAGCCACTGACACGTAGGGCGGATAGCCGCCTCCCCAATAGCCCATAGAAATCTCCTCGTGGTTGAGTTATCAGTGGTCCTGCGCCGCATGAATATCCAGTTGCACCAAGTCCAGCAGCTCACGGTCGTTCATCTCAGTCAGCTGCAGCTCAGCGCCGCCCTCTAGGACATCGGTAACCAACTTTTGTTTAGATTCTATAAGCTGGTTGATGCGATCCTCTACCGTGCCACGGCAGATAAACTTGTGCACCAGCACATTGCGCTGCTGACCAATGCGGTAGGCGCGGTCTGTGGCCTGGTTTTCTACAGCGGGGTTCCACCAGCGGTCAAAGTGAATAACGTGGGAGGCGGCTGTCAAGTTCAGCCCCGAGCCCCCGGCCTTGAGCGACAGCACAAAAAACGGCGTCAACTCGTCGTCCTGAAAACGCTTGACCAGTTCGCGCCGCTTGGCTACAGGCGTGCCGCCGTGCAGCACCAGCCCTTCGCGGCCAAAGATGGCGCCCAGGAATGCCGCTAGAGGCGCGGTGGTCTCCCGAAACTGGGTGAACACCAATAGCTTTTCTTGTTTAGCGGCAATCACCTCGGCTAGCTCGCGCAGGCGGGCAAATTTGCCACTGTCTTGTGCAGCCCAAGCTGCGTCGCCCAACCATTGCGAGGGGTGGTTGCAAATTTGTTTAAAACGCATCAAGTACGCCAGCACCACACCCCTGCGTGCAATACCATCAGACTCTTCTAGCGCTTTGGCCAAGTCCTTCACGGCGTGTTGGTACAGCGCTGCTTGGCTAGGGCTGAGGTGGCACCAAGCCTGCACTTCGGTCTTATCTGGCAGGTCGGCAATGACGCGCTTGTCGCTCTTAAGCCTTCGCAAAATGTAAGGCTGCACTAGCGTGCGCAATGGGCCAAAGTGCTGGTTTTGCGCCAGACGTTTAGTGAAGTCACCAAACACTTTGCCGCTGCCCAGCAGGCCGGGGTGGGTAAAGTCAAATAACGACCACAGGTCAGACAGCCGGTTTTCTACTGGCGTGCCGGTCAGGGCAATGCGCGACTGGGCTTTAAGTTTTTTCACCTGTTGGGTTTGCTTGCCGCTGGGGTTCTTTAGTGCCTGCGCTTCGTCGGCTACGGCCAAACGCCAATGCATATCGGTAAGGGCTGGCAGCTTGAGCAATGTGCCATAACTGGTGATGACCAAGTCCGCACTGCCAAGCTGCTGTGCGCCCAGACTTTTCATCTGCGCGCTGGGCATGGCCGAGGGGTGCACCACCAAGATGCGCAGCGAAGGCGTAAAGCGCTCGGCCTCAGCAGCCCAGTTGGCCAACAGCGATGCTGGCGCGATCAACAGACTGGGCGTGTTCTTCTCGTTGGCGTTAGTTTTTGTGTCTGCTGTACTTGTAGCAGCATCGCTGTTAGCCTCGCGTTTAAGCACCAGCAGCAAGGCCAGCACTTGGATAGTTTTGCCCAGGCCCATGTCGTCGGCCAGACACGCACCCAAGCCTAGCCGCGTCAGCAGATACAGCCAGCGCACACCGGCCTGCTGATAAGGACGCAGCGTGGCTTTGAGTTCTGCGCCAGGGTTTATTTGGGCCAATCCCTCGGGCTGTCTCAGTCCGCGTAAAGTATCTGCCAGCCAAGGCCCGGCGCTGATCTGCGACCATTGGGCATCGTCGGCTGTTGCTGCATCGTCCAGCGACGCGTTAGACAGCAGGCGCATAGCCTGCGCAAAGGGCAGCCCGTCGGCGGCAGCAAGCTCTACCGCTTTAAATCGTTCTAGCAAACGCGTGAGTTTTTTGTGGTCAATCTGTACCCACTGGCCACGAATCAGTTGCAGCCCGTCGCTTTGCTTGAGCAGGCTTTGCACATCGGCAGCACTGAGCGTTTGGCCATCTAGCGTCACTTCCATGCTGAAGTCCAGCAGCGCCGCCAAGCCTAGCTGCGACGGTGGCGCAGTACCAATACTGGCTTTGACGATCGGCTGGCTGGGCCGCCCGGTCTGCCAGTTGCTAGGGGTGCGCACCACAATACCTGCCGCCTCCAACTTGGGCACATCGGTTAAAAATTGCAGCGCTTCCTGCGGGCTCCAGCGCAAGGGGTGGTAGATCTCGTTGTCCTGCACCATTGCGTGCAGCCAGTCGCACTGCTCAGCAGCGCGCTGCACGGGCAGTAGTAGCGACAGCAGTTGCTGGCGGCTTTTACCATCAGAAAACTCGGCCAGCGCCTTAGACAACGGCAAGTGCTGGGCCTTGCCATGCGCAGACAGGCGCGAGGTGTAGGTAGCTAAAAAAGCAAAAGGTGCGTCTGTGTCTTTGCGGTTTTCGGCCAAGTTAAAAACGACTCGGCCCACTAGGTTCCAGGCAGGGTGGCGCTGTTTTAAAAAATCTTGGAGGGTAAGTTTGGAGGCCGTAAGTTCAGCGTGCAATGCCGCCCCCAGCGCCTGCCAGAGTTGACTGAGCACTTCACTACTGAGGTATTCCACCCCCTGCATCGGTGGGGCATCGGCTATCCAGTTGTCTAGTAGGGCCGCATCGGGCAAGGCTACGTCTATGGCCGCATCTTGCGCAGTAGCACACAACAGCGTTACGTAGCGCACACCAAAGTCGCGCCACCATGCCCAGGCGGGCGGCAGCGCGCTGGCTACCTCGGTACTGCCCAAATGCAATAGTGCATGCCCTGCGCCTAGCTGGAATGCTTGGCTTAGTTGTACTTGCAGTATTGCTGGTAAAGACGCTGCGTCATCGGCAGTCGACAAGAGCAAGCTACCTTGCGGGGTGAGCAAGGGTATGGGTGTGGCTGCGTTTGCGTACACAGCGGATTTTATTGGGCTCATGTTAGCGTTTATCCCAGCACTATTTTGCTGCACAAGCGGACTAAGTAGAGTGGGATCGAAGCGGGGCATATAAAACTTTTGGTGTGTAATTATCAATCTGCAACAAAGTGTCATAGATTAGTGATCGTTTACCACCTTCACCGGATTAGGTTAAAATATCGATGCAGGCAAGCGCAGGATTTGTAGAGGCTAGTGGCAACACTGGCAGCCCGAATGGGCGGGACACTCGAACTTGGGGTCTGCACTTTTTTCCAATGCTTATTTTCATAAGCATTACTTAGATGGCAAAAAGCTAGACAAATGTCCCATGCTTTCAATATGTGCCTCTAGGCTACCCGGCCAAAACTTTAACCCATAACCCAGCTCACCCGATTTCGGGTGGCGGTAAATGGTTTGCCGCAGCATTTTGAAATAACGGTCTTCTACCTCGCTGTACTGGGTTAAATTTACTGCAAAAAACAAGCTCGAAGCCACTGCATCGGCCATTTGCAGTCCGGCCAATTGATCGTGATTTACAGCCCGTACCTGCTTGGGCTGAATGGCAGTCCAGTCAATTCGCGCATCGTTACCCGGTTTGTCTTGCAGGTGCGATAAATAGGTGCGCAGGTCGTCATACGACATCGCACTGCGGTTTGAAAAGATTAATTCACAACTACCGTCGCCCTCATTGTCTTTTCGTGTGTCTCGGCACAGCCACGACACACGCTCCACCAGCAGGCGGCAAGCGTACCGATATAGCCGAAAGGGTTCGGTCTGAAATTTTTCGGGTTCGGTGATAGACGGCTTATGAATCAGCACACTCACGGTGCGCATAGGGGCAGCCGCGAGTGCCCGCACGTAAGGCACGCGGTGCTCGTGCTTCATTTCACGAAAATGCAGCGCCTTCTTTGGGTCTTTGCCCAGCAGCGTGCGCACCTCGCGCATCACACGCACGGCTTCTAGGTCTTTAGCTTTGCGAAACACCACAGCGGATAACACCAGCCAGCGGCTGCTACCCTTTTCGCCGGGCAGAAACACAAAACCCTCGTCACCAGACTCGTCTATGTAGGCTGTAAAGCTGCTTGTCATTTATTTCGTCCTCACCAATTCTAAAAACTTCTCCGCTGCGTCTGCTGTATCCACTATTTCTTGCTCAGGAATTTTCTGCGCACTGGGGTGCGAATATGGCTTCATCACCGCATCTTTCATTATCTCTAACCGCGCTGGCGCTGTATCCCAATCAGCTTTCGCTACCGTAGCAGTGCCAGGACACGTTTTTAACCCGTTAAGTAAATCTTGGGCTTGGTGGCCCGATACATCTTGTTTATAAGGTGGTTTGATGCTTTTCAGCTCGCATGCAGCGCGAAGGCCTGTTTCAAACGCTTGCCACACGGAACTCGCAGCGGCTTCAAAGTAGCCTTGCATCAGCAAGTCGCGCGCCTTCTGCAATAGTGCGCCCACTGGCTGAAATGCCATGCGTGATTCGGTACCAGGGTTCAGTTGTTTACACGCGGATAGGTATTGGGAGGTGAGGCTGGGCTTGTGATATCCCTTTGAATGGAATTTTATAATACACCAAGCTCCGAATAGTTTTTTTCGATCATTGCAATGATGTTGTCAAGTCTGCGTAGCAAATCATCGTACGTCATAACGTCTACGATATTGGCATATTTGCGTTTAATGATTTCAAAATCAAATTCCTGTTCACCAGAAAAATCGATGTCTCGTCCGAGAATTAGCATTGCTTGAGGATTGGTAACGTTAATCTTAAAATTAGATGGCAAATGTGATTTGTTTTTTTTTAGAATTTCTTTTTCACCATCTCGCCCCCATTTTTTGAGATGAAATATGTACTTTTCTACCTGCATTACCGAGCCTGTTAATTCGATGCGAGGTGTGTGGCTATCTCGGTATTTGTGTCGGGAAAGCAAGCAATTGGCAAAGGGTTTTTTGATTTCAATAATGTCGATTGTTCCATTGGCATCAACCATAGTCAAATCGATGAAGCGATTTTTGACTTTCGACGGATCTGAATAAAAATCTTTAATCTGCAAATTCTTTAGCACCGCAATGTACTTGGGAAATAAAAGCAGTAAAAAGCCAGCAATCAATTTTTGCCAGTCGTGCTCTGAATAAGCATCGGATTTTTTTAACATGCTTTTCAATTCATCGCGCACGTATTGAAATTTTTTAGGTTCATAATTCTTAATGAAATCAATTTTAGAAGGCGTAGAAATCGTCTTTTTTATTTTTAGATAGGCGTCCAATTTTTGCTGTGCATCGGACAATGTTCCCAAGTAGTCTTTTAGAATACCGGTAACTCTAGTTCGGGCGTAATGTGTCAGCTCAGTTGATGTGGGGAAGTTTTTCAACAACTCCTCGAAATCGGCTATGGGTATTGAATCTACAGCATCACCGCCTACGATAATAGGCTGATCGATCAGCTCGTCAATTCTGCGAAAAATTGATATATCCCGATAGGCTATAAAAGTTTTTTCATTAATTGGCATCTGCTTCCAAATTTGCAGATCGTGTTTGATGCCTAGAATATTTCGATCTATTGTGTAGTAGTCACCATGTGCATTTGCAAGTACAAAAGTTCTACTCTCTTCTGACGCTTCATCGGGTTTAGCTTCATTTACCAAAGCCGCACTCTCGAAAGTAAATGTCCGCCGTAATGTTACGGAACCGTGTTTTTTTAGCTTCGCGTCAGTCCATCCATAGCTATTAGATCTATCGGCGGTGTATTCGACAAAAAGTTGATTTTCATTCTTAATAATCGTGAGCATCGCTTAGGTCCTACTTGGATTTTTTAGGGCGTATTGGTCGAATCATTTTGAATATGTCGTTTCGCTAAACCACCCAATCTTCAAGTTTCAACCCTGGCACTTTGTCAAAGTGTTTGGTGTTGTGGGTGACCAGTATCAGCCCTTCTGCTAGCGCGTGGGCGGCTATCTGGGTGTCGATCTCGTCGATGGGCGTGCCTTGGCGTTTGTGCAGGGCTTTGATGACGCCATAGCGGTCAGCGGCGTTACTTGTCCATACCAGATTGGGTAGACGCAATAGAAAACTATCAATAAAGCTGCGCCGCTTGTCTTCTGCTTGCATGCTAGCTTGGCCAAAGCGAAGCTCGGCTCGGGTGAGTACAGAGATAGCGATGGTTTGGCGTGTCAGCGCATCGCTGACGCGGTTTTCTAAAGTGGGTGAGCTGCGTCGCACGTAGTAACTGACGATGTTGGTGTCTAGCAGGTAGCGCAGGGTCATTATTGCCAATCCTCAAAGGGGCTGGGTCGCGGGGCATCGTCACGCGGCGGGATAAATTCATCCGTGGGGGGCAAAGCCTTCAGTTCTGCAAAAAACGCCTCTAACGCATCGGGCGCGGGTTTGGGTTTGAGGGTAATCTCTCCCGTGCTTTCGTCCTTGGTGATCCATACCTCGCGCGCGTCTACCCGAAACGCCTTGGGCAGGCGTATGGCTTGGCTGTTGCCGGTAGTAAAGACTTTGGCGGTAGCAAGCATGG
>JANNCO010000275.1:0-3900 GCA_031386655.1 Polaromonas sp. | reverse complement strand
AGCAGTATTTACCTGGGTTATAGGCCACTTTCTCTATATATTTTGCACTTGCAGCAGCTTGGGCATGTTACCCACCGCGGCCATGGCCTGGCTGCGCAGTTTGTCCAGGATAGCCATTTTCTCGGGGTCATTGCGGTCGGCGCTGGCCATGACTTTGCCAAAACCGTCCAGGCGGCTGGCGCGCATCCAGTCGCGCAGGGTTTTGTCTTGCGTCCAGTGGGCTTGGTTGGCCATGTTGGCCATCATGGTGCGCACGTAGCCACGCAAATTCTCGGGGAAGGGTACGTTGCCGCATAGCAGGTTTTTCTGCGCATTGTTCTGATCATCGCTCTTGTTGTCATTGCTATAGTGCGCCTCGACATAGCCGATCATGGCGGCGCTGAAGGTGGGCAAGGGTGCGCGCACCAGTTGCAGCACGATTTTGCTGGGCTGAAAAATCGGCTGCATGGCGCGCGGCTCAACAGCCGACGCCGTGCAGTCTATGCACAGCGTGCCGGCGTCGATGGCGACACGCCCGCTGTCCAGCACCAGCGCGTCAGGTTCAATAGCTTGCACATGGCCCATGCGCACTACATTTTTAATGCGACGCAGCACCGCAACCTCACCTTTGGACATCGTGGCAAAGTGGAACATGCTGGGCGTATGGTCGGGGTAGATGCGCAGCATTTGGTCGCTGGCTTCCAGCCGCGCAAACAAATCGTCCACGCTGCTGGCCGTAGCAAAGCATTCCATTTGCGCAGCCTGGCCGCCGATAGACTGGTTAAAAAATTCCTCGCCGGGCTGGGTGCTTTGGCGGTTGACCAGCCAAGAGTCGCGCGGCATCACCCAGGTAATGGCCTCGGGCGGTACGCCGCAGTTCAGTAGCCACAGGCCCACGTCCATCGCGGTTTTGCCAGCGCCAATGATGGCGTAGCGTGCAGGCCTGGTACTGGCACCCGCACTTGTACTGGCACTCGTAGTCGCACCTTGCCACAAGTGCACCAGCGCGTTGGGCGTAACCAGCCGCACACCGTCAGCCACGGTAAATTTAGGTGTGTGGGTTGAGGGTACTTTGGGACCATAGCAATTAGCATCTACCAGCTTTTTGCGCACGGTAACTTGCGTTTGCTGGCCCGACAGAATCGATTCAAACCGGCTAGCACCATCAACCTCGCCCAAGTAATTGCACATGGGGTGGTAGCTAACGCGGCCACTGGGCAACAGCTTTTGCTGCATCACTTTGTCAAAATAGCCGCTCACCTCCGGGCCCGAGGCCAGCTCGTACAGGCCTTGGTTCACGCCGATGGTGTCTTTGCGGTTTGTGCCCAGGTCCAGCGAGTTCACGCCATAAAAAGACGACGGCTGGTGCAAAGCTACAAACGGATAAGCGTCGTTCCAGTGGCCACCGGGCTTGGCATGGCGGTCTACGATGGTGATGTGCGCATCGGTCTCATGCACCAGCGTGTCGGCAAAAGCCAGGCCTGATGCGCCACTGCCGATAACCAAATAATCTGTCTGTGCGTTGGTCATGTGGTTGCCTGGGTAAGTGGACAAGCAACCATGCTAGCACAGGTCAGTATTTATAAGCGTTTTAGCCGTTCTGGGCCGTAGAACCTGCTCAACCAGCTATGCAATTGATAGTGATTTACTGAACACCAGCCGTTCGCCCAGAGCTAGCCGTAGGGTTCGCGAGCCCTTCGACAGGTTCAGGGCGAACGGGTAAGCGGGTAAGCGGGTAAGCGTGCATCTAACCGACGCGCGGGCTGCCCAAAACCAAGCAAAGAACAATGTGACGAGTCGGGTCCGTCTCGATGAAAAATATGCAGCAAGGCGCGCGTTGTTGAAGGTAGCGCACCAAAGACCACAGTTCGCGCGTGTTTGCGGAATATTTTTCGCGAAAGAGATGCCCGGCTCGAGTCCAGCTTTCCGGCGCGCACGCGATGCCAAGCGACTAACGTACCGGCGCACACGATAAGCCAAGCAACCCACTTACCGGCGCGCACTGAAATCAATAAACAGCACTAAGCCTTTTTAATCCACCCGCTGCACCACCCCGGTCCAGCCACATTTTTACCCGCAAACAAAGTGCATGGCCCGGTGGCGTCGCCCGCTTTGGCTTGGTACAAATTACAGTTGCTGCACATGCTGCCGCCCACATAGGTTTTGTACTTGTCTTTGTCCACTTTGGACGCATCGGCCACATAGCCCAGTGCCACTGCTTGGGCGTCTTTTTCGTCCAGCATGGGTAATGCTGATGAACTGGTAGCACCACCAGAGGTGGAACTGGCTGGCGAACTGGCTGCTGAGGCTGGCGCAGTGTCTACAGCTGGCGCTGGCGGCGGGCTGGATGACGCAGGTGGTGCTGTATTGACTGGCGTAGGCGGGGGGGTAGGTGAGCATGCCGCCAGTAGCGCGATGCTGGTAAAAGGAGCCAGTTCTAGAAAACGGCGGCGTGTGGCTGGAGATACCATGATGGAGTCCTTGGCTAAAAATGAATGAAAATTGTGGGGGAAGTTGCCCTGTTAAAAACGCTGCAGGCAAGCGCGCTGCAACAGGAACAGGTACGTTACCAGCAATCATCTGCGGCCCGTGTAAGTGTCGGTATTGGCTGACACCAGGGCGGCATGCGGTCTGTCACGCTGCATCTTGCCTGCCACGCAAACGCAAACGCAAAAGTAAACGCAAAAGTAAACACTAAGTTGATTAAGGCAATGGCTTGTCAAAGTGCCGGGCATCAAAACTAAAGCGTTCTTGCATTAAAGCTGCATCGTCAAAATGCCGCCTGCCTACAAACGCCGTGGCGTGGTGCCCCCACTGGCGCATGCTGCCTGCGCGCGCTATGCCCATGGGCCAAAACAAAAAGCGCTCGGCCCGGTCGGTGCCGTCAATAAACCCCTGCGGACTGAAAACACTGCGGTAGCCAGCAACAGACGGGGCAGGTAATATTTTTGTAGCCGACTGGTCTAATGGCAAGCTGCGCAAGCTGTGATAGTCCTGCGTGGCAAGCGTCAGGATAGTGTCTTTAGCGGTATCTTGGCCAGTTTCAACCACGCTGACGCGGTCAATGTAATGGGTAGTGGGCGCGATGCGGATCAGCACACGCTGCTGCGCAGTAAGGGCCGGCAAGCTGTGCGGTACAAACGCCCATTCAATACCTGCCTGGGGCGCGGGCTTGGGCTGCGCCGACGGCGTGGTAAAAAACATGTGATAGCAGCCGCACGGGTGCATGGTGTCGTACACCAGCGGCGTGCCGTCAGGTGCCAGGGTAACGCGCCAGGTAATGCCGTCCAGCTTGCCTGCCAGCAGGTCTAGCATGCTGCCCGGCGCGGGTGGGCGGGCAGCAAACCACACGGTGTACACCAGCTGCAGCAGGTTGTGCTGCCCGTAGCGTGTGTGGGCTACTTGCTGGTACAGCGTGGGGGCGGCGGTGTCCAGCGACACATCGCCTGCCTTCCATGCCAAAGCGCCTGGCTTGTCGTTGTCGCTGGCTATGTCGATATCAAAATGCGGCGCAAATTGTGCGAACAACAGCGCCAGGTCTGCAGGCGCGGGCATGGGAATTTGCAGGGGGTCGCCAGCAGGCGGAGTTAATAGAGTGCGTAGCTGTGCAGGGGTTAGCGTGTTGATTGGATTAGCTGGGTTAGTTGGGTTAGCCGCACCAACAGGCGTAAATACAGGCGTAAATACAGGCGTGAATACAGGGGTATAGCGCACTCGGCGTATGCCTGCTGCAGGCGGTGCGTCGTTGGCCATCACAGCGGCACGCTCGGCCTCTAGCTTGCGCACGCCGGCGGCAAACGGGTAACGTGTGATGGCGTACGCGCCCGCTGCGCGGTAGGCGGTGCGGTAGCTGTCGGGCACCTGCAGGCGGGGCAGCAGCGCGGCCATGCGCAGGGGCGATGCAGCGTCGTGCGCACCCAG
>JANNCO010000253.1:0-2709 GCA_031386655.1 Polaromonas sp. | reverse complement strand
CCCATGCTGTGCAGCTGCTCACTAAGTAAACTGAAGTGGTAGGCTTCCTCGGCTGCTACGCGCAACCAGTCAAGGTAGTAAGCGCGGGGCATGCCAGCAAAGCGCCACACGGCGTCTAGCGCTAAGTTAATAGCGTTAAATTCAATATGGCATACCGCATGCACCAGCGCAGCCAAGCCGTCTGGCGTGTACGGTGAGCGTTTGGGCACGTTCAGGTGTTGCATCAGCACTGGCTGGGCCGGGCGGCCAGGGATGGGTAGAGTGGGTTGTAGTACACCGTCTGCTATAGATAGCGTAGCTGCTTGAGCATGTATTGCTTGGGTAAAAGCCACTTTGTCTAATGAATTTTGAATGCACAAACCCGCCAACGCCAAGCTGCGCAGATCGGCAGAATGCAAAGAAGTGGTTAAATTGTTATAATTAAAGTTATAACTTGAAGGATTCGTCATGCACGCTCTCAAAATTACCCAAATCGGCAATTCGCTAGGCGTTATTTTGCCTAAAGAAGTACTGGCGCGGCTTAAAGTGACCAAGGGCGATCAAATTTTTATGACGGACGCGCCGGATGGCATGCGGGTAAGTCACAGCGACCCTAATTTTGAGCTGCAGATGAAAGCGGCACGCGAGATTATGAAAAATCGACGTCATGTGCTGCGTGAGCTGGCCAAATAGGGGTGGTACGCATGAAAGATTGGATTTGGTTAGACGGCGACGTCTTGCTCGCTGTGCATGATGAGCAACTGGCCGAGCACGGTGGTCAAGCGGGTGTGCGGGATATGGCGTTGTTTGACTCAGCCTTGGCGCGCGCGCAGCAAGTGGCTGCTTATGGCACGCCAGATATTGCTGGGCTAGCAGCCGCGTATGGGTACGGTATTTCGCGCAATCATCCATTTTTAGATGGTAATAAACGTACAGCGTTTGTAGCAGTGGAATTGTTTTTGATGCTTAACGGCCACCGCCTAACCGCAAGTGACGTTGACTGTGTCATCGTTATGCTGGAAGTTGCCGCAGGCAATATTACCGAGCCAGAATTTGCTGCATGGATCAATAAACATTTAACCCCTGCGAGCGACGCACATTAGGACAACAAAAACATGGCGATCTACGAACTAGACGGCGTACAGCCCACACTGGGTCACAACACTTGGGTAGCCGACAGCGCCGATGTCATGGGCAACGTGACATTGGCCGACAACGCCAGCGTGTGGTTTGGTGCGGTGCTGCGCGGTGACAACGAGCCTATCAGCATCGGCGTTAATTCCAACATTCAAGACCTAAGCGTGTTGCATTCTGACCTGGGCTGCCCCCTGACTATTGGCGATAACGTTACCGTGGGCCACCAAGTCATGTTGCATGGCTGCACCATTGGTGACGGCTCGTTGATTGGCATTCAATCGGTCATTTTGAACAAAGCCAAAATTGGCCGTAACTGCATCGTAGGCGCGGGCAGTGTGGTAACCGAGGGTAAAGAGTTTCCCGACAACTCGCTGATCATCGGCTCACCCGCTAAAGTGGTACGTACGCTAGATGACGCCACGGTGCAAAAGCTGCAGGCCAGCGCCCAAATATATGTAGGCAATGCCCAGCGTTTCGCCAAAGGGCTCAAGCGAATTGCGTAAGTAAAAGTCTCCTGTGACAGGCCAAAAACTATGCCTGTTGCACGCTCAATGTGAGGATTTAAAATTGTCTGAATTACATAAATTTTTGTTCGATGGTCTGCCGGTACGTGGCATGATCGTGCGCCTGACCAGTACATGGCAAGAGGTACTGGCGCGGCGCGCGGCCAACTCGAACACGGGCGCTTACCCGCCGCGCGTCAGCGAGATGCTGGGCCAAATGCTGGCCGCAGGCGCGCTGATGCAAAGCAATATTAAATTCAACGGTGCATTGGTGCTGCAAATTATGGGTGATGGTCCCGTCAAAATGGCTGTGGCTGAAATTCAGTCTGACCTGTCCATGCGCGCCACCGCCACAGTGCAGGGCGAGGTAGCCATCGACAGCAAACTAAGCGAAATGGTGAACGTGCTTAACAAAGGCCGCTGCGCTATCACGCTGGACCCTAAAGACAAATTTCCCGGCCAACAACCTTACCAAGGTGTTGTGCCACTGCACGGAGACCATAACGAGAAGCTGGAAAGTTTGGCCCAAGTGCTGGAACATTACATGCTGCAGTCAGAGCAGCTGGACACCAAGCTGGTGCTGGCAGCAGACGATACGGTGGCTGCAGGCTTGCTGATTCAGCGCTTGCCGGTGCAGGGCAATAAAAATCTGGGCGAGAAATCGCGCGAGGATGAGATTGGTATTAACGAAGCCTTTAATCGCATTGCTTTGTTTGCCAACAGTTTGAAGCGTGACGAGCTATTAAGCTTGGATGTCGATACCATCTTGCACCGACTGTTTTGGGAAGAAAAAGTACTGCGCTTTGAACCGCAGCAACCCCGCTTTGCCTGCACCTGCAGCCGTGAGCGCGTGGCCAGCATGCTGCACAGTTTGGGTATCGCTGAGGTTGAAAGTATCTTGACCGAGCAATCGCAGGTTGAAGTAGGGTGCGATTTTTGCGGTGCGCAATATCGCTTTGACGCAGTAGATGCTGCGGCTATTTTTACCCAACCACTGGCGCAGTCGCCGGGGCCTAGTACGGTGCAGTGAGCAGTCGATGTATGCACCTAGCATCTGAATATTTGTCACATACTTAGACTCATTTTTTAA
>JANNCO010000247.1:0-2778 GCA_031386655.1 Polaromonas sp. | reverse complement strand
CTGCCAAGGCGGCCGAGGTGAAATTTAAAGAAGCTAAAGAAGCCTACGAAATGCTATCGGACGGCAACAAACGTGCCGCCTACGACCAGTACGGCCATGCCGGTGTTGACCCAAACCGCGGCGGCATGGGCGGCGGCGCAGAAGGTTTTGGCGGCTTTGCCGAAGCGTTTGGTGATATTTTTGGCGAAGCCTTTGGCGGTGGCCGTGGCCGCCAGCAAGGCGGCGGGCGGCAGGTGTACCGCGGCGGCGACCTGAGCTACGCCATGGAAGTCACGTTGGAAGAAGCGGCCGAGGGCAAAGAAGCACAAATTCGCATCCCCAGCTGGGAGAACTGCACCACCTGCCAAGGCAACGGTGCCAAGCCCGGCACCAAGCCCATTACCTGCACTACGTGTGCGGGCCACGGCCAAGTGCAAATGCGCCAAGGCTTCTTTAGCGTACAGCAAACCTGCCCGCAGTGCAAAGGCACTGGCAAAATAATACCTGAGCCGTGCGTGGCGTGCCATGGCGTAGGCAAAACTAAAAATAACAAAACACTAGAAGTCAAAATCCCCGCAGGCATTGACGACGGCATGCGCATTCGCAGCGCAGGCAACGGCGAGCCGGGCACCAACGGCGGGCCCGCAGGCGATTTGTACATCGAAATTCGCTTGAAAAAGCATGATATTTTTGAGCGCGACGGCGACGACCTGCACTGCCAAGTGCCGGTCAGCTTTACCACCGCAGCCTTGGGCGGCGAGATAGAAGTACCCACGCTGGCAGGCAAAGCAGGCATCGACATCCCCGATGGCACCCAGCACGGCAAAACCTTCCGCCTGCGCGGCAAAGGCATCAAAGGCGTGCGCAGCAGCTATCCCGGCGATTTGTACTGCCACATGGCCATAGAAACCCCGGTCAAGCTGACCGAACACCAGCGCAAGCTGCTCAAAGAATTTGACGAGTCGATTCGCAAAGGCGGTGCCAAGCATTCGCCTAACGAAGAGTCGTGGACCGACAAACTAAAGAGCTTTTTTAACTAAACTGCAACGCAGCGGGCATGGTATTTTGTATGGTGTTCTGCAAACTGTTGGGCGTAGTGACCTATACAGCGCCTGGTAATTTACAAAAAGTAGCCACACTGCCGCCATAAAAAATACACGCAAAACAGCCGCTTTAACCCAGCCCTTCGGCTTCATGCCATAATATGCCCAGACTGGAAACGTGACCGAGTGGCCGAAGGTGCTCCCCTGCTAAGGGAGTATGGGGTGTAGAGCCTCATCGAGGGTTCGAATCCCTCCGTTTCCGCCAGTTAATATTGCATTCATTTGCTGCACTAAAGCCACCGTAAGGTGGCTTTTTTGTTGGTGATGACTGAATTTGTTAGCTGGCTTATGCTTTACGGAGACACGGCAAGCCATGCTAGACGACATCAAAAAAACCCTTTGGGCAACAGCCGACAAGCTGCGCGCCAACATGGACGCTGCCGAATACAAGCACTTGGTGTTGGGCCTGATTTTTGTCAAATACATCTCTGACACCTTTGCCGCCCGCCGCGCCGAGCTGACGGTGCGCCTGGCCAACCCCAAAGACGACTATTACCTGCACGATGCCACGCCCCAGCTGCTGGCCAAAGAGCTAGAAGACCGCGACTATTACAAAGAAGTTAACGTCTACTGGGTGCCCGAGCCTGCCCGCTGGGAAGCCCTGCGCGCCGCCGCCAAGCAGCCCACCATTGGCAAACACATAGACGACGCTTTAACGCTGATCGAGGCTGAAAACGCCAAGCTCAAAGGCATATTGGACAAACGCTACGCCCGCGCCCAGCTGCCTGACGGCAAGCTGGGCGAGCTGGTTGACCTAGTGTCCACCATCGGCTTTGGCGACAACCCTGATGTGGCCCGCGACATTTTGGGCCAAGTGTATGAATATTTTTTAGGCATGTTTGCCAGCGCCGAAGGCAAACGCGGCGGGCAGTTCTACACGCCTGCCAGCATTGTTAAAACGCTGGTGGCTGTGCTCAGCCCGCACAGCGGCAAGGTGTACGACCCATGCTGCGGCAGCGGCGGTATGTTTGTACAGTGCGAAAAGTTTATCCGCCAGCATGCAGGCAAAAAACCCGTCAATGCCAGACAGGCTACCGACGATATTTCCATCTACGGCCAAGAATCCAACCCCACCACGTGGCGCTTGGCCGCCATGAACCTGGCCATTCGCGGCATCGACTTTAACCTGGGCCGCGAGCCTACCGACACCTTTGTGCACAACCAACACAAAGACCTGCGCGCCGACTTTATATTGGCCAACCCACCGTTTAACATCAGCGACTGGTGGCACGCCAGCCTAACAGGCGACCCGCGCTGGACACATGGCGACCCACCCGCAGGCAACGCCAACTACGCCTGGCTGCAACACATGCTGCACCACTTAAAGTCCACGGGCCGCGCAGGCATTGTGCTGGCCAATGGCAGCATGAGCAGCAGCCAAAACAGCGAGGGCCAAATACGCGCCGCTATGGTCGATGCCGACGTGGTCGAAGTCATGATCGCCCTGCCCGGCCAACTGTTCTTCAACACGCAAATCCCCGCCTGTTTGTGGTTTTTAGTCAAACAAAAAACCCACCGCAAAGGCCAAGTGCTGTTTATCGACGCCCGCAAACAAGCCAGCATGATCAGCCGGGTGCAAAGCGAGCTAACCGACGCCGTGATAGAGCGCATAGCCAGCACCGTAGCCGCTTGGCGCGGTGAGCCTTTAGCCGTTCGCACTTACCCCACATCCGTTCGTCCTGAGCTTGTCGAAGGG
>JANNCO010000216.1:0-1925 GCA_031386655.1 Polaromonas sp. | reverse complement strand
CATCAATACCTGCCAGCGTGTTGCCGCGGTCTAGGTTGCTGGGAATCTTGCCTTGGGCTTCTAGCTGCGCGACTGCTTGGGCAGGTGTTTTGGGGGCAGCTTCGCCACCGCCACCGCCACCGCCACTGCCACCGCCGCCAGAGCCACCGCAGCCGTGGATTGCCACCAGCGTTATGGCCATTAGTAGACCGTTCTTGAATAATTTCATGGTGCACCTTGTTGGATAAAAGTAGGACTGTTGCTAAAGATTTTAATTGCGGTGTACCACGTCACGTTGCGTGGTAACAGGCGGGAGCCTATTGCTAAGGACGATTCAGACCGGGTGTTGTTTTTGGATCTGTTGAGGCAGATTAACGGGGTGTACAACCAAACTTTTAACCGCCACCACGGCTTGACTGGGCATTTGTTTCAGGGGCGTTGTAAAGCAATTTTGGTAGACAGCGACAGTCATTTGCTAGAAGTGTGCCGATATGTGGACCTTAACCCTGTGCGCGCCCAAGTGGTCAAGCGGTTCGCGGTAACTTGCGCGGTACTCCTGGCGACATTGCGCAGGCAGCTGCCAGCTTGATTGACCCCAGCGGCACGCAGTCATTGACCGTGGCTGTGACGGTAGATTTGGCGTGTTTGTATGCAGGCAATGTAGCGCGGTATCGGCTGAAGTTGTCAGAGCTGAGTCAATGGGGACACAAACGCTGACTTGTTGCACTACACCACCAGTAAAGGCTCACAATGGGCTATCTCCCAGTGCCGCTGCCATTGCCAGAAGGAACCCTATGAAAAATGCCGCCTACTCTCAATTTGCCAAATCCGCATCGCGCTACAGCGGTAAGCCCATAGTGTTTGTTATGGCAGTGGGCGTTATCCTGGGCTGGATTGTCACAGGGCCCATTTTCAAGTTCAGCGATACCTGGCAGTTGGTGATCAACACGGGTACCACCATCATTACTTTTTTAATGGTGTTTCTCATCCAGAGCAGCCAAAACCGTGACACGCAGGCTATTCAAATCAAGCTGGACGAGCTGATTCGCGCAACCCAGGGCGCGCACAATGCGCTGCTCGATTTAGAAGAGCTGGAAGAAGTGCAGCTAGATGCTTTTCGGGCCAAATACCAAGTGTTGGCCACCCAAGCGCGGGCCAGTGTAGGGCTAGGCAACGTGGATACGGATTCGCCAGAAGCTTGAAGACGAGCTTTGCGCATTCAGACCGCCTGCATCACTTAGGCGATGGCGGCAACTCAATAGGTTTGAAAGTCATCTCGGTAGCAAAGTCTAAAAAAGCACGCGTGCGCGCCGGGATAAGTTTGCGCGTGGGCAAGGCTGCATAAATCGTAAAACGGCCAAAGATCCAGTCGGGCAGCAGGTGCACCAAGGCCCCCGATTTAAGATAGTTGTCTACCGGAAATTTGGGCATCACCACAATGCCTGCACCGTCCAGCGCCGCAGTAAACAAGGCCTCGTAGCTGGCAGACTGCAACACCACTTGCATGGGGGTTTCGACATCGGCTTGGCTGCCATCCAGACGCGACAAGCGCAGGCCGCGCGCAGTGTGGCCTGACTCGGCGGGCCAGGGAAAGCGCAGGTACTGGTGCTGGTGCAAATCTTGCGGTTGCACTGGCGTGCCATAGCGCTGCAGATAGCCCGGGCTGGCGCACACAATCCATTCGGTGTGGGCTACAGGACGCGCCACAATATTGGCGTCAAAACCTTCGTTCACCAGCAAAAAAGTCACATCAAATTCCTCCACCCGCGACTGCGGAAACGGGTCTACATGCAGGTCAATAGGCACTTTGGGGTAGCGGCTGATCCACTGCTTGATATGGTTGGCTAAAAAATGGTTGGCAAACAGTGCTGGTGCCAATACGTGCAATACCCCTTGCAGCTCGCTGGCGCTGTGGGCGGCTGTGGCCTCGGCATCGTCTACCTCGG
>JANNCO010000195.1:0-1683 GCA_031386655.1 Polaromonas sp. | reverse complement strand
ACACCTATCTTGAAAACAACTTGGTCAAACCCGGTAAGGCTGTAGCCTGTGGGGAAAAAATCGACCTGCGCAGACTTGACCTGCCGGTCTACATCTATGGTTCGCGCGAAGACCACATCGTGCCCATTGGCGGCGCCTATGCCTCCACCCAGCATCTGCCTGGGAAGAAGCGCTTTGTCATGGGCGCATCAGGCCATATTGCCGGCGTGATTAACCCACCCGCCGCTAAAAAGCGATCACACTGGGTGGGTAAAGAAGGCGCTTTCCCAGCGTCTCACGCTGATTGGCTAGCCACCGCCACCGAAGTGCCCGGCAGCTGGTGGAACGACTGGTGCGCATGGGTCAAGCCGCATGCTGGTAAGCTCATTGCTGCGCCTAAAACTTACGGAAACGCCAAATTCAAAGTAATCGAACCTGCGCCTGGACGGTATGTGAAGGCTAAGGCTTGAAAACCTAAATCGGATTGCCGGACGCGAAGGGCGCAACCTTAGCGTCCTTCGCGTCCGGAAGTTAAGAAGTCCGAATTAAAACCTCAAACCACCCAACCACTCAACCCAAAGGAAATCATATGCAAGACATCGTCATCGTATCCGCCGCCCGCACCGCCGTAGGCAAGTTTGGCGGCTCGCTCGCCAAGGTATCGGCCCCTGAACTGGGCGCTATCGTCATCAAGGAAGTGATTGCAATAGCCAAGCTAGACAACTCGCAGATTGGTGAGGTCATCATGGGCCAAGTGCTGTGTGCTGGCAGTGGCCAAAACCCGGCGCGCCAGGCGATGATGAAAGCAGGTGTGGCTAAAGAAACTCCGGCGCTCACCATCAACGCAGTGTGCGGCTCGGGCCTTAAAGCCGTCATGCTGGCAGCGCAAGCCGTGGCGTGGGGCGACAGCGACATTGTCGTAGCGGGTGGCCAAGAAAACATGAGCGCATCGCCGCACGTGCTGATGGGCAGCCGCGACGGCCAGCGTATGGGCGACTGGAAAATGCAAGACACCATGATTGTGGATGGCCTGTGGGATGTGTACAACCAGTACCACATGGGTATTACCGCAGAAAACGTAGCCAAGGCGCACGGCATCACGCGCGAGGCGCAAGACGCGCTGGCACTGGCTTCACAAACCAAAGCTGCGGCTGCGCAAGCGGCAGGCAAGTTTGCTGCAGAAATTGTGGACGTGGTCATCCCACAAAAAAAGGGCGACGCAATTATTTTTAACGCCGACGAATTTATCAACAAAAAAACCAGTGCCGAAGTACTGGCCGGCTTGCGCCCTGCATTTGACAAAGCAGGCGGCGTCACCGCAGGCAACGCATCGGGCTTAAACGATGGCGCTGCAGCCGTTGTAGTTATGTCAGCCGCTAAGGCCAAAGAACTAGGCCTGACCCCGCTGGCCCGCATCGTGTCGTTTGGCACCAGCGGCCTAGACCCCGCCACCATGGGCATGGGCCCCGTGCCAGCATCGCGCAAAGCGCTAGAGCGCGCAGGCTGGAAAGCCTCTGACGTAGACGTGTTCGAGCTGAACGAAGCCTTCGCAGCGCAAGCCTGCGCCGTCAACAAAGAGCTTGGCATTGATGCTTCTAAAGTCAACGTCAATGGCGGCGCGATTGCCATTGGTCACCCCATCGGCGCGTCTGGTTGCCGCATCTTGGTGACTTTGCTGCACGAAATGCATCGCACCAATGCCAA
>JANNCO010000191.1:0-6517 GCA_031386655.1 Polaromonas sp. | reverse complement strand
AGCAAGGCGCGCGTTGTTGAAGCTAATGCACCAAAGAGCTTAGTTCGCGCGTGTTTGCGAAGTATTTTTGCACCGAGATGCCCGGCTCGAGTCCAGCTCTCCGGCGCGCACGCGAACCAAGCTACCAACTCCACGAAGCACGCGCCAAGCAAAGTAATCAACTCAACCAAACGGCAAACTAAACTAGCTAGAAACTAATTGGTCTGCAAATCAAGCAAAGTCACTGGTGCATACGCCAAGCCGAGCGACAAACTCAACCGCACGCAAAATTACTGCTGCAAAGGCGCTTTAGCCGCAGCCACTTTGTGCCCCATCGACACCGGCCCATAGTAGGCGCGGGTTTTAGAGCGTGTGTTGTCGCTGTCGGTCATCAGCGCCATGCCCACCAACGCACCGGGGGCCTCACCAAAGGCGCGTTCAAAGTCGGCCTTGATGTCGCGCTCGTAGTCAAGCCACTGATTGAGGTTTTTGCTGCCCGATTCCACCACGATAGAGCGGATACGGTCGGTGCGCGGGTTGTGCGCCACCGCGCCGGGTGCGCGCTGGTTGCACCACACATACATCAGGGTGGCGTAGGGCAGCTCTTCGCCTGTGATGGTGCGTGCCAGCTCGGACAGCATAGAGTTTTTGGCCGACCACTTGCTGCGGTCACCTTCAAAAACCAGCACTATGCGCACCGGCGAATCGTCGCCCTCGCGCACGGCCACGTCAGCTTGTGCGATCAGTTGCGGCACTTTCCACGAAAAGCGCACTTGCTGCAGGTCTGTTGCAGGCACGCGCAATGGGTGGCGCAACATGCTGGCCGATGCGTTGGCCACTGCCAGCACAGCGTCGCGGCCATCCATTTTGACTTTGCTGAATTTGGTGGCTTTTTTGCCGGGCAGGCGGTAGGTGTTCCACGGCTTGTCTTGTACCCAGGCCAGTTGTTGCGGTTCGCTGGAGGCGGGTGCGTCGGCGTCGATAGACACGTTGTCTGGCGCTGCGTCGCCACCCATCGTGGTACAGGCCGCAACCAGCATGATGGTAGACACGCCCACTGCGGCACAGCTTAGCAAGCGCGCTGCGTTACAAAGCGCGATGCGGTAAACACTACGGGGTGCACGGCAGTGTATGGAGGCTAACGGGGTAAGCGACATGGAGATACTAGTAGTTTGCGGTGTGGGCAACAATAAAAAGTTCATGTGGGCTTGCATGTAACCAAATACGTTTACATGTGAATTTTAGATGCGAGAACTAAGCATAACGCTGCATGCTAACCCCTAGTTGACAGCCTATTGAGAGATAAATCACTATAAATTAAATAGCTGCTTGAGCAGGTTTTACTTGGGTTGCAGGGTGATTTGGCATGCAAAACAAGGGCAAATCGTGCTGCGCAGCCAACGCATCCACTTGCTGGCAGGTGCGTGTGCTAAAAAATACACTCAAAGCCTGCGCGGTGCTGGGCAGCAGCATGGTAGCGGTGATGGCTTGACCGCTGGGGGTGGTGGTTTGAGTGCTAGTTTCAGAGCCGGTTAGAGTCATCGCGCTGTCAATAGGCCATTGCGCAACACGGCACAAAGCCGCTGCAAAGTGCGGCTCTAGTGCGGCCACGGCCACGCGGCCGTCGGCGCAGGGGTACACCCGGTAGCCAGCGTGCGCGCCGCCCACGATGCCTGCAGCGTCGTTACTTGCTTTGCTTGAGGCACCGTCATTCGCCACGCCTGTTGCAGCTGTCAAACCCCAGGCCCGCGGCAGGGCCAAGTGCGCTGCCGCGTCGGCTAAAGCGACCTGCGAGTGCGTAGCCACGCCGTGCAGGCGGTGCACCAGCACGGCTTGCAAAACAGCCTCAGTGGCCATCAGTGCACCAGCCATGTCGGCGTACAAAGTAGCGGGCAGGGTGGTGCCGGTCACCAAGCCCTGCTCGGCCAGGTAAGTCAGGTCGTGGCCGGGCTCTTCTGCGCGGGCACCTGGGCTACCCACGATGCTGACCATCGATAGCTGTGGGTACGCGGCGCGCAGTGTGTCCCAGTCAAGTTGTAATTTGCGCAAGGCGGACGGGCGAAACGAGGTGATCAGTACCGTAGCATCAGCCAGCTCGGCACGCAAAGCCGCTTGACCGTGGGGTGTTTTAAGGTCTAGCGCGAGGGTACGCACACCCGCATGCAACTGCGCGTAGGCCGCAGGGCTGTATTGCGCCATCGGGTCGCCTGCGGGGCTGTGCACTTTGACGCAGTTGGCGCCCATGGCGTGCAGGCGCATAAGGGCAGCGGGGCCGGGCAAATTAAGCGCCAGGCTGACGATGCGTACGCCCTGCAAAGGCAGTGGCGGCAGCGCAGCGGGCTGATGGTGCATGGGTAGAGCGGCTATGTCAGCGCCTGCGCACGCAGGAAAGCCGCAAAGCCACTGATGGCTACCAAAACTTCCACCAAGACCCGGTAGACGATTTGTATCCCTGTGTGAGGTATTCGCTCTTGGGATAGTTTTTCTCCATCACACGCTTGGTGTCGTCGCGCAGTTGGGCCAGGCCCAGCGAGTTGTAGCTTTGCATCATGACAAACAGCGCTTCCTCTTGTGCAGGCACACCGTCGTAGTCGGTGATGGCGGCTTGGGCGCGGTTGATGGCGGCCACATACGCGCCGCGCTTGTAGTAATAGCGTGCTACGTGCACCTCGTACTGGGCCAGCGAGTTGACAATGTAGGTCATGCGCAGGCGTGCGTCGGGCGTGTATTTGGAATCTGGAAAGCGCGTGGCCAGCTCTTTGAAAGAGTCAAACGATTCTTTGGCACCTTTTTGGTCACGCTCGGACAAATCTTGGCGGGCAAGGTTGCCAAACAAGCCCAAGTTGTCGTTAAAGGTTACCAGCCCTTTGAGGTACAGCGCGTAGTCTATGGCTGGGCTGGAGGGGTGCAGTTTGGTAAAACGGTCTAGTGTGGCCACGGCTTGCGGCACTTCGCCTGCTTTGTACTGGGCGTAGGCTTTTTCCAGCTGTGCCTGCTGGGCCAGCGGCGTGCCGGCAGCGCGGCCTTCCAGCTTTTCAAACAGGGGGATGGCTTTGTCATAGGCGCCCGAGCCAAGTTCGTCTTTGGCTTCAGTATAGATTTTGTTGGGTGACCAGGCCTCGGTCTTGTCGATCTCTTTGCCTGCACAGGCAGTCAATACCATGGCAGTTGCCAACAGGAAAGCTGGAAATGTAAATTGACGGGCACGCGCAGTGGTTTTGCGGGCATGCACTGTAGCCATACAGGCATGCACCGTACTCTTCAACACAGCCGATAATGGTAATGGTACTGTCATAGTGCTTCTTTCCAATTTCCAAGTTTCACAAGTGCAATCCATTATATCGACCACCACCCCCGCTACTGTGTCACAGGCCGTGCCGTCCGCAGGGCAAGCCACTGACCTGGCAGGCCAACCTGAGCACGACTTTGACGACCTGCCCGACCCCGGAGCCGACAGCCACGAGCTGCGTGAGTTTGACGTAGACGCCAAGCTGCACGGCCAGCGCCTGGACCGCGCGCTGGTAGAGCTGGTAGGTGAGTTCTCGCGCAGCTATTTGCAGCAACTAACCGAAGACGGCGCGGTGCTGGTCAACGGCAAACCCGCTCATAAAAGCGCAGCTAAGCTTAAAGCAGGCGACCACCTGGCCATTACCCTGCGGCCTACGCCGCAAAGCCTGGCCTTCCGGCCCGAGGCGATGGACCTGGACATTATTTACGAAGACGCCCATCTGCTGATCGTTAACAAACGTGCAGGCGTGGTGGTGCACCCCGCCGCTGGCAACTGGAGCGGTACGTTGCTAAACGGCCTGCTGGCGCGTGACGCGCAGTGCGCCGTGCTGCCCCGCGCCGGCATAGTGCACCGGCTAGACAAAGACACCAGCGGCCTGATGGTGGTGGCCCGCACCCGCCTGTGCATGGACGCACTGGTGGCCCTGATTGCCGCGCGCGAAGTAAGCCGCCAATACATCGCCATAGGCCACCGCGCCTGGCCCGGCGACCCGGTGCGCCGCGTTGACGCCGCCATAGGCCGCGACATTCGCAACCGCTTGCGCATGGCGGTGGTCGACCTGTCACGCGGCAGCGGCAAAGAAGCAGTGACAGATTTTCATCTACTATCAAATTCGAAGCTGTCTGAGCAGTATGTACGAGGGCTAGAGGCTGAAAACGCCTTAAAAAAGACGTCGGACAAGGCCGACAGCAGCAATATAGATGACCGCAGCTTTTGCCTGCTACGCTGCATACTGCACACTGGCCGCACCCACCAAATTCGGGTGCACGCCGCCCATATAGCCCACCCGCTGGTAGGCGACGCCGTGTACGGCGGCGCACCCGCCGCCGGCCTAGCGCGCCAAGCACTGCATGCGCAACGGCTGGCTTTTACGCACCCGATGACGGGCGAGGCGATGGCGTTTGCTGCGCCACTGCCCGCGGATTTGGTGCAGGCTTGTGAGGCGTTGGGGTTGGTGGGGGTTTAGGTTCAGGCTCATGCTTATTCAATAGCCTCAACCAAGTGCTGGCGATTAGCTGGGGCAGCGTAAGGCTCGGGCCAGTACTCTACTTGGTGCGTAATTTTGCCGTGGTGGACAGTGAAGAAAGAAATAACCTTCGCGTTTTGCACGCCGTCGGTCACGCTGACCTCCGACACTACCTCGGCTGCATTACCGAACATGCGGTGCATGGTGAAAATCCATTTCCCGTGGCTTGGGTATTCGGCGTTAACGGCGGCAAATTTTTCTCTACCCTGAATTCTCTCGTTACTTTGCGGCCAGTCAAGCACGTAATTGTCTGCCAGCATTGCACCCACGGCGCTAAAGTCGTTAGAAGACATCAGCCGCCAGAATTCACAGACAACTTGGACGGCGTTATCAGAATTTGGATTCATGGTTAGGGCGCAGATAAGGTTTGAAACTAATCCTTAGCTCTTTTAAAGCATTGCACGTATGCAAAGCTGATCGAGTTGACTAAAATTAATGTACGTAAAGCTCTTCGTCTTGACTAAGTCGCTAGAGATTACCAGTTTCAAGCTAGTGCAGGCTGTTTTCTAATCAACTGTGATCTAAGGAGGCCAGCGATTCGGATTACGCGCAGTGTGAACAACAGCAAGAATATGCACGAGGTCGTCTTTTACAATATAAAAAACGCCATACGGAAATCTGGGTAGAAGTGTGCGCCTAACGTCAGGTAAAACCGCTGGGTACATGAGCGGCACTTGTTCTAAGCGTTTTAGCTGAAGTTCAAATGCTGCTTCAAACTCGGAACCAAGCCCCAAGCTTTGAGATTCATACCACGCGTAGGCTTGGCCCACCTCGGCAGTGGCGCGTGCCGAGAATTTCAGGCGGTATGCCACGAGCCGTCTTTAAGCTTTGCCTTAACTTGATCCCATGAATAGCCAGCCTCAGGATTGCGTTCAAACTCGGCTAGGCGCAGCCCAAGGTCAGCTTTAAGTTCTGCTGAAACCTCTATGGCCTGTGGAAACGCCGCAATGCTCTCCCAGATCATCTCAACCAGATGGATTCGCTCTTGTACAGGTAGCTCAAGTACGTCCGCGATTGAAATATTTATCATAAGTATTAGATTACCACGTCTGCGATGCATGTTCAAAGCAAAACCCACTATGGTGCGATACGCCCGAGGGCCAAGTTTCTTAAAGTGTTGCGATAGTTATCCATCCTGCTCAAATTTTTGTTCATTCACCTCGCTACCCCATTGCACGCCGCGTTGTTCGTGGGTTAAGCGAAAGCCAAATTTCTCGTAGAGATGCCTAGCCGCGCCAAGGCCCTCAAAAGTCCACAGATACACGCGCTGGTAGTGGCGTGATTGGCACCATTGCATGGCGCAGGTTAAAAGCGCTGTGCCTATACCGGTTCCGCGCGCAGCGTCAGATGCGATGAACCAGCGAAGATGCGCCCCGTCTTGCGCAGCGTGGGAGCCGTCGATAGCGATTGATCCTACTATCTCGCCCTCTAGCAAAGCTAGCCATAGCCCGTCGCGTTGGCTGTCATACTGCTCGCAAAAATCACAAAGCTCGCGCGCTATTTTGGTTTCAAACTGAAGACCAAATCCCACACTCTGGCTGTAGTAGCGCACTTGCAGTTCTACTATTTTGCCTATGCAGCCGGGCAGGTAGCCCTGATGAAGCGTTAAAGTCATAATAAAGCGAAGTGTACAAAATAAGTTGCTTGTAAGCTTATTGCAGTTCTGCGGTGCAATTTAGTTTAGCCAAGCGGATCACGCTCTTGCCAACCCCTGCAAACCCTGCGCTACAATGATTGAAACGTCCTGGATTTGGGAAGTCTTTGTACCCCACCAGATGAAAAAAGTGCGCGCTGCGCGCCAAGCTGTCTTTTGACACACCTTCTCCTTCATTTTTAGTTTTGTTTGCGCTCATGCTGGACGGTAACTGTTCCATGTTTTGCGCTGATGCACACCAGGAAGCCCTGCCACTATGAACACTGTGGATGCCAAACGTATTTTAGAAACCGCTTTGATCTGCGCCAGTCAGCCGCTGCCGGTGCGTGAGCTGCGGGTGCTGTTTAAC
>JANNCO010000113.1:0-3346 GCA_031386655.1 Polaromonas sp. | reverse complement strand
AACGTCACACCCATGATAGTGTCGGCGCGAGTGGTAAAAACGTACATCTTGCCGTCTTGCACCAGTTGGCCCGACGCGTCTTTGATCTCGTGCGGGAAGGCGAATCGCACGCCTTCGGATTTGCCGATCCAGTTTTCTTGCATCAGCTTCACACGCTCGGGCCAGCCGGGCAGGCCGTTTTGTACTTCGCCCAGCAGCTCGGGCGCGTACTGCGTGATGTTGAGGTAGTAACCCGGAATCTCGCGCTTTTCCACAACCGCACCGGTGCGCCAGCCTTTGCCGTCAATCACCTGCTCATTGGCCAGCACGGTTTGGTCTACCGGGTCCCAGTTGACGACTTGGGTCTTGCGGTAGGCGATGCCTTTTTCTAGCATCTTTAAAAACAGCCACTGGTTCCATTTGTAGTAGCTGGGGTCGCAAGTGGCTACTTCGCGGCTCCAGTCGATGGCCAGGCCCATGGCCTGCATCTGCTTTTTCATGTACGCAATGTTGTCGTGCGTCCACTGGGCGGGCGGCACGTTGTTCTTCATCGCGGCGTTTTCGGCAGGCAAGCCAAACGCGTCCCAGCCCATCGGCATCAACACGTTAAAACCCTTCATGCGCAACTGGCGGGCCAGCATATCGATAATCGTGTATTTGCGCACATGGCCCATGTGCAGTTTGCCGCTGGGGTAAGGCAGCATGGAGCAGGCATAGTACTTGGGCTTGGGGTTACCCTGCGCGTCTTTGGCGTGCTCGGTCACGCGGTAGGCGTCGCGCGCTGTCCAGTGCAGTTGGGCGGATTTTTCAACAGCTAAATGGTCGTAAGCGGCTGAGAGGGCGGATGTAGGGTTGAGAGGTGCTTGCATGGCTTTAAATCTAACAGCAGAGAAATTATAGGAATGGGTTTTTAATCGACAGCGCACCGCTGCCTATGGATTTAGGGATCTTGATGCTCATGCCGTGCTGCATGTCCTCTGAATACACGGTAGCGCAACCCATTTCTGCAGCGGCTGCCAAAATGTTAGCGTTGTAAATACTGAGTTTATAACGCGCCGCCAACTCTAACGCGCCTTGGTGCACGCGCACGGTCAGGTCGCCCACATCGCATGTTTGCAGCAAGGTGCCTACCAATTCATTAATCGCTGCAAAAGGCAGGTTGCGCTTTTTGCGCAGTACGTTGGCAAACTCGTTGAGTACTTGCACGCTGATCACGGCATCTTGCGCTAACAATTGCTCGACCAGGTCTGCGCGCGGCCCCAGGTCAAGCCAATAAATCAGCACATTGGTGTCAAGAAATATTTTCATCAGCGCGCGTTGGCTTCTTCACGGTCAAATTTAAACCCTGCAGGCATGGCCGCGCGGTAGCGGCGCATAGCGTGCAAGCGTTCTAGCTTGCTAGGCTCGCGGCTGATCTGCACCACAGGCGCGCCTGCGCGGCGCGCGGCGGGCTGCACTACTAACTCATCGCCCTCGGAAATGCCCAATTTGTGCACTAATGCCATGGGCAAACGCACACCCAAGCTGTTGCCCCACTTGGCTACTTGCATAATGCTCTCCTGATAGATATACACATCACTATTGTATATCCTTTGCCCAGCAAAGGCTGAGGTGCCTTAAACTTAGCCCAAGCTAATTTATGGGGCGCTAGGTGCGCCCGCTGCAGGCTTGTCAGCAATAAACCCAATGCGGTTAAGCCCCGCCTTTTGGGCCACGCCCATCACCTCGACCACTTTGCCATACGGTACAGCGGCGTCGGCGCGCAGTTGCACCTCGGTCTCGGGATTGGCTTTGGCGGAGGCTTGCAACGATTCGGCCAGCGCAGGCAGGTCAATCGGCTTTTCGTTTAAAAAAACTTGCGTTGATTTATCGACCACTACGGTGACAAACTTCGGTGCGTCGCTAGATTTAGCGGCGTCGGTTTTGGGCAAATCCAGCTTGATGCTGCTGGCCAGCAGGGGCGCGGTAATGATAAAAATGACCAGCAGTACCATCATCACGTCCACCAGCGGCGTGACGTTGATCTCGCTCATGGGCTGGGCGCTTTTAGTACGTTCTAGGCGGCCAAATGACATCTTTTATTCCGATGCGGAGGATTTGGGAGCGTGGTGCGCGATCAGCTCACGCAGGTCGCGCGCAAAGCCTTCCAGGTCGGCTTCAATACGGCCCACATAGCGGCCAAACAAGTTGTAGGCCAACACAGCGGGGATGGCCACCGCCAGACCCGCGGCGGTCATGATCAGCGCCTCGCCCACGGGGCCGGCTACTTTGTCAATGGTCAACTGGCCTGCGCCGCTGATACCGATCAGCGCATGGTAGATGCCCCATACGGTGCCCAGCAGCCCCACAAATGGCGCGGTAGAACCGACCGTGGCCAGCAGCACTTGGCCAAATTGCAATTTCAGCAGCACGGCGTGCAAAGCGTCGCGCAGCACACGGGTCAGCTGCTGCGCTTTGTCGCCCACGGTGGCCAGCGTACCCGCCGCGCGTGCATGGCTGGCTTGTATCAGCGGCAGTACCAAACCTTCGCGGTCCAGGCTGGCTACAGTGGCTTGCGCTTGCGCTATATCGGGCGCTTGCCAAAATGCGGCAATGCTGCGCGCTACATCGGGCACAGCGCGTTGTATCACCCAGGCTTTCCACACTATCACTACCCAGCTGGCCACCGACATGGCCAGCAGCAGCAGCGCCACAAATTTACTGATGGCGTCGCCTTGCGCGATAAATTGGAATGCACTCATGGTGTGGAATAGTGGTAAAAATAAATCAATAGGTTAGCGCAGAACATTAACGTAGATTAAGCACGTCAAACATGTCAAACAGTCCGCTCTTGCGCCCGGCTACAAACCGCACTGCGCGCAATGCGCCCTGCGCGTAGGTGCTGCGGCTGGACGATTTGTGGGTAATTTCTATCCGCTCGCCAATGCCAGCAAACAGCACAGTGTGGTCGCCCACAATGTCGCCACCGCGAATGGTGGCAAAGCCTATGCTGGACGGGTCGCGCTCGCCGGTGTGGCCCTCGCGCGAGTACACGGCGCATTGTTTCAAGTCGCGGCCCATGGCGTGGGCCATCACCTCGCCCATTTTCAGCGCAGTGCCGCTGGGAGCGTCTACCTTGTGGCGGTGGTGCGCCTCAATCACTTCGATGTCGAAGCCCTCGCTCATGGCTTTGGCAGCCATCTCTAGTAGCTTGAGCGTGACGTTAACGCCCACACTCATATTAGGTGCCAGCATGATGGCAATGTCTTGGCTGGCCGCTTGAATTTCGGCTTTTTGCGCGTCGCTAAAACCTGTGGTGCCAATCACCATGTTGATGCCCATTTGGCGGCACAGCGCCAGGTGCGCCATAGTGCCCTCGGGGCGGGTA
>JANNCO010000096.1:0-6746 GCA_031386655.1 Polaromonas sp. | reverse complement strand
GCTTGGCTACTTCGTGGTTAGCGCGCCCAGAGTCTGCCAGCGTGATCAAAAAGCTGGTATCGAGCAAAATAGAGATCAAACCAAGCCACCCCGCAGATCGTCTACCCACTGGCTGGCGTTGGGCACGTCTTTCCACGCAATTGCTCCACGCCCTGTCAACCGCGCCATGGCTTGCTCGTCCAGTTTAGAGTCATGCTCTACAAACTCCAGCAATTGCGCATTGCGGTACTCACGGGTTAGCACGTTGTAGTCCGCCTTAATACGTACCATAGCAGGCTTGTACAAGCGGTTAAGTTTGTCCCCACGGATAGTTTCTTTGCTTGCTTCTACCTTGATCGTTTTGCCATCAGGCAGCAGCATGTGCGCGTTGACTATTTGTTTGCCGCCTAAGTCGTAAATCTCACCACGCAAATAGCGCTCAACACGCACCCATTGGTCAGCATCGTCGCTGCGAAAGTCGGTGTCTGCGCTGATCACGATGGGTTGCGGCAACCAGAGCGATGCAATTTTGAAGGAGATCGCCCGGTTGCTTTTGGCTAGCTTTTGCCAGCGGGTTACAACCTCACGCCGTTTGGCGTGCAGGCCGTCAATCAGCTGCGATTGCAGTAACCGGGCCAGATCTTGGGCAAAGTCCACCGCAGACAGCGGCTGGGTTTGTACCGCAAGTGAGCCTTTTACTACCGCCACTTCTAGCTTGCTGGTGTCCAACTGTTTGCCATCACCGCGCAAAAACTCTTCTACATCACGAGAAAAGTCGCTCAGCATGGCCAGCGGCACACGCTCGGGGCTTACTTCAAAGCCCCGAGAACCGTCGTGCAAACTGATAGTGACTGACTGTGCTTCCATCATTGAATTTTACGCTTTAGCGTGCAAAGCATCAAAACTACTTAATACGCAACAGAGTTTCCAAGCACATGTTTAAAGAACATAGTGACTGGGAGTTTGTAATATTTGGCGGATGTGCATAAGCGTATTAATTCAATACTATCAATAGCTTACGGCTTATTAGTAGGTTGTTTGGCGGATTATTTGGCGGATGTGGATTGAATTTGAATCACATTAGAGCGAAGTGTGGATAACTAAAGAACAAGCTGGGGACAAGTTAAAAAACTCTGCCCGCAAACGACAAAGGCAAGCCAGCAGACTTGCCTTTGTAACCCAGCGTCGCCGCGCTTGTGTTGTTGCTGCCCTAGGATTGGATGCCCTGGCGGGGGCTGCTGAACAGATCAACCGAATGCGTAGTTTAAACGTGCAAGGTGGGCGGCTGACGCAATGGTTTATCTTTAAGTTTTTGCGGCCTGCAGGCTGGCTCTTTCCAGGTTCAAAGCCAGTAGACGCTGCAAAATCTCCGCAGCAGGCAACTCGGGGCGATTTAACCAAGCTAAACGCAAGTCGTCCAAGCACTGCCGGCTTGGGCTACGCGCGTAGCGGCTTGGGTAACATCATTAAGACTATTATTTACTATGGATTTAATAGCTGCTTGAGCAGGTTTTACTTGGGTTACTGGCCTGTTTAGCACTAAAAAAGGCTCTGCCAGGCCAGGAATCACCGCACCACCTGCCACTACCTGCGTGCGCTGGTGCGCAACGCGCTTGAGACTGTCAAGGCAAACCGCACAAAACACAGTTTCTCCCTGTGCAACGCGCATTTGCGACAATGCACTCATGACATTACCGCACACCTTAGACGACTGGCTGGCTTACATCGAGGGCTTGCACCCCAAGAATATTGAGATGGGGCTGGACCGTGTGCGGGCGGTGTGGCAGCGCACTGGGCTGGCGCTGCAGTGCCCCGTGATTACGGTGGCGGGCACCAATGGCAAGGGCTCTACGTGCGCCATGCTCGAATCCATCTACACCCAGGCGGGGTACCGCACGGCGGTGTACAGCAGCCCGCACTTGGTGCATTTTTTAGAGCGTTGCCGGGTGGCAGGTGAGATGGTGGGCGCCGCGGATTTTATAGCTGCTTGCGCAGTGATTGAGAATGCTCGCAAGGGTTATGCGGTTGAACAAGATGGCGCGAAGGCTTCGACCCTTGGGCGGGCTCAGGACAGGCCAAGCTCAGCCCGAACGGGTATGGGCTCAGCCGGAACCAACGTGGCTTCAACCGGAACGGATGTGGTTACAGCCCAAACAGAAGACTTGGAAATTGCGCTGACGTATTTTGAATTCACTACCCTGGCATTTTTAGCGCTGATGGCGCGGCAAACAGATCAACAAACGATTGACGTAGCCATCCTAGAGGTAGGCCTAGGCGGCAGGCTAGACGCGGTCAATATCATCGACACCGACTGCGCCATCATCACCAGCATTGACCTGGACCACATGGAATACCTGGGTGATAACCGCGAGAGCATTGGTTACGAGAAGGCGGGCATCATGCGCGCTGGCAAGCCCGCTATTGTTAGCGACCCGATGCCGCCCGCCAGTTTGGCGCGGCATGCCAAAGCAGTAGGGGCCGACCTGTACCTGATGGGCAGCGACTTTAACTACGAAGGCGACAAGCAGCAGTGGGGCTGGGCTGGGCGTGACGCGCAGGGCCAGCCGCGCCGCTACGCCGGGCTGGCCTACCCGGCACTGCGCGGGGCCAACCAGCTGATGAACGCCAGTGGCGCGCTGGCGGCCATTACCGCGCTGCGGGGCGTGCTGCCCGTGACAGCCCAAGCTGTGCGCAACGGCTTTGCGTTTGTCGAGCTGCCGGGGCGCTTTCAAATCATCCCCGGCCAGCCGGCGCTGGTGCTAGACGTAGCGCACAACCCGCACTCAGTAGCGGCACTGGCGGCTAATCTGGACGCGATGGGGTTCTACCCCACCACGCATGCCGTGTTTGGCGCGATGGCCGACAAAGACCTGGCCGCCATGTGGCCCAAAGTAGCACCGATGATTGATAAGTGGTACTTTACCGATTTGCCCACGGCCCGCGCCGCCACCGCACTGGCGCTGCAAACCCTGTGGGCCGCGCAAAACCAGCGCAGCGACGCTACCAGCCATATTTACACCTCGCCACAAGCTGCACTGGACGCGGCGGTGGCCGGGGCCGAGCCAACCGATAGAATCGTGGTGTTCGGGTCGTTCTACACCGTGGGCGGTGTGCTGCACAGCGGCACCCCCCGGTTGAATGCCAAACACTTGGGCGCGTTACCCAATGCGCCGCACTCTTAAAGCGTAAACGTAAAACGTAAAACGCAGTACGGTTATACATAGCGCACTCAATGCACAGCAAAGGGCTTCATGGCTTGGTTTAAATTTGGCAAACAAGACAACAAGGTACGCACGCCCGGCCCCACCGAGAGCGTAGAGGCCATGCGCAAGCGCGCGCTGATGCGGCTGGTAGGCTCGGCCGTGCTGGTGCTGGGCGCGGTGGTGGGGTTCCCGCTGCTGTTTGACAGCCAGCCGCGGTCGGTAGCGGTGGACATTCCGATTGAAATTCCGGACAAAACCAAAACAAAGCCATTGCAGTTGCCCGCTGGCACGCCGCAGGTTGCCACGCCCGCACCGTCGGCCCGCATCGACGACACGGCCAGCTTGTCGGGTAAAGAAGAGATCGTCAAACCTGCTAAAAATACAGACAAAACATCGGTTCAGCCCACAGAACCTGCTCAACCAGCTATTAAAAGTGTAGTACCTGGCGGTAATGCAGCTAGTAGTGTGGCAAGTAGTGTGACAAGTGGTGCAACCACCGCGGCACCAGACGATGCTGCGCGCGCCAAGGCCGCTGCCGATAAAGCTGCTGCAGACAAAGCGAAAGCTGAGAAGACTAAAACTGACAAAGAAAAAGCCGACAAAGAAAAATCTGATAAAGCCAAGGCTGACAAAAACAAAATGGCACAGGACGCCAGCCGCGCCAAAGCCTTGCTAGACGGTCAAGCTGCCGAGGCCAAAGCTGCTGATGCCAAGCCTGAAGCCACCGCCGCTGCAGCCGCCACAGGCGAGCGTTTTATCGTACAGTTTGGCGCTTTCACCGATGTCGCCAAATCACGTGAGGTGCGCCAAAAGGTAGAAAAGGCAGGCCTTAAAACCTACAGCCAAGTGGCCAAAACCGCCACCGGCGATTTGATTCGCGTACGCGTGGGGCCATTTACCAGCCGGGCCGAGGCCGACAAAGCAGCCGCCAAAATCAAGGCGCTGAATTTGCCAGCGTCCGTGCTGACGCTGTAGATTGGCCGTGATCAACCGCCTAATCCGTAGCCTACCGCCATCGCGCTGCTTGCCCGGGGCCGCACTGTATGAACATTACCACCTTTGACTGGGTTTTGCTGGCTATCGTGCTGCTGTCGATGGCACTGGGCGCATGGCGCGGCCTGGTGCACGAGGTACTGGCGGTGGTCGGCTGGATAGCGGCTTTTGTACTGGCGCAGCTGTACGCGCAGGCGGCCGGCCAGTGGCTGCCCCTGCAGGATGTCAGCGCGCCAGTGCGCTATGCCGCTGGGTTTGCAGCCGTTTTTATTGGCACCGTGGTGGTGTGCACCCTGCTGACTTGGCTAGTCAAAAAAATGATTGAAAGCGTGGGCCTGCGCCCGGTAGACCGCACGTTGGGCGCAGCCTTCGGTGTCTTGCGTGGGCTGGTTATTTTGTTGGCGGTCACCACCGTGGTACTGATGACGCCGCTTAAAAACGGCGCGTGGTGGCAGCAGTCTGCGGGTGCAGGTGCATTGTCAGATTTGCTCAAAAGTATCAAACCAGTTTTACCTGCGCAGCTAGGGCAGTACATTCAAGCAGCGGCGGGTTGCAACAGACGCAATAACCTAATAAGTCAAGGAAAATTACCATGTGTGGAATCGTAGGCGTAGCCTCGCAGTCGCCCGTCAATCAGCTAATTTACGACGCATTGCTGCTGCTGCAACACCGCGGCCAGGACGCTGCAGGCATCGTCACCCAGCTGGGCACCAAATTTTATATGCACAAGGCCAAAGGCATGGTGCGTGATATTTTTCGTACCCGCAACATGCGTGCACTGCCCGGCAACATTGGCTTGGGCCAGGTGCGCTACCCCACTGCAGGCAACGCGTTCAGCGAAGAAGAAGCGCAGCCCTTCTATGTCAACGCACCGTTTGGCATTGTGCTGGCGCACAACGGCAACCTGACCAACGTAGATGTTTTAAAAGAGCAGCTGTTCAACGCCGACCACCGCCACATCAACACCGACAGTGACACCGAAGTATTGATCAACGTGCTGGCCCACGAGCTGGAAAAAACCACCCGTGGCTTGCCACTGTTGACCGAAGGGCAACTTTCGTCAAACTTTAGGCCTGCTGATGTGTTTGCCGCCGTGCGTGGCGTGCATGCGCGCGTGAAGGGCTCGTACGCCGTGGTGGCGCTGATCGCCGGCCACGGCTTGCTGGCGTTTCGTGACCCCTTTGGCATTCGCCCACTGTGCATGGGCCAATCAGCCGACGGCACCATCATGGTGGCCAGCGAGTCAGTGACTCTGGAAGGCACGGGCCACCATTTGTTGCGCAACATTGCGCCGGGTGAGGCCGTGTTCATCGACCTGCAAAACCAAGTGCACACCGAGCAGTGCGCTGTTAAGACGCAGCTAAACCCGTGCATTTTTGAATTCGTCTATCTGGCACGGCCTGACTCGGAGATGGACGGCATATCGGTTTACCAAGCGCGCTTAAATTTAGGCGAAACGCTGGCCAAGCGTGTCATATCTACTGTGCCACCCGACCAAATAGACGTGGTCATTCCCATCCCAGAATCATCCCGCCCCAGTGCCCAGCAGCTAGCGCACTTGCTGGGCTTGCCGTACCGCGAAGGCTTTGTCAAAAACCGCTACGTAGGCCGCACCTTTATCATGCCCGGCCAGGCAGTGCGCAAAAAGTCAGTGCGCCAAAAGCTCAACACGATCAACAGCGAGTTCAAAGGCCGCAATGTGCTGCTGGTTGACGATTCCATCGTACGCGGCACCACCAGCAAAGAAATAGTGCAGATGGCCCGCGACGCAGGTGCCCGCAAGGTGTACCTGGCCAGCGCCGCGCCACCCGTGCGCTACCCCAACGTGTACGGCATCGACATGCCCACCAGCGAAGAGCTGGTAGCGCACAACCGCACGGTAGAAGAAATTCGCGTCATCATTGGCTGCGACGCGCTGGTCTACCAGGAAGTAGCCGGCATGAAAGCCGCCATAGGCAAGCTCAACCCCGCTATCAAAGACTTTGACGCCAGCTGCTTTGACGGCGTGTATGTGACGGGCGACATCAACAACGACGACGTCAAACGCATTAACGAAAACCGCGTGGGTACGCAAGACAATGAAGAAGATACTTCCAGATTGGCGTTGCCGAATCAAAGTTAAATCGGGGCGATGTGAGGATTGATATTAAGCGTCGTGAACTGCGACGGTAGCGTGCTTGCCGATGCTGAGGACTGCTATTCTTGTATGGGATCTGGCAGGCGGCGTACTCAGCATCAAAGCTGTCCTCGGGGACTGTGCAGGTTTTGTACGGGATCTGGCAGGCGGCGTACTCAGCTTCGCGGCTGTCCTCCGTGGCGGCCTAGGGCCGCCGACTCCCCCTTTATGCCGCTGCGCTGAGTACACCGCCTGCCAGCTCTTGTGAACATGGTGGGCGATCTACCGCTTACTTACTTGTTTACCTACCTTATCCGCTGCGCTGAGTACACCGCCTGCCAGCTCTTATGAACATGGTGGGCGATCACCCGCTAGCTTATTGACCCACCTATTCGCAGCCTTGGTGCTTGGTGTGGACAACGCAGCGGCATAAAGGGGGAGCCCGCAGGGCGGAG
>JANNCO010000062.1:0-1810 GCA_031386655.1 Polaromonas sp. | reverse complement strand
CAAATTTATTGTGTGAAAAGTCAGAGCGAACGACAACGCCGCGTGTAGCGGATTCAAACAGCGTGACTAATTTTGCGTGCAACCCCCAGCCCACTACAAGCGACCGGCTGTGGCAGCCCTGTCGCCACCGATTCGAGCCCCGGGCTCGAAGCACGGAAAAATGGGGATCAGAAATTTAGATGTCTGAGCGCAGCGAGTTTCTAAATTTCCCCCATTTTGAGTACTGGAGATGCTTGGCCGAAGGCCCGTGGTGTCGGGTGGCAACAGGCCTAGGCCACAGCCGGTCGCGCTCTGGTACAACGACCTAATCAACGCGAAACAAACAACGCAAAGAACACCCTAAAAAGCACTTCAAACGGCATTTCTAACAGCAAAACAGCCCACTAACCCAAGTAAATCCTGCTCAAGCAGCTACGAAATTAATAGTATCAAACCAACGAACGTACCAAATTCATGGCCTCTTCCACCCGCTCTACCGCATGAATCGTCAGCCCTTCAAACTCTTTGCTCTGCGACTTTTTCGGCGCATTGGCTTTGGGCACGATGGCGACGCTAAAACCTAGTTTAGCGGCTTCTTTCAAGCGCTCTTGGCCGCGTGGGGCGGGGCGTACTTCGCCGGCTAAGCCTACCTCGCCGAATGCGAGAAATCCTTTGGGCAAGGGCTTACCGCGCAAGCTGCTGGTAATGGCCAACATCACAGCCAAATCGGCGGCGGGTTCGGTAATGCGCACGCCGCCCACGGCGTTGACAAACACGTCTTGGTCCATACAGGCCACGCCTGCGTGGCGGTGCAATACCGCGAGATGCATGGCCAACCGGTCGCGGTCCAGGCCTACGCTCAGGCGCCGTGGCGACGGGCCGCCGCTGTCGACCAGGGCTTGAATCTCTACCAGCATGGGGCGCGTGCCTTCCAGCGTCACCATCACGCAGCTGCCGGGCACGGGTTCGGTGTGCTGGCTTAAAAAGATGGCGCTGGGGTTGCTCACGCCCTTCAAACCTTTCTCCGTCATGGCAAACACGCCAATTTCGTTGACTGCGCCAAAGCGGTTTTTAATCGCGCGCACCAGGCGAAAGCTGCTGTGCGTGTCGCCTTCAAAACACAGCACCGTGTCCACCATATGCTCTAGTACGCGCGGGCCGGCCAGTGTGCCTTCTTTGGTGACGTGGCCCACCAGTACTATGGCAGTACCGCTATTTTTAGCATAGCGCGTTAGGTGCGCCGCGCATTCGCGCACTTGCGCCACCGAGCCGGGCGCGCTGGTCAGCTGATCAGAGTACACGGTTTGAATCGAATCAATCACTGCGATATTGGGGGCCTGCGCTTCCAGCGTAGCCAGGATTTTTTCTAGCTGCGTTTCGGCCATCACCTTGACTTGGCTACCCACGATGCCCAGCCGCCGTGAGCGCAGCGCTACCTGTGCGCCGCTTTCCTCGCCTGTCACGTACAGCGTGTTCATGCCGCCGCGCTGCAATGTGTCCAGCGCTTGTAGCAACAGGGTGGATTTACCAATGCCCGGGTCGCCGCCAATCAACACCACACCGCCTTCCACAATGCCGCCGCCCAGCACGCGGTCCAGTTCGTCTTGGCCTGTGGGCGTGCGGTCAAAATCTGTCGCCTCGATATCGCACAGTGCTTGCACCGGCGCGGCAGCGGTCAGCGAGGCAAAGCGGTTTTTGGTTGGCGCGGCGTTGTCAGCCACCGATTCAATCAGCGTATTCCACGCGTGGCAGTGCGTGCATTTGCCCAGCCACTTGGGGCTGGTGCCACCGCATTCGGAGCAGGTATAAACAGTTTTTTCTTTGGCCATGG
>JANNCO010000035.1:0-6112 GCA_031386655.1 Polaromonas sp. | reverse complement strand
GTAGTGCGCGACTTTATTGCCAAGGCGCATGCAGCGCAGGCCACAAAAACTAAGGAAAATAAGCCTCTAGCGCCCGTATTACCTGCTCAAGCAGCTATTAAAAAGATAGTGGCTTCTGTTAGATCTAAGGCTGTGGCTAAAGCACCAGCCAAGTCGTTGTCTGTTAAAGCTGCGGCAGCCAAGAAAACGACCTTAAGCAAACCCGCAGCAGCCAAGCATAAAGCAAGCACCGCGTAGATCTGCACTACCTCACGTTAACCACCACACCCGTTTGGCTTAACCATCGCACCTGCTAGGCTTGACTATCACACCTGCTAGGCCTAACTATCACCCCCGTTCGGCCTGAGCTTGCCCGAGGCCTCATAACCCATGAAAGCTGCACAAGTCGATCTAGTTGCCACCCCCGTCGCAGCACTTAGCCCCCAGGCGCTGCACCTGCACGCGCAGTTGCCCCAAACCCAGTGCCAGCGCTGCGGCTACCCCGACTGCGCTGGCTACGCCCACGCCATGGCGCATGAAGCCGCGCCCATTAACCAATGCCCACCAGGGGGTGCTGAAGGCGTAGCGCGCTTGGCAGCGCTCACAGGGCAAGCTGTCTCGCCCATCAACCCCGCCTTTGGCCAAGAACAAGAACGCACTGTGGCCTTCATTGACGAGGCCTGGTGCATAGGCTGCACTCTGTGCATCAAAGCCTGCCCAGTAGACGCCATCATCGGCACTAACAAAGCCATGCACACCATCATCGAGGCCGACTGCACCGGCTGCGAGCTGTGCGTTCCCGCCTGCCCGGTAGACTGCATAGAGCTAGAAATTGCCACGCCCGGCCACACTGGCTGGCAAGCCTGGACACCCGCCGACGCTAACGCAGCACTGCAAGCCTACGAACGTCATCTGCAACGGCAGCAACACGCTCAAAAACGCAACGCACAAAAGCGCACCAAGGCCCTGCAAGACAAACTAGCCGACCTGCCTGCCCACAGTCTAATTACCGACGCTGCGCTGCTAGACAAAAAGCTCAGCTGGGTGCAGGCTGCAATGCAAAAAGCACGCGATAAAAAAGCCGGCTAACAGCGCTGTTAAACACTAGCACACAGCACAGGTGGCTGGCAAATACATAGCCTTCCGTTAAACCCAGCTAGCAGCCAGCGCCGGTCGCAGCGCGGCGGCGTAGTTAGCAGGCAAGGTAGTTACCCCTGCGCAGGCGGCGTAAACCCAGCCGTAACACTGACCAAATTTTGTGCCTGGGTGTCCAGCAGGGTTTTGCCGTTGCCCATCTTGAACTGCTCTGCTAAGTACGGATTGTCCAAATACCAATCGTTAGTTGCAAGCTTCTCGTCAGTGCCAACAGTGCTGACCTCTAGGCTGTTACCCATTGGGGTAAACCACCGTAGGTTGTCTGCCGCAACAGCCTCAAACTCAGCCATCTCGGCGTTACCAGCAGTGGTATCTTCGTTGCCAGTGACCGCATCAGTGTCGATAATCGAGTCGTTATCAGCGCGTGGAGTGTCAGTAGCTGCAGTATCAGTACCTGGTGTATCGGTACCCGAAGTATCGTCTACCACATTGCCTCCCGGCGTCTCGGTGGTGCCGGTGTCAACTGGGCTCTGTTCTGGTGCATTCACCACCAGGTCAAACACGTCTGTGTCATTCAAACCTTGGCTGTCGGTAGCCCGTACCAGCGCACTGGTAGTGCCCTCAACTGCGGTTCCAGTAAAGCTGCCAGTTGCAACGTCAAAAACAAGCAAGCTAGGCAGCTCTGAGCTATCAGACAAAGTCGCTGCTGGCAGCAGCGCGCATATCTGCTGCCTTGCACCCGTGCTGCGGATGACCAGCTAGACTGCTAGGGTCTTTGACCATGGGCTTGTTTTGAGAGGCGGCCAGTCTAGTGTGGTGTGGTGTGGTGGGCGCAACGGCTCAGATCCCACATGGCTTTGAATGGACAAGCGCCTGCTCGAAAACTGCAGGCCTACATTTCACAGTTCATTAATTCTTCATGTTATACGGAACTTCAAAACGAGGATTGTGCGCAGATGTTGCTGTATGAATAACATATCAATACAATTTTATTGTTTCATGTTAATGCCAATTAACTAAAACTTAACAAGTTAATGCAAAATTGCACTCAGTTATATCGGTGCAGGAAACATCAACATGTTAAAAATTGTCAACTTGAAACATAGATTTATGCTGGGTGCAATAAACAAGGCATTGTCCGCAGCTTTGATAACTAGCTTGCTTAGCTGCGGTGGTAACAGCGACAAAACCGATGTCGTGTCGCAAACCAATCCGGAGCAAACACTCAACCCCACGCTGATCACGCCCAATACAGCTTCAGCTCCTGATCCGGTGCCAACCACTGCGGCAGCGCTTGAAAAGTTTTGGGGCCTCTATGGTGCAAAGGAAACCTTTACACCGATGTATGTTGAATTAATTACAAAATTGCTCGAAGCTGAAGACAAGGTGTTTTCGAAAGACTACAAAGCCGCGCGTACGATCGTGGATGCTTTGATTGCAAAATACCCGCTTATGGACAATACTGAATCTAGCCGAGACATTTGGTCGAGAAATTATTACTCGGCGCGAAACAAAAAACCGATGCCTCATCTTGGCGAACCTGGGGCCTATGCCCACCTGCGCATGCTGGACGATATCACTAACTTTGGCACCAAAAACTCTTTGCCGGGCACTACGCCCATACAAATGGCCATTGTCATGCCAGTTTGCTCTGATATTGTTCTCTTATCAGGCGCAACATTTAAGAACGAGCGTTTAAGCCCTGAAATAGAAGCAGACGACTACAAAGTAGTGCGTCAATCATTGCGCTTATTCCAAAGTTACATGCTAGCCATTAGTAAAGGCGAGCTGCGTTTAGAGTTGAATTTTTATAAAATCAATTCTTGTATTCAAATCAATAAGCGTATTTTTAACGCTCAAACGCCGATCACGCAATTACCCCCTGGCGTGATAGAAAAATCAGACATGTTCTGGATGATTTACCCCACCGACTATGATAAAAATATGGAAGAATTAGGCGGTGGAATGGGCTCATTTGATCAGAAACCCTTATTTATCATCGATGATGATTGGCTATTCAAAAAGAAGAAAGGTGATGAACAAGGGGGAGGTGTTCGCACTGAGGTGGAGCGCCGGATGTACATACCGGAATGGGTTCAGCATGAATTTTTTCACCACTTGTACTCGAGTTGGCCAGAATTCAAGCTTGAAGGCGCAAAAAATCATGAGTGGTTTGATCGAAACTACTGGCCTGCGGACTTCATTGGACTGTCAGAAGAAGATTACTACTCAGAGTCACTTCGCAAGCGTTTATACAACGCAACCCCCAGCATTGCGCAAAAGTTGCAGCGGGCAGCCAAGTAACATCCTCAATCCCACTGCAGCCGAGAGCGCGAGTTGAGTCGCAAGATTTGCACAGACATTTATACGGTAGGTCCTACATAAATCCGCGCTATTGTGAGACAGTAGAAATTACAATAGTACCCTCTGGCCTACAGCTAAGATTTGTGCATTAGGGTGTTGGACAGATGTGGCTCAGTTCGACTGGACCGTTTTCTCCGAAAGATAAACGAAGCATTGACCGGGTAAATATGTTCGGGCTTGCATAAGTACCGTAATCGTTTGTGTGTACCGAGCCTGTTAACCAAGAGGGGCCACAGGCGCGGGTAGTGGTGAGGCTGTGTGATACCCATGCACTAGACGATCTTCGAAGCCGCCGGTCTGTGGTGCGCCCAGTTGTGTATTCACCACACAACATGGCTCGGCCACCGACTCGACCGCATCGGCTGCTGAAGTAGTTGTACTGCTCGATCAATTCACCCGTGTCCAAACCAATGATTTTCTCTCGCCTGGCGATTAATTTGCACGGCATAGCCTGAAAGGCGGCTCAGTTTGTTCGGGCTAGCCCCTGCCCCGCTTCGCATTCGATGGATTGGGCGGTGTCGTTGGCGCCTGCTCTGCCAAATACAGGTTTCTTTTCCGTATCCATTTCAGCCTTCGTATTAAAGCTCGCAGCGGCCCCTCAAACCCTCATTACCCGCTTGCTTTATCAGGATAAGCAGGTAATAAATCACTCTTCGTTTGCCAGTTTTATCTCCGCGGTAACGCTCACGCCAGGTTAAGTGATCAGTGAGATACTATAACTTTGATAGCTGTTTACGCTTTATCTACGGACTATAACCACTAAATGCCTATGGAAATAGCCCAGTGGGTCAGCAATCGCTGTCACATGTCTATGCAACGTCATCTGCAGTCACAACAAAGTAGCCAGCATTGCAAAATCCAAAAGGCCACCAAAGCTTTGCAACTCACACTAGCCGGAGCACCTCCCCACAGCGTAATTACAGACCCTGCACTGCTGGACCAAAAGCGCAGCTAGAGGTGCAGGCTACCATGCAAAAAGTCGGCTAGCAACGCTTTCAGCCACTAGCTACCAGCCACCTGCACACACAGCAAGTGGCTGGCAAGCAAAGCCTTCCGTTAAACCCAGCTAGCCGCCAGCACGGGCTGCAGTGCACTAGCGTAGTTAGCTGGCAAGGTAGTTACCCCCGCAGCAGGCGGTGTAAACCCAGCCATAGCACTTACCAAGTTTTGTACCTGGCTGTCCAGCAGTGTTTTGCCGTTGCCCGCTTTGAACTGCTCCACATGGTATTGGTTACCCAAGTACCAGTTGCTCATGACCAACTTGTCGCTAGTGCCAATAATGCTGACTTCTAGGTTGTTACCTACTTTGCTAAACCACAGTTGGTTGTTGGCCACCGAAGCATCGAATTCAGCTACATCGGTGTTGCCAGCAGTGGCATCGTTTTCGGTCACTGTGTCCTGACCGCCGCCGCGGTTAAACACGTACACGTCTGCACCCGCACCGCCGCTTAAGGTGTCGTTGCCCGCCGTGCCGGTCAGCAGGTTTAGTTTGACGCTGGCAATGTTCCAGACCACGCCGTTGGCAAAGGCGATGTTCTCCAGGGCGTAAGGCGTGGTGGCACTGGTATTGAAGTAGTATTTCACCGTCACGCTGTCGGTGCTGCCGGCCACACTGAGCACCAAGTCGTCGTATACGCGGGTGGCCCGCACATCCGCAGGCGCGATGCCTGCGCCAAAGCGCAGTGTGTCGGCGTTGGTGCCCAGCGCGTCGCTGTCGTAGTTGTCGATGGTGTCTTGCCCGCCGCCGCGGTTAAACACGTACACGTCTGCACCCGCACCGCCGCTTAAGGTGTCGTTGCCCGCGCCACCGCTGAGCGTGTCGTTGCCAGCGCCCCCGCTTAAGGTGTCACTCCCGTCGCCGCCTGCCAAGTTGTCGTTGCCAGCACCGCCTTGCAAGCTGTCGTTGCCCAGCCCGCCTAGCAAAGTATCGGCTCCCTCACCACCGTTAAACGTATTCGCGCTTGCATCGCCATACCAGATGTCATCCGCCGAGGTGCCCGTGGTTGCAGCGGCGCCCAACACATTCATTTCTAACAACACCGCCCGAATGGGCGATGCAGGGGCCAACGCGTCAATCCAGCCTTTTAAAACGGCCAAACCGTCGTACCCCACAGCTTGCAGCGTGGCGGTGGCTAACCGGTTCAATTCAATCAAATCAACAAAAGCCTTCTTTTCATCTGCCAGCTTGGTACTGGCAAGCAATGCGCCCATGGCCGATGTGTCAAAAGTCACACCCGCTGCGCCCACTACTAAATTGATGCTGTCCAAATAAGGCTTTAGCCGGGTCTGCAGTACCAAAGCTGAATAAACGCTTTCCTTCAACGCGCTGTAGGCCTGATTGATAAAGTCGGCTTGCGCGACGCTGTAGCTGACGCTGAACGAAACTGCGTAAGGCGGTGTAGCGCTGGCCAAGCTGCGCACCCATCCTGCCAAGATATTTGAACCGTTGAATCGCTCCAGCGCAGTGATTCGTGCATACATGTCTGGCTGGGTGCGTGCGAACTGCTCAATCACGGTTTCGGTTGCGTTTTGGTTTTTAGTGCGATTGGTCTGAATGCTGGTCTGCATGGTGACGGTAGCGCCCCAGCTACTACTCAGCCCATCAAGTTCAGCCGTCTGCGCAGCACGTGTTGTACCCACTGCTAACCCTGTTGACAGCATTTGCAGTGGGTAC
>JANNCO010000008.1:0-22591 GCA_031386655.1 Polaromonas sp. | reverse complement strand
AACGCACGCACGCCGCAGATATGGGCGCAAAGCAGTGACCGTCATGTTCAAGCCGTGCCAGCTTATTGCTACTAAATCCATAGCTTCTTGAGCAGGTTCTACGGCCTAGAACGCTTAAAACACATTATTTTTTGAAGCTATTACTACGTTAATCACGCTAATCACGCTAATCACGTTATGGACCTCAAAATAGTCAACAGCACCCGCATCGACAAATTTCTATGGGCAGCGCGCTTTTATAAAACCCGCAGCTTGGCCACGGACGACATTGGCAAAGGCCGCGTCAAAATTAACGGCCAGCTGGTTAAAGCCGCACGCGACGTGCGCGCGGGCGACACCGTAGCCCTGTACCGCGATGGCATAACCTGTACCGTGCTGGTACTGCAAATCAGCGAACAACGCGGCCCCGCACCGCAAGCGCAAACTTTGTACCAAGAAACGGCTGAAAGCATAGCCGCCTACCAAGCCGCCAAAGACCAACGCCGCCTACAACCCGAACCCGCCCACACCATAGAACAAGGCCGCCCCACCAAACGCCAGCGCCGCGACCTGGACCAAGCCCGCACCCAAAGCGGCTGGGGCGACCGATGGAGCGCGAGTATGGATGATTAACTTGCCTGTGATCAGTTTGAGGCAGCGTTACTTGGCTTTTGCAATTTTGTAATATACTATGGTATATACCATCTTAACAAGGAGTACGTATGGAACAAGTTGCCAAACTCTTTGCCAACGGCCGCAGCCAGGCGGTACGGCTACCCGCACAATTTCGATTCGATGCCAACGAGGTATTCATTCGACAAAACCCCGAGACAGGAGACGTTATTCTGTCGCGCAAACCTACAAGCTGGGACGGTTTTTTTGCAGCACTAAAAGGAGCTAAAGTGCCCGATAATTTCCTTGACTCCAAAGAGCGTGACCAGGGCACCCAAGACCGTGATCCTTTTGCAGGTTGGACGGAATGAAGCGCTACATGCTGGACACCAACATGGTCAGCTATTTCATCAAGGCCCACCCCGCCGTGGTGACTCAGGTGGTGGGTACGCCTATGCCAAACCTGTGCATCTCTGCGATCACAGAGGCCGAGTTACTTTTCGGACTTGCAAAATTGCCACAGGCCAAACGACTGCATGCTGCCGTACGCGAATTTTTATTGCGCGTTGATTCTCTACCTTGGGACAGTAGCGTCACCCTGCAGTATGCCAACGTGCGAGCCGAAATGAAAAAACAAGGAAAAGCATTGGCACCTTTAGATTTATTGATTGCTTCGCATGCACTCAGTACAGATGCCACACTGGTGACTAACGATCATGCGTTTGCACAAGTGCCCATGTTGCAGCTCGAAGATTGGACTATCACCCACTAAGCTGCAGCACTGAATGTTGATATTTGCAATTTAGAGAGTTCATTGAACAAATAAACCAAGCAATAAAAAAGCCAATCAACAACAATAGTTATTGATTGGCCTGCATATTTTGGTGGGACCTGCGGGGGTCGAACCCACGACAAACGGATTAAAAGTCCGCTGCTCTACCAGCTGAGCTAAGGTCCCACGTATCACTTGCGTGAAGCCTCAAATTATAGCGTGAAAAATGCTGTGTTGTCACCTATCTGCTGGCCAATGCGCCTTTTTCTATTTTCTAGCTATTTGGTCCAGCACCCAGCCAGCTGCGCACAGGCCAAAGCTGGCGGTGACGGTGACTACCGAGCCATAGCCGTGGCAGTTGAGGCTGCCATCGCTTTGCAAATTTTCCACGCTATCGGTTTGGCTGTCTGACTGGATCTCTACCAGACTGTCCGCGCGTTCATCTGCATGCGCATCCGGCAGCAGGTTGCTACGCGCGTTTACAGACACTGCTGCATCGGATATGAGTATAGGTGTGGCTACGGCCTCGCGACTGAACACGCAGGTGGTGCCTATAGCTTTGTTGCGCGCAGCGCCGTGGTGGCGGCGCAGGCTGTAGCGTAGCTTGGCCAGCAATGGGTCGTGCGTGGTGTCGGCCAGGTCGGCTATGTCTATTTTGTCGGCACGGCGCTTACCGCCTGCTGCACCGGCAGTGATGAATAAACTGGCATGTGCAGATTTTCGCTGGGCCAGCGCCCAGGCTGCCATCGTCACCTTGGTTTTTACCTGATCGCAAGCGTCGATCACGGCACTCAACCTATCTTGCGCTGTCATGGCACCTACTAGGGTTAGCCAATTCTCAGGCGTGGCAAATTCTTCGATGCAAGTTACCTGGCAATGCGGGTTAATCTGCGCTATGCGCGCGCGCATCGCATCTACCTTGGCCATGCCCACAGTGTCCGTCACAGCATGAATTTGGCGGTTGATGTTGGATTCGGCTACGTTATCAAAGTCAATCAACGTGATGCGCCCCACCCCGCTGCGTGCCAGCGCCTCAGCCGCCCACGAGCCTACCCCGCCTATGCCCACCACCGCCACATGCGCCGCACGTATGGCTGCGGCCCCCTGCACGCCATACAGGCGCGCCAGGCCACTAAAGCGTCGTTCAATATCAGCGTCCATGACTGTTTGTCTACGCCATACGATCCAAGCGCCACATCTGGTACTTCAGCGCCATGACAGCACCCGCCAAAATAGCCGCTACAGCTATAAAACTGCTAATCGACAGCGTAGAAATTCCGCTGAGCCCTTGGCCCACGGTGCAACCCATTGCAGTGACACCGCCTGCGCCCATCAGCACGGCGCCTACCAAATGGTTACCCACATCTTCCGTGCTGCCAAAGCCGTCCCACCGGAAGCTACGGCTAGCCACAGCCACAGCGGCAGACCCGGCAACAACCCCAAACACTGACACCACCCCCAGCGTTAGCACTTTAGATTTATCGCTAAAGAACATCAACCAATCCAGCGTGTAGGCCACAGGTGCCACAAAACTCAACGCCTCGGCACGGCCAGAATTGGTGGTTAAAAATGCTTCTTGCAAAGTATCTGGGTGCTCGGCTACAAACCCAAGGTGCCCGCTTACCCACCACATGGCCGCAATTACAGCGCCCAGGCCCACACCGGCCAGCAGATTGTCCAGTGTCCAAAAATCACGGCGCAAAGTAGCCCACAGCACCAAACCACCGCCTACGATCAGCGCTGCTATCAACTGCGCCAGCGGTGCTGACACCCCCAGCACGGCACCCGATACCGTGGCCAAATTACCGGGCGCAGCCGTAGCAAAAGTGACTGCGTCTACGCTGGCTACGCGCACTACGGCAGTAATGCCTTTCAGTGTGGCAAAGGCTGCGATGCCCATCACGATAAAAACGATCAACGACTTCAAGCTACCGCCACCAATACGTACCAGTGTTTTGCTGCCGCAGCCCGACGCCAGCACCATGCCAAAACCAAACATCGCACCGCCCACCAAGGCTGACAGCCAGATCACACGGCCCGAGGCATACAGGGTTTTGCCAGCGTCTACCTTGCCCAGCCACACCAGCACACCAAAACCCAACATGGCCAGTCCAGCAGCCAGCGCCCATTGGCGCATACGTGTCCAGTCGCCCATATTGACCACGTCGCTTACCGCGCCCATGGTGCAAAAGTGAGTGCGCTGCGCTATGGCCCCAAAAACGCAAGAAAGTATAAAGGTGGCCCACAGCACTTGGCTGGCCAGTGCGGTAATGTCTGAGGTTTGCATGCCTTGATTTTACCGGGCGCAGTGTGGCGCATGGACCACTGCTGTCAAACCAACGTTCGGGCGCATGCCCTGTTGCTAAATTATTTCAGGCGCGACAGGCGTTCTTTGGCAGCTATTGCAGCTTCTGACTGTGGGTACACTTTGACCAAATCATCCAGTGTTTTACGCGCAGCCCGTGTGTCTTTCAGCTCTATCTGGCAGTTAGCTATCGACAACGCGGCCTCGCTGGCCTTGGGGTGGTCTGGCGCTTGGCCGATCATGCTTTTAAAGTTGGTAATGGCGTTGTTGTAGTCGCGGTTGGCATACTGCGCATTGCCCAGCCAAAACAGTGCCGACGGGTTATAGCCGCTTTGCGGATAGCGCCGAATAAATTCTACAAACGCCGTGCTGGCCGCTGGAAAGTCGGGCTTGCGAAAAATTGCAAACGCTGCGTCGTAGTCGCGTTTTTCGTTGGCTTCTACCGTAAATTCACGGCCGTCCACGCTCACTTTTAGCGGCTCAAACTTGCGCATGCGGTCGTCTACGCCTTGCGCTAGGTCTTTCTGGCGGCGCTGCATCTCGGCTACATCGCGTGCCAGCTGCTCTTCTTGCCCGCGCATTTTGGCAACTTCTCCGCGTAAAGCTTCAATTTGGTTTTGCAAATCCAGCAGGCTGCGGCGCAATGCAGCGTTGGATTCTTTAGTCTCTTCTGCTTGCTTTTGGTCCGCGGCATCTGCGGCCTGTTTATTGGCCTCTACTTTTTGGCGCAAATCCAAGATGGCTTTGCGGGCTTCTTCATCGTCAAACAGGCCTGCATGCGAGAGCATGGGCGTAAAAAATGTGGTCGAACCAATGGCTGTGATGACAAGCAGCTTCCGAAAAGATAGCATATTGCAGTTGTTAAAAGTGTAGATAGTATGAGTTTAGCCGCACCAACCCTGCGTGGCTAGCGCGGCTGCTGGCTATGCGCTTAGCGGTAGTTGATTTCTGCGCGGCGGTTCAGTGCCCAGCTGGCCTCGTCAGAGCCTGCTTTAGCAGGTTTTTCTTTGCCAAAACTCACCGCTTCTATTTGCGCATCAGTGACGCCCAACAAAGCCAAAGCGCGTCGCACCGCTTCGGAACGTTTTTGACCCAGGGCCAGGTTGTACTCGCGGCCCCCGCGGTCATCGGTATGGCCTTCAATGGCCATTTTGCGTGTTTTATTGGTGCTCATGAATTTGGCATGCGCATCCAATGCACTTTGAAATTCAGGTTTGATAGCGTAGCTGTCGTAGTCAAAGTAAATCACTTTGGCTACGTTAGCGGGGCCTGCTGCGTTGCCTGCAGTTGCGTCAATAGTGCCGGGGGTAACTGCACGCTGGCCCACCTCAGAGCCGCTTGCAGCCGAGGCTGCGCTGGCAGGTGGGGCTACTGTGGTGCCCTGCTTGTTTTCTACAGGTACATCCAGCTTGGTACCCGTGCTGCAAGCGGCCAGCGTGGCGATAACAGCCAGCAGGGCAACCCGTTGCAGTTTTGCCGACCAGTTTTGCTGACAGGGAGTTGAATTGTTTGTTGCGTAAATGTGTGCCATGAAGTTTTTCCGTCCTTATAAATCTATTTTTGAAAAGGCCCCCAATTGGGCTCTCGAATATCGCCACCTTGTGCACCTAAGCGTGCTTTGATTTTGCCATCCAGTGTAGTGGTCATCAATGCTTCACTGCCCGACTGTTTGGTGGCATACATCACCAGTTTACCGTTGGGCGCAAAGCTGGGCCGCTCATCTGCACTGGTGTCGGTGATAGCCACAGCAGTGCCACCTAACTCCATCACGTACAGCTTGAAGGCACCGCCCACCCGGGAAATATAGGCTATGGTGCGGCCATCAGAACTGACAGCAGGTGATATGTTGTAACTGCCCGTGAAGCTCACACGTTCGGCACGGCCTGTGCCCTCACCTCCTGCGGGCATGCGGTAAATTTGTGGCGAACCACCACGGTCGCTCACAAAATAGATAGACTTTCCGTCAGGCGAATAGACTGGTTCGGTGTCAATGCCGCCCGATTGGCTTAATTTACGGGGTTCGCCGCCAGCGCTGTCGATGCTGTAAATTTGGGATGAACCATCTTTGGTCAAGGTTAAAGCGAGCATTTTGCTGTCGGGTGACCAAGCAGGCGCGCTGTTGGATCCACGAAAGTTTGCCACAGCGCGCTTGCGTCCAGTAGCTACGTCTTGCACAAACACCACAGGCTTGCGCGACTCAAACGATACATACGCCAACTGCGCGCCGTTGGGCGACCATGACGCTGATATCAACGGCTCTGGGCTGGGCAGCGCATTCTGTGCGCCCTGGCCATCAGCGTCTGCCACCCACAGGTTGTAGCGAGGCCCCGTCTTGGTGATGTAGGTTATGCGGGTGGAGAAAACGCCTTTCTCGCCAGTAAGCTTTTCATACACGATATCGGCTATTTTGTGGGCCGAGAGCCGCAAATCACCTGCGGGGTAGGCAAAGCTGGCGCTGGCCAAATCTTGACCGCGTACGGTGTCCCACAGCCTGAACCGCACATCAAAACGGCCATCGGCCAGCTTGGTAATACTGCCTACCAGCAAATGGTCTGCGCCCTTTTGCTTCCATGCGCTCATCTCAGGCCGCGCTGTTTCATCCAGCGCCAGGCCTTTGGCATCAATGGATTTGAATTGACCGCTTCGCAGCAAATCGTCTTGCACTATGGAGGCTATCTTTTGAGGAGCAGCGTCTTCACCTTTAAAGGGTGCAATCGCAATGGGCATCTGCGTGACGCCCACGCCTGATATTTCTACCCGAAACTGGCTGAACGCTGGCGCACTGGCCATGCAGAGTGCCAAAACAAATGCTGCATATTTGCTGATGTTCAATCGCACAGCCCAAAAGTTAAGAAGATTCATCTTTTTTGTTTAAACAATAGAGTTCAAAATATTTACCAAACGCCGCTTGGGACTGCATGCAGCACACTGCAAAACCCATAGCACCGTCCAACACACCCAAACGAAATACATACGATTTGATAAAAGCTGCCAAGCCCGACAAACCTGCCTGGGCCATGCTTACCTTTTTGCCTTGCGCATATTTTTGTTCTGCCCAGGCCCTGCTGTAGTGTTCTAATTTTCGCCAATATTGCTCGGGACTGGGGTAGCTATAGTGCAACAGTGTGTTTTTCAGCTTTACGACTTGGACTTCTGGGTTCATAAAAATAACCCGTTCGTGTACAAGATCATTGCTAAATTGTGCCTCTGAGCGCTTAAACACGCGTACGACATAGTCGGGCGTCCACCCACTGTGGCGTATCCACTGCCCGCAAAACTGGGTAAGGCGCGGTATGGCTAATGCAATAGGTTTACCGCTGGCGTCTGCTTGTTTAAGTATCTGTTGTATTTCCAGCGCAAGTTCGGGCGTGATGCGTTCGTCTGCATCAATCGACAGCACCCATGCATGGGAAGTTTTGGCAAGCGCAAAGTTTTTTTGTGGTCCAAAGCCCGGCCATTCAGGGTTGATGTGCACTGTTGCACCCAGGGCCCTGGCAGATTCAACCGTGCCATCGGTACTGCCAGAGTCCACCACTACCCATTCGTTGGCAAATTTCACACTGGCTAGACATGGGCCAATGTTGGCTTGTTCGTTTTTAGTAATTACCAATGTACTAAGCAAATTTATCTCCATTAGGACTGCATTTTAAGCATATCAGACCCATCAGCCTGGGCGACGCTGGTATCGGTCGTTCATAATCGCATGCATTGCACAGCACCCGCCAGGCGATTAATAGAAATCTATTTTTTTGATTACTATTATTGGGGTGTTGTGTGTATCAAATAAAACCCATGAATTACTTACGGCCAAATTTTTTTGAAAACGCGTTTACGCATATCAGGCTGGGCGTTCTTTACCTGATAGCGATTACACCCAGTTTGGGTACAGCTTTTTCAGCACTAGGCAGAGTGCTGCTCGTGCTGTCAGCTCTTTACGTATTGCTCCTGGGCGCCAGGCCTGAAGAAAATTCAAAGAAGTTTTTGTATCGCAGTGCTTTTTTAACCGTTGCCTTAGCAGTCAGTTATATGGCACTAGCTTCATTATGGGCGGATGTTGGTAGTGACAAGACTTGGTCGTACTGGCTTAGACATGCTCGGCTGCTGACCATTCCTCTACTGTATGTGCTGATATACAGCTATGCGGAGGCACGCAATGTACTGCGTGCTTTCATATTGGGTCAATTATTCGTTGTTCTCAGTTCGTGGCTGCTGGTTGCTGGAATTCAAATACCTTGGGCTACGGCTAGTCGTGATCCTGGTACTTACGCCGTGTTTGGCTCCTATCTAGAGCAATCTATAACCCAAGCTGTACTGGTGGCAATGCTATGGCATCAAAGAGCTTGGATATTCGGTGCGAATGGACGATGGTGGGCTGTCATGTTCGCAGCGGTCACTCTGGTGCACACTTTAGGATTTTTAATAGGGCGAAGTGGGCATCTTGTTGCGCTGTGTATGATTGCATTGGCTGTAATGTATGAGATTCCCAAACGATTGAAGTGGATTACAGTATTTGTTCCTTTTGCAGTTTTTGCACTGATTTTTACTACTTCAAAAACCTTTCGTGACCGCATACAGGTTGTCAACAGCGAAGTGCAAACATTTGCGCATAAAGTTGACACCACAACATCTTCAGGGCAACGATTGTTTTATTGGCAGACATCTTTGCGTGCTTTGGCAGAACGACCACTGCTAGGCTATGGCTCGGGCAGTTGGAATGCGCAGTATCGTCGGCTGGAGGGAGGAAAAGTCGAGCCGGGATCACTTTCTGTGAGCGATCCACACCAGCTTTTTTTACTCTGGGCAGTTGAGGGCGGCATTGTGGGCCTGGGCTTGCTCTGTGCAGTGCTTGCAGCCTTATACCGTCGATCATTGCTGCTAGAGCTACATGACGCGCGCACCCTGCAGTCAGTTTTAGTTGCGCTGATTATTTCAGGTATGTTTAACTCTATGTTATTTGGAATTGGTATTGGTGATTTTTTCTGTATAGCTTTTGGTATCTGTCTAGCACTATCCCAAGATAAAAATCCGCACAGAGGGCTTGCCAGACATGAGTAATAGTTTGCCCATCGACCGCTTCGCCCACGAACCGCTGCGCACACGGTTTAAACGGGTGCTGTCGTATTTTCTGCTGCCGCGCTACGCGTGGGTTGTGATGGCGCTGGCTGTGGTGGTGGGCGCAGCACTGGAACCCACTATCCCGGCGCTGCTGAAACCTTTGCTGGACGACGGGTTCAATTCTAAAAAAATTGCCTTGTGGATGGTGCCTGTGTTCATCATTGGCCTGTTTATGCTGCGCTCGATTGCGTCGTACATCAGCGACATAGCGCTGACAAAAATTGTGCAAACTAGCCTACTCAATTTGCGCGAAAAAATGTTCTACGCGGTCAGCGTGGCTGAGCTGGGGCTGTACCGCAAACAGCCTGCCACCGCGCTGGCCAACACCATTGTCTACGAGGCCACCAACGGCGCGGTGCTGCTGCTGCAGTCGGTGGTAACCGTGGTGAAAGACAGTTTGTCGATACTGGCCCTGTTTGCCTATCTGCTGTACCTTAACTGGAAGCTCACCATCATTGTCTTGGTTATCTTCCCGGCTGTGGCGCTGACGATGCGCGCTTTGTCTAAACGGGTATACCGCTTGACCAAAGAGTCGCAAGCTGCGGTAGACAAGCTGGCGTATACGGTGGAAGAAACCGTGCTGGCCCATAAAGAAATACGCATCCAAGGTGCAGTGTCCCAGCAGCGCGAGCGTTTTCATGCGGTGAACGTGCTGCTGCAGCGCTTGGCCATGAAGTCCGCCATTGCAGGGTCTGCCGTAGCGCCTATTACCAACTTTTTTGGCTCAATTGCCTTGTCTGCCGTGATAGTGATTGCGATGGTGCAAAGCCAGGGCGATGCGCTGTCCGCAGGGGGCTTTGTGGCGTTTATCACCGCCATGCTGATGTTGATAGCACCTATCAAGCACCTGTCGGAAATTACCAGCACCATCACGCGTGGCGTGGTAGCGGCAGAGCGCGCCATTGCCTTGGTAGAAACTGTGACGCCTGAAGTAGGCGGCCTGCACACCAGCGCACGCAGTGCAGGCAACATTGCATTTACCCAGCTGGGTGTCACGTACCCCAACGCTGAGGCACCCGCGCTAGCCGACATTGATTTGACTATTCGCGGTGGCCAATTTATTGCGCTGGTGGGTTTGTCAGGGTCGGGCAAAACCACTTTGGCTAATTTATTGCCACGCTTTGTAGACTACACACAGGGCAGCATAACGCTGGATGGTGTAGACCTGCGCCAATGGGATTTAACCTCGCTGCGCCAGCAGTTTGCACTGGTGGGCCAGCATGTGGTGATGATGAGCGACAGTGTGCTGAACAACGTGACTTTGGGCCAGAGTGTAGACCGCGCCCGCGCGCAGCAGTGCCTGGACGCAGCCTACCTGGGCGACTTGGTAGCCAGCTTGCCACAAGGTATGGACACGCTGCTGGGCCATAACGCCAGCATACTGTCTGGCGGTGAGCGCCAACGCCTGGCCATTGCCCGCGCGCTGTATAAAAACGCGCCGATTTTAATATTGGACGAAGCCACCTCGGCGCTGGACCCCGACACCGACAGCCTGGTACAAGCTGCCCTGCGCAAAGCCATGGCCCACCGGACCACCATTGCCATAGCGCACCGGCTGTCTACCATACGCGATGCAGATGTGATAGTAGTGATGCAAAACGGCCGCATCCTGCAGCAAGGCACGCACGCGCAGCTAGAGGTGCAAGACGGTGCGTACAAAGAGTTTATGCGCTTGAGTTATGCCAGCTGATGCTACACGCGGCATACTCCCCAGTACTATAAATTTCATAGCTTCTTGAGCAGTATCTACGGCCTATAACCGCTAAAGTTCATTTATTTTTATTGTTGTGACGCAGTGGCGTGAGCAATTCTGCCAGGCCGTTATGGTCAATCTCGCGCATCAGCGCCAGCAGCCTGCCCAGCTCGCTTTTAGGAAAACCCTCGCGTGCAAACCAGTGCAAGTAATTGCCTGGCAAGTCGGCAATCAAACGGCCTTTGTACTTGCCAAAAGGCATTTCCAGTGACACCAGTTTTTGCAGGTCTTCGGGGTTCATGCAGCAGCTGGTTTTGCAGTGCGCGGATACAGCGGATACACCGGATCGGTGTAGGCCGGCGTAGACGGGTGACCCGGGGGCACCAGGCTGTCGACCAATGCCTCGTCGTCCTGCGTTACCACATAGTCCAGCGCTGGCAAATAGTCTTGCCACTGCGCCAGCGTTCGCGGGCCAGCAATGACTGAGCTAACCGCTGCATTGGCCAGCACCCAAGCCGTGGCAAAGTTGGCCACGCTGGTGCCCTTGCTTTCAGCGTAGGTCTTCAGAGTTTGCGCAATCACCAGCGACTCTTGGCGAAACTCAGTTTGCGCTATGCGCTTGTCACCCCGGCCTGCGCGCGTGCCCTCGGGTGCGCTCTGGCCTGGTGGGTACTTGCCAGTGAGCACGCCGCGTGCAATGGGGCTGTACGGGGTAACGCCAATACCGTAGTGCGCGCACGCTGGCAGTATGTCTACCTCGGGCATGCGGTTGAGCAGGTTGTAGTAGGGCTGGCACACTGCGGGGCCTGGCATGCCCAGCAGGCGCGCCGTGTGCACCGCCTCGGCTATGCGCCAGCCGCGAAAATTAGACACACCCCAGTAGCGTATTTTGCCTGCGCGCAGCATGGCGTCTAGCGCACGCAGGGGCTCTTCCAGGTTCATGCCGTTGTGGTCCAGGTGCAGGTACAGAATATCTACATAGTCAGTTTGCATGCGGGCTAGCGACGCGTCGATTTCGCGCAGCATCCAGCTGCGCGAAAAATGCCCTTCGTTGACCCGATCGGTCATCTTGTTGCCCAGCTTGGTGGCCAGCACCCAGTCGTGGCGCTGCGTTTTCAGCAGCTCGCCCAGCATGGTCTCGGACGCACCTTTGCTGTACACGTCGGCCGTGTCAATGTAGTTCACACCGTGGGCATGCGCGTCGGCCACGATAGCGGCTGCTTCGTCACGCGCTGTTTGATCGCCAAACATCATGGTGCCCAGGCACAGGGTAGATACTTTGAGGTTGCTTTTGCCTAGGTTGCGGTAGTGCATGGTGTTGATTCCGTTGATTTAAATGCCGTGTGTTGCAATGATTTTAAATTCCATCACTTATATGCGCATCAGTGCATCAAGTTTGGGACTGTTGAAACCAACGCGCCAGCACGTCATGCAAGTCGGCTACGTCTAAAGGTTTGCGTAATACCAAATACCCATCGTTCTCGGCGCGCAAGAGCTCTGGCAAGTTGTGCTCACCACTGATCATCGCCCCGCTAGCGTATGGGCAGCGCTGTAACAAAGACCTCAAAATATCAAAGCCGCTCTCTCCCGAGCGCAGCCGCTGGTCACACAAAATAGCACGCGGCGCAAAGCCATCGTCCAGTGCAGCAAAAGCCTCACTTGCGCAAGTAACAAACTTGGCATCGACCTGCCAAGCTTGAAACAACGCCGCCCAGGCCGCACTGACCTGAGGGTCGTCTTCCATCACCAAGCAGGTACCTTTTAAAGGGTGCAATGGCTTTGCTATGGATGATTCGTTGGCGACCAACGGCAGCCTTATAGCACCTTGCCCTGTCGTTGATGCTGGCAACTGCAGCCAAAAGCGTGACCCGTGGCCCAAACGCGAAGTCAACCCGTAAGTTGCACCCATCAGCTTGGCGCAGCGGGCCACAACGGCCAAGCCCAGGCCATGCCCTGCACTGTCGATGCGCCATGCATTTTCATTTCGGTAAAACGGTGTGTAGATTTGCTCGCGCTCCTGCTGCGACACGCCTACGCCGGTATCCCATACTTCAATTTGCCACGCTGCGCCGCGCTTGCGTACGCCCACCAGCACCCCGCCGGTTTGTGTGTAACGCAGCGCGTTTTGAACCAGGTTCACGACGGCTTGGCGCAGCAGCGATGGGTCAGTTTGTACCACGGCGTCTGCACTGCATAAACGCAACCGCAGCTGCAAGCCACGGCGCTTGGCCTCTTCGCGAAACAATGCACACACCTCGTGCAACATGCTCAGCAGCGCTACTGCGCTGGTCTGGCTGACTGCTTGGCCAGATTCGATCTTGGACAGATCCAGCAAAGAGTTGAACATCAGATTTACTGACTGCACGCTGCTTTTTAAGTCACCTAATAATGGCGTCAGGGATGCCTGCTCGTTGCGGTGCACGATAGCTTCAATCAACATGCCCATGGCATGTACTGGCTGGCGCAGGTCATGGCTGGCAGTGGTGAGAAACTGGTTTTTAGCGACCAGGGCTTCTTCGGCTTGTTCTTTGGCATTTTTGTACTGCTCAGCCAACTGGATGCTGCGCTCTTCCAGCACAATTTGCTTGATAAAAAACTTGTTGGCTATTCGCGCTTGCCTAATCATCATAATGCTGAACAAAATAACCATTGGCAAAATGTAATGCCAATGATCAGGGAAAATCCAATACACCATCACTCCTATAAGATTCCAGCCGGTCAGAAATAAACGCCAGAATATGCCTAACTCGGGGGTTTGATGGGTTGCATTAGCTGCAGTGATGGCACTGACACAAAGCAGAAGCAAAATACCAAATTCAAAAGGCGCTTTACCAAAGGTAATAAACGCAGGCGCAGACAACAATAGCCCGTACATGACAGCCAGCTTCTTTGTCAGGGGCAGCCATTTTGCTAATATGGCGGTATCTCCCATGCTGGTTAAATCATGAAGATACACGCTATGAAACCGACGCAATACAAGTGCAAACACTAGCTGTATGAATGCCCATGCAACCATACCGGAAGCATCATTTTTCTGAGCATAAAACCAAGCCAATGCAAATGCGAGTGATGGCACCACAAAGACATTTATTGGAATCCGAGAATAGCTCATCTCCAATAATCTGGCACGCCCCGCTGGGCTTATAACGTCATAGGTTGGATCAGCCTGCGCAGTAGCTTGCGATGCAGTCATTCGAACATGCCCTCAGTCAGCGTCATGCCGCGCAGTTTGGTAATCAGTGCTACCCGGTTGCTAACTGACAGCTTGTTTAAAATAGCCGTCACATGCTCTTTGACCGTGTTCTCTGACACCGACAGTGCGTCTGCAATGCGCTGGTTAGGCAAACCCTGCAAAAGCATACCCAAGATTTGCCCTTGGCGCGGTGTAAGGCCCAAATCACCAGGCGTTACGCGTACATTTCGCATGCCCTGCTCAGTGCGCGCGGTCTGTGCAGGCGCTTGCGGTGCATACCACAGTAGCCCTTGAAGCAAGGCCTCAACAGCTTGGCTGAAAACACTAGGCGGCTCTTTTTTGTGTAAAAACCCATGCGCCCCGCAAGCCTGCGCTTTGGTCACAATGGCGGGGTTATCGTCACCGCTCATCACCAGCACGCGAGCGTCTGGCCAGCGGCTGCGGACATGGCTTATAAACTTGTCTGTAGCGCCCTCACCCAGCCAAAAATCCACCAGCAACACAGCAGGCGGGCCCCATTGATCGATCAACGCCTGCGCCTCGGGCACGCTGCTAGCCACCCTCACGTCGTTCAGCAGCGCTTGTGATTTAAGGTATTCGGCCACACCTTTGCTGACCAGTGGGTGGTCGTCCACCACCAACGCGTAGCGTATAGATTTCACAGCTTTTATGTCCTTTAGGGCTTGCATGGTAATGCCTGCTGGGCGGTGTACGTCGTGCGCCTGCTAAGGGATTGCTACAGAAAACCCTTACTTTCGTGAATTAATTGCCACTCAAATTTTCATTTGGTTACATCAACCCTCCTTGGGGAGGGTGCCTGCAAAAGCAGGTTGCCAAGACACTTAGCAGTAATCCAAAAATTACTTTGACAAAATATTTCAATACTTCAGCTCAAAGTTACCAGGCATCAAAATGAATACACACTCCTTAGAATTCTTCAAAAAAACTCGCTTTGGCTTTTTATCAACCTTGCTGGCAGCCACTTTATTGTCTGCAGCATGTGGTGGTGGTGGCAGCGGCGATGTAGCTGGCGGTATAGGCCAAGTTGATGCCAATGGCAACCCCGTCGTGCCCGGCGGCACAGAACCTCCTGTTAATGCCGGTTTATTAGATCCAACCATTATCTCCAGAGCGGGTGAAGGCGGTAACTACCCGCCGATGGTCGCTATCGACAATGCGGGCAATGCGCTTACGGTTTGGGTCGTGCAGAAAAGCTCGATATTGTCTCCAGCTGGAGAATCAGAAGAGCTGCTAGCCCGCCGCTATGTGGCGGGCAGTGGCTGGCAGGCTATTGAGTCCATTGCGGGGCCGACCACCGGGCAAAACTTAAAGTCAGCCACGATCAGCATGGACAAAGTAACTGGCAAGGCCATCGTAGTTTGGTTTTTACAAGGTACGGAGAATGCGCCAGGCACCAACGTTTTCGCATCAAACCTGTCGTCCCGCGCCTATGACCCAGCATCTGGCTGGGCAGCACCGCTGGCCATCGAGACCAACAAACCATTGCTTGCCGATGCCAACATCGCTTTTGCAATAGACGCCAACGGCAATGCTATGGCAGTGTGGAGCCGTTATGAAAGCTTACAAACAACCATCTACGCTAGCCGCTATACAGCCGCTGGCGGATGGAGTGCGCCTGTGCGTATCGAAAACGAAAATACCGTAGGCGGTGGTGGTGGCGGTGTGCTGGTCACGTTTTTGCCCAACGGCAATGCACTGGCTGTGTGGAACAGTTCGCGTAGTGGCGGTGGCACTGGTGGTGGCGTTCGCTCTGCGATCTGGGGCAACCAATATACGGTGGGTTCTGGCTGGGGTACCAATGCGCCAGTCATGCGTCACACAGACAATCTTCTGTTAGGCGGCGCGCGCGGCCTGGCGACTGATCAAAATGGCAATGCGCTGCTGACTTTTCAACATCAATTGCTGATCCCCGGTCAAGCTGGATACGAGCTAAACCTGTGGTCAAAGCGTTACAGCGGCGGGGCTTGGGGCTCAGACAGCACGGCAGTGCCAGTAGGCGTGCCGCTAAGTTGTATTAACTGCCCTTCTGTGTATGGCGGTAGCGTTCAAATGAATGCGCAGGGTGCGGCTGTTGCTACCTGGCAGCTAAATAACGGCAATGGTGATAGTTTGGTATGGGCTGCCCGCAGCCGCAGTGATGGTACCTGGGAGCCGCAACAGCTTAACGTCAACCTGCCAGGATTTAGACCTAGCAATGAGTTTGCGCAGGCTGGTATTGATGACCAAGGCAACGTCAATGTGCTATGGGCATACACCAATACAGGGACAAATATTTACTCTGCCCGCTACACCGCAGGCAGCGGCTGGGCAGCCCCCGTGCTTGCTGAGGACTACAGTAGCGATGCCGAGCGGCCCCACATTGCCATGAACGCGCGAGGCAACGCGATGACGGTGTGGATGCAGTTTGATAACTCGCTGGGTACAGTAATCGCCAGCCGCTACACCAGTTCGGGCAGATAGTGTGCACTATGAATTTAATAGATTCTTAAGCATTATTTCATTGGGCTAGAAGTTTTTTACTGAAAAATTCAAGCAAAAAATGCATCATGCAGAAAGTTTAAACGCTTAAAAAATTAATCGCGTAAAAAGGAAACAAAATGATATCTGACTTAAAGTTTCAAAAAAACTACCATCCAAAGTTACGCTGGATAAGTGCGCTAATGGCTGCCGCACTTCTAGCAACAGCTTGTGGTGGTGGCGGTGGCGGCGATGCAACTACGACGGCTATTGGGGAGACATCTTCACCAGCGGGCACTCCAGCAGCCGCACCGCCTGCGGGCACACCGGCTCCAACTCCCGCTCCCGCTCCCGCCCCTGCTCCGGCCCCGACTGCTTCTACTGCGACCTACAAGTTCATTGATCTCACAGCGGGCATGGACACTTTCATTACGCAGCTTGATCAGCAAGGCAGTCAAGGCCTTGCCTATGTGTCGCAACTAAAAATTTTAGACAACAGTTTGCTCGGTCACAAATACATGAATATGTATGTCAAAAGCTCGACCAAAACAGATACATACGCCTTCAAATATACCAAGATTACGACACCCATCAATCTTGATATTGGCACAGCACAATATGCCAACTTTATTGCCGAACTCATCCGTCAAGGTAGTCTGGGATATCAATACAAACTAAGCGTGCCCAGCGGTTTGATTGGCGAGCAGTTGCCGTTATTTGTACGCAATGTTGACAAACCCTCTATTTACACCTACCAAGTGGTCGAATACACCAGCCTACAGCAGTGGACAGACCAGCTCAATGACCGAGGGCGAGAAGGTTACCGTTTTCTAGGCTTTGGCTTTGGCACCAAGTTGTCCGGCATTTATGTTAAAGACAGTAGGCATGTAGGCACCTATGCTTACAGCGTAGAAGCTGATCCTGTAAACCGTGCGGGTTTTGAAGCGCAGTTGGCTCTCAAGGGTGGCCTGGGTTACCGATACATATCAACCGGGTATCCGCTAGGCATCATCGGGTCAGGCGGTAAATCTAGCTTCATATACGAGTTAGACAGCGCCAACAATACACCCATGACCTACCAAGTATTCAAAAATAAACTCATCGAATACCAACCACAAACCGAGCAATACCTCGCAGAAAGCAGTGCGGCAGGTTTTTACTATATGGCCGACGTATTTGTAGGGTTTACTGCAGGTAATTGGTACAGCTTGTATAGCAAAGGTGAGATTGCAGCAGACCTGGATCGAGGCGTGGTTTTTCCCTGAACACATCCTTAACTAGGTAACCCATGCTAATAGACTTCTTTTCCTTAATAATCAACACGTCGACACAGTGCAGACGTGCTGGGCCACCGCGCACCACCTTGGCGCTGTCCATCACCGCCTCGCTGCTAGCACTCAGCGGCTGCGGTGTGCTGCAGGTGGCCAACAATGGCAGTGATGTGAACCAAGCCTTGGCATCGGGCAAGGCGGTTTTAATTTCTACGGTGGGCACTTTTAACCCCACCACTGATCTGTCTGAGAGCATTACGTTGCCGGGCAGCTACCGGCCACCGCTAACTTACTGGGTACACCGTCAAACCAAAAAAACTTTTATCTTGGGGGCGCGTGACTCTGATGATGGCAAGGGTAAGGTGCTGACCAACAGCCATTACTACTATGTGATGGAACCTGGTTTTTATGACCTTGTAGGCTATGTCAAAAAAGAGCGGTTGGGTAGCTTGGACAGTTTAGCCCGCGCCACTACGCCCATTAAATCTTCCATTGGTTTTGTCAACTTTTCCAAAACTACACTGCCCAGCTTTTACACCTACCAAGCCTGGGTGCGAGGCGGGCCAGTCGGCACTACGTATAACGGCAACACGGTCACGCAATGGTATTCGCCTGGCTACTACGAAGAGCGCGGGGCGTACCGCAAGACGAGCGGCATTTTTGTAGATATGCGCGGGCTGGTGCCTAGCGCGCCAGATGGGTCCAGCAATATTGGTACCTTCCTTTTAGAGCCGGGCAAAATTATGATTGCACCCGACTTCAAAATGGACTTTACCAACGGGCCATGCGACACGCCAGCAGATGGCCAGTGGGTGTGCCCGCTGACCAGCTTGACCATGTCTGCTGCGTTCACCCCGCAGCACGATGAAGTGCGCAAACTGATGACGCAGTTCACCTACAAAGCAGATTTGGTTAAACAAGTCGACACCGCATACCTGCTGCCTGGCAAATTTTTCAGTACCCAAAAAATGGAATTTGACCCTGAATCCAGAACCACGCTGGGGCAGCCCTACAGTAAATTTCGCGTCACGTTAAACAGCATGCCAAAACAGTAGTTCCAAGCGGCAAATAAAGCCATGAAGAACTGAAGTTTTAACCCAATTTATAAAATTCTCGAGTACACGAAATGAAAAGATTACTATGCGCCCTGGCTTTTTTACCATTGCTGGTGATGGCACAAACAAAGGAAGAAACTGAGAAGTGGATCTTGGCGCAAACCGCTAACAACACTATCCGCAATTTGAGCTACAAAATTGATAATGGCGAATGGATCAGGAAACTCGAACCCTTCACCATGATTGGCAATGGTCAAACCACTAAAAATACGATTCAAATCAAAGACATAAAAACTGTCACTGCGTTGCACACTGAAAAATTCATGTCATTCAGCTTTAACTGCCCAGACGATTGCAGCTACAGCGTTACTACCAGTTCTTCAGACAAGTTTGTGTCAGATTCAAAAAGCAGTAGTTTCCTGTTTGAAATCTACGGCAAACTTGACGACAGCTTATTGCCCAGAATGCAAAAAGCCATTTTGCATTTGATAGAACTGAGCGGCGGCAAAGCCAAAATGGTGCCCTACCAAAAACCCAAAGAAGCTTTTTGATGGCCAGCACATCTAGTGCTTGTCTTGCGTGTCTGATTTATTGCTTGGCATAAAAAACAACGCTGCTCCCAAAGCTATCAACACTGCAGGCCACCACACGCGCAGCACTTCTATCACACTGAAGTTCAGCAGCCCCAAGTTGCTGAGTAAAAAACCCGCGCCGACGACGATCAGTACGATAGCTGCAAAATTGCCCTTCATGGTGGTAGCCCCTTGTAGTTGATAACCATGCATTATTGCCCAGGCCAGTACTGACAGGCTAGCCCTATTTACGGCAGCAGCATGGTCTATTTATGCCGCAACATATGAAAATTAAGCAGCCGCGTAGCAATGATAGTCTCGGCCAAAAAGCACAGCAGTGCCAGCAAAAAGCACACCACGCCTGCCAAAAAGCTGCCCACTGCCCAGCGCGGGGTTTGAAAGGCGGTGGTCTCTGCCAGAAACAGAAAAATTATTGTCAGGCCGATTAAAAAAGCGCAAGTGGTCAGCAGCGCAATGCAGCCATTGGCCAGCCGCCCGCGCTGGCGCAGCTCGGCCAGCTCAATATAACTGCGCTGCAGCAGCACGTCGTCTGCGCTGGCGCGTGCATCGTCTTCTACCCTGCGTGCTCTGTCGATAATGCGCGCCAAGCGCCCGGCCACCGCGCCAATCATGCCCGACACAGCAGTGAGCAAAAACACGGGAGCCACCGCCAGCTGTATGCCGTGGGTGATGGTGCTGGAGTCAAAAGGTACGGGCATAGCACAACCTAGCTAAATATAAATCTGTATTCTAAAGCACTATAAATTTAATAGCTGTTTGAGCAGGTTTTACGTGGGTTAATGGCTTATATGCTGTATAAAAATGCTCACTGAAGCTGCGCAAACCATGCTGCAAAAGCTGGCGTGTTGCGCAGGGCATCCAGGTCACTGTCTTGCGCGATGTGTGATTTATGGGGCAGTTTGCCTGCGGCGGCGCTGCGCTGCAGGTACTGCATGGCTTGCGCGGTGTGGCCTTCTAGCGCGTACATGCAGGCCAGGTTGTAGGCGGCTTTGGCGTTGGGGTTGTCTGCATCGGCCAGCAGCACTTTTTTGGCGCGTTGCAGCAGGTCTGCCGCCTCGGCAACAGCTTGGGGTGACAGCGGCAATTGCGGTGATGGCGATTTGAGCAAGGCGGCACGCTCTGCCAGCATGGCGCCAGCCAGGTTGTGGGCAGCGTCAAGGTGTGCGGGGTCGATGTGGGTGGCCAGGGTGAAGCGGTTGTAGGCCTGCTGCCACAACGCGCGCGCGGCGGGCAAATCGCTGCCTGCTAGCGCCTGCGCTTGTACCGCGTAGGTGCCGCCCCAGTTGTCGGCTATTTGTGCGTTGTTGTGGTCCAGCTCTTGGGCCAGTGCGTATTTTTGACGGGCCAGGTTCCACAGCACGCCAGCGCCTGGTAAGTCAGCCGGCAAGTCGCTTGCCACAGCCGCCGTGATGGCCATGGCTTCGTCGCCCAAGGCTATGCCCCAGTGGTAGGCCGCTACAGAGTTTTGCCAGTCAAGCTGCAGTGCAAAAGCAAATTTTTCGCCCGCTTGGCGAAACATGGCGCGGGCCGCTGGCAGGTTGGTAGCGGCCAATGCACGGGCCTCCAGGCCCAGCGCCATGCCCCAGCCGTTTATGGCCTGGCTTTTTGTGGCCTGGCTGTTGTTGGCCTGGCTGTTGTTGGCTTGGCTGTTGGTGGCCTGGCTGTTGGTGGGTTCTAGCATGGCCGCTTGGCGGTAGCACTGCGCTGCCAGCTTCCACTGTGCGCGGGCTGCGCGTGCGTTGGGCGAATGCATGCCCTCGGTAGCCAGCGTGGCGCCCCATGTTTGCGCCAAGCTCTGCGCGTCGGCATGGCCTGCTGGCACGCAGCTGCCAAGCCGGTTGGCCTGGCTAGCATGGATTGGGGGAGTTTTAGGGTTGCGTAATTTGGCCGTGGTTTGCGCTGCCACTCCCCAAGCTACAAAGCACAGCAAACCGAAGGCACATAGTTTTTTCATGGGTTGTTTAGATCAACGAATCAATTAAATACTATTAATTTAGTAGCTGTTTGAGCAGGTATTACGGTACTGTCAGGCATTTTTTTGGCTGAAAAAAGCAGCAGTAAAACAGAACAATAAAATCGTTTTTTTAAGGATTCAACCATTGCATGGTGCAGCGGCTGTCCAAAGACGCATCTGCCCAGCTAAACAGCGCGCGCCGCTGGCCAGCCGTATGCAAATGCAGCCACTCCAGTCGCTGTACAGCAAATTGCAGCACTGCAAAATGGGGTTCTGCTGCAACAAGCTCGTGCGGATCAGGCTCACGCCCCTGTACCTGTGGCGGCAAGCCGCTGGTAGGTTCTGCGCTCACGCCGCCTGGCTGCGCACCCAAAAAGCAGCGCAGCGAACTTGGGCGGGCTGCCGCCCAACGGTCGTGGCTCATTGCGTCGCCTGCATGTACGCTTACCACACCATTCATGCGTATTTGCGCCTTGCGCGCTGCATCGTAAAAAGTCAGCGCACCTCTGCGGTCAGCTGCCAGCTCTAGCAGCTTGGCAGACCGGGTATCGGTATGAAAAGTCAATATACGCGCCTGTGCATCTGCCGCCCGCAGCACCAATACCCGCGCCTGCGGGCCACCCGCCGACTGCGTGGCCAATACTGGCGTGTGAAAAGGCGAGCGCCTGTCTTGCACACCTCGCCCCACCATTTGCCAGGCAAATTTAAGCGTGGCCGCTAAATCATTGTGATGGTCAGGAAAAGGCTCATCAGCGCGGCGTGCACTTTTTATATCAGTGTCCGAGTCAGCCTGTGATGCAGCGGTGTTAACTATCATGTGATCCTTGGATTTTTCAATGGATTGTTCAATGGATTGTGCAGCGTATAGTGGCACACTTTAAATTTTCCACTCAGCTTAACGGACTAATCTTTACACCGCAGTTTCATCAGCCCAGCCCAGCAGAGCGGCGCATTATTAGGACACGCTGCCCGAACTGCAAGGTGCACTAACACTATCTATTCAATAGCTGCCTGAGCAGGTTTTACCTGAGTTATTGGCTATTTTTATCATAAAAACACTATCGAAGCTGTGCAAACCATGCTGCAAACGCTGGCGTGCTGCGTATGCTGTCAAAGTCGCTGTCTTGCGCGATGTATGATTTTTGCGGCAAGCTGCCTGCGCTGTGGCTGCGCTGCAGCCACAGCAGGGCGTCAGCTACTTTGCCGTCCAGGGCGTACATGCAGGCTATGTTGTAGGCTACCGATGCTTTGGAGTCGTCAGACAAACCCAGCAAGATGATCCTGGCGCGCTGCAGCAACTCATCAGCCTGCGCGATGGTTTGCGCAGTGGGTGCCGGTGACGCTTTGAGCAATACCGCGCGTTCTGTGGTCATCTCTGCGGCCAGGTTGCTGGCGGCAATGATGTTTTGTGGGTTGAGCTTCAGCGCCAGGGTGTAGCGGTCGTACGCCTGCTGCCACAGGCCGCGCGCAGCGGGTAGGTCGCTGCGGGCCACCACGCCAGCTTCGTGGCCCAGCGCGGCACCCCAGTTGCTAGCGGTGTAGTCATCACTGGGGCTGATCTGCAAACCCAA
>JANNCO010000504.1:0-5559 GCA_031386655.1 Polaromonas sp. | reverse complement strand
TGGCTGAAGTTGGCAAAGCCTTCGCCGTGGGCCACCGCGATGGGCAAGCGGCTGCCAGCCATGTCTTTGAAGAACAAGCTGGGTGAGTCAAGCACTTCAGCCATCGACAGGCGGGCTTCAAAACGTTCGCTCTGGTTGGTGGTAAAGCGCGGCCAGGCGGCTGCGCCGGGGATGATGTCGGCCAGCTCGGCAAACATTTGGCAACCGTTGCACACGCCCAGGCCAAAGGTATCGGGCCGGGCGAAGAAGGCTTTGAACTGGTCGCTCAATGCGTTGTTAAAGGTGATGCTGCGTGCCCAGCCGATGCCTGCACCCAGTGTGTCGCCGTAGCTAAAACCACCGCAGGCTACCAGCCCTGCAAAGTCTTGCAGCTTGGCGCGGCCAGTTTGCAAATCAGTCATGTGCATATCGTAGGCTTCAAAACCGGCTTCGGTGAAAGCGTAGGCCATCTCGGTGTGCGAGTTCACACCTTGTTCGCGTAGGACGGCGACTTTGGGTCGGGCGGTGAGGACGGCGGGGGTGCGGGCAGAGGACCTTGTGGGCTCTGTCTGTGTTGTAGTACCGATACCTTCATATGCTACTGATTTGATAGCTGTTTGAGCAGGTTCTACGGCCTGAACAGCCAGTTTATCTCTTAAAAAATCAGTTAAATGCACATGCAGGCCTGGGTTGGTTGCGTCGCCCACACTGGCGTGCTCAGCATTGGCGCACACTGGGTTGTCGCGGCCTTGGGCTATTTGCCAGCTGACGGCGTCCCACACTTGGTGCAGGTCTTGCAGCTTGGCGGCAAACACCTTTTTGGTGTCGCGCCAGATGGTGACCTCGCCTACGCCTACGTTCAAATTGCTATCTTGCACCGCAGGGCGTGTTTTGCCAATAAAGTGGCTGTGTTTAGACAAGCCGTGTTCGCGCAGGGTTTGCATCACCGCGTTGCGCTCTGATGTTTTTACTTGAATGACGACACCCAGCTCTTCGTTGAATAGGGCTTTGAGTGTCATCTCTTCGCGGCGCGCGCTCACCTGCGTGCTCCAGTTTTTGCTGTCGCCTACTTCCATGCGGCTGTCGGTGATGCCATCACCCTCTAGCAGCAGCATGTCTACATTCAGCGCTATGCCCACATTGCCTGCAAAAGCCATCTCGCACACGGTGGCCAGCAGGCCGCCGTCGCCTTTGTCGTGGTAGGCCAAGATGCGGCCTTGCGCGCGCAGGGCGTTGATGGCGTTGACCAGGTTGATAAGGTTTTTAGCATCGTCCAAGTCAGGTGTCTCTTGGCCTTCTTGGTCTAGCACTTGCGCCAAGATGCTGCCCGCCATGCGCTTGTGGCCTTGGGCGATGTCGATGAACACCAGGGTAGTGTCTGGCTCGCTGCGGTTCAGTTGCGGGGTGAGCGTGCCGCGTACATCGACCAGGGTGGCAAACGCGCTGATGATGAGCGACACGGGGGAGGTGACTTTGTGTTGAGCGCCTTGGTCGTCTGTCCACTGCGTGCGCATGGACAGTGAGTCTTTGCCTACCGGAATGCTGATGCCCAGTGCAGGGCACAGCTCCATGCCAATGGCTTTGACTGTGGCGTACAGCGCGGCATCTTCGCCCGGCTCGCCACAGGCAGCCATCCAGTTGGCTGACAGCTTGACGCGGGGCAGATCTATCGGCGCGGCCAGCAGGTTGGTAATGGCCTCGGCCACGGCCATGCGGCCCGAGGCTGCGGGGTTAAAGATAGCCAGCGGCGTGCGCTCGCCCACGGCCATGGCCTCGCCTGCAAAGCCGCTTAAATCGGCCAGCGTCACAGCGCAGTCGGCCACAGGCACTTGCCATGGGCCGACCATTTGGTCACGGTGCGTCATGCCGCCCACGGTGCGGTCGCCGATGGTGATGAGAAAGCGTTTGCTGGCTACCGTGGGGTGCGAGAGGACTTTGATAACGCTGTCCTGCAGGTCAACGCCGGTCAGGTCGATGGGTTTAAATGTGCGTTGTACGGTTTTCACGTCGCGGTGCATTTTGGGTGGTTTGCCCAGTAGCACGTTCATCGGCATATCTACCGCATGTTGAGAGCCTACTGCGCGAACGGGGGGCGTCGTTGCGCTGGAAGAGGAGGGGCCCTTTCTGTCCCTCTTGGCGGAATCCTCATGGACTTGCTTGTCCATTGCGGTTCCTGTGCGCCGTGCGCCTAGCCCGCCGTCCGCTCGCGACGGCTCCGAGAAATTGCCCACTACAAGATGCTTGTCATCGGTGGTCACGCCAATCACCGCAAACGGGCAACGCTCACGCTCACAAAAGCTTTTGAACAGCTCTAGCGACTCGGGGGCTATCGCCATCACATAGCGCTCTTGGCTTTCGTTGCACCAAATTTCTTTGGGGGCTAGGCCGCTTTCTTCTAGCTGCACGGCAGACAAATCAAAGCGTGCGCCACGGCCAGCGTCGTTCACCAGTTCGGGGAATGCGTTGCTTAATCCGCCTGCGCCCACGTCGTGGATAGCGAGAATGGGATTGGCTTCTTTCAATTGCCAACACTGGTTAATTACCTCTTGGGCGCGGCGTTCAATCTCGGGGTTGCCGCGCTGCACTGAATCAAAATCAAGCGACGCCGCATTGGTGCCCGACGCCATCGAACTGGCTGCGCTGCCGCCCATGCCAATGCGCATGCCCGGCCCACCTAGCTGAATGAGCAACGAACCTGCAGGGAAAATAATTTTCTCAGTTTGCGTTGCGTCAATCGTGCCCAAGCCGCCTGCAATCATGATGGGCTTATGGTAGCCCCAGCGCTGGCCGGCAATGGTTTGCTCAAACGCACGAAAGTAACCGTTAAGGTTAGGGCGGCCAAACTCGTTGTTAAACGCCGCGCCACCCAACGGCCCTTCGGTCATGATCTGCCACGGCGCAGCCATGTGCGAAGGGAAATTAAATGGGGTCAAATTAAATGGTGTCAGATCACCTTTAATTTTTGACGTGTCACCATTTAAATGTGATCTGACCCCATTTAAATTACCATTTAAATTAGACACGGTAAATCCTGTGAGTCCTGCTTTGGGTTTTGAGCCTCGGCCGGTGGCACCTTCGTCGCGTATCTCGCCGCCTGCACCGGTGCTGGCACCGGGGAATGGGCTGATGGCGGTGGGGTGGTTATGGGTTTCTACCTTCATCAGTACATGCCGCAGGCTACTATGTTTTTCATAGCTGCTTGAGCAGGATTTACCTGGGTTACTGGCATAAAAGGCTTCAGAAACATGGCCTTCCATGATGGACGAGTTGTCTGAATACGCCACCACCGTGTGCTGCGGTGCCAGCGCGTGGGTGTTGCGGATCATGCCAAACAAACTGAGGTCTTGCGCTGCGCCGTCGATGGTGAACTGGGCGTTAAAAATTTTGTGGCGGCAGTGCTCACTATTAGCCTGCGCAAACATCATCAGCTCAACGTCGGTGGGGTTGCGCTGCAGTTTGGTGAAGGCGTCTTGCAGGTAGATGATTTCGTCTTCGGCCAAGGCCAAGCCAAATTCGGTGTTGGCTTTATCTAACGCTGCGCGGCCTTGCTTTAAAACATCCACATATTGCATCGGCGCAGCCTGCAGCGGTGTGAACAGCGCGCGCGGCGCGTCGGCATCAAACGCCACGCTCTCGGTCATGCGGTCGTGCAGCAGTGCGGCCAATGCGCTACGCTGCTCGGGCTTTAAAACGGCTTTGCCCAGCAAGGGGTTTTTGAGCGTGAAGGTGTAGTGCAGGGCGCGCTCTACCCTGTGTATGTGCAAACCGCAATCACCTAGACAATTTCGGGCAATGTCTGTGGCTTTCGATGCCCAAGGCGACACGGTGCCCAGGCGCGGCATGACCACTGCCAGCTCGCCACTAGCGGCAGCGGCCGCAGCAGCGGGTTCGCCATACGTCAGCAGAGCTTGCAGCTTGGCATGCATGTCGGCTGTGGGCAGGGCGTCAGTTTGCACCCAGTGCACCCAGTGCGTGGCTATAGCGGTGACTTGTGGTACCAGCTGCTGCGCGGTGGCCAGCAGTTGTGATGTTTTGCTGGCCGACAGTGCACGGCCACCTGAAAAAGTTGTGATGGGATGGGTAATAACGGAAGCTTGCATGGCGGTCACAGGGCGGGTCGCTTTGAATCTTGGCGGCAACTTGTAGCTGAATGGTTACAGGCAGCGCATGGTCAGTGGGACAATGTGCGTGAAAACCCTAGATTGTAAGGGGTGTGAGACCATTTCATTGTGACCCGACCGCTGTTTCCAACCACCGATCTTCCGCCCGCGCGCAGCCGTCTGCTGGTGTGGGCGCTGGTGTTTTTGGTGCACGTGGCCTTGCTGTGGATAGCTAATTTGTACTGGCCTCTGCAGCAGGCTATGCAGAGTGTGGTGGTACAAATTTTTCGCAGCGATGCGTCGACTGCTGCAGACACCAACGCCAATGCTAACGCCAACGCCCAAGCCGCCCAGCAGCAGCGCGGCATCAGCGCACGCCGCGCGCGCCAGACGGCTGCGCAACTGTCGTTACCGCCCCTGGTGGCGCAGCAAAGCACGCCGTTAGAGGTGACCCAGCAAGTCGCCCCGATCAAGCCCGCCCGCGCCCGTGCAACCAACCGCACGCCTGCCCAACCACCTGCGCGCCGTGCGCCTGCCGAGCCAGTACAAACCGCCATTCGCACGCGCGAAGATCCCATAGTTGAAACGCCTAAAGCGATAGAGCGTGCGCAAGAAACTGCGCCCGAGCGCATGGCCGAAGCACCAACGCCTGCGCCCGTGCCTGTACCAGCACCCGAACCTGCACTTGTGCCTGCACCTGCACCTGTGCCAACTCCACCACCGCCTTTACTACCACCGCCAGTACCGCCGCCCCCGGTGCCGCCGCCACCAGCTCCACCGCTACCCGTCGCGCCATCTCCTGCGCCAGTGCCAGTGCCAGTGCCAGTGCCAGTGCCAGTGCCAATTGCTGCGCCCGAGCCAGCGCCCCCAGTTCTACCTGCGCCTGCACCAATACCTGTACCGGCTCCAGCGCCCAGTCCGGCACCGGCACCTGTGCCAATACCCGCGCCTGCACCAGCACCTCCAGCACGCGCTGGTGCAGTACCCACCACGCCCGCAGCGCCAGCTGCCACCCCAACACCAGCGCCAGCTGCTACCCCAACACCATCACCAGCTGCTACCCCAACACCGCCACCAACTGCCACCCCAGCGCCACCTGCTGCCACCGCTTCACCCGCTGCCACCGCACCCACACCTCGCGCCACCGCGCCCGCTGTCAGCCCAGGCTGGGGCGCGCCCGGCCCAGCGGGTGCGGCAGTGGGTACGCCGTCAGGTGCTAATGCAGGCACAGGTGCAGCCTCGGGCGCGGCCGCAGGCGCAGCGACAGGCTCTGCCACTGGCAACTCCAGCGGCCTGCCCGGCAGTGGTTCCGGTGGGGCAGGTACTCTGGGCAACCCAGCGGCCGGTGGCGGCTTGCAGCGCCCGCCGCTGAACCTTAATCTGCCCCGTACGCAGCCCAACTACCCCTACCGCCCGCCACTGGCCACGCCCGGTGGCAGCTTGGCCGAGCGGGCCAACGCCCAGATCAACCCCAAGCCGC
>JANNCO010000492.1:0-3273 GCA_031386655.1 Polaromonas sp. | reverse complement strand
TTCACCGCAAATAAATCCACCAACCCCGTATTCGCGGCGCAGTGCAGGCCTTGGGGTTGCGCCCCAATCAGGGCGGCGGGCTTGAAGCACGCAGAAATTTGGGATCAGGCAATGTGCTTGTCTGAGCCGACAGGCGAGTTTTGCACATTGACCCCAAATTTCGAGTACTGCAAAGCTTACCCAAAGGGGGCCGCCGACCGGGGCGCAACCTCAGGGCCTGCGCTGCGCCGCGAAACCGCGAGATCCAAGGAAAGACATCTTCGAGCAATTAAGAATCCACGCCGCACCCCAGCTTAAGAACCAAACGCTTTAGACGGCACCCCGATGCAAGCCACAGGGCATGGGTCATCGCCCACCAAGCCAGTGGCAGGCTGCCCGCCGTAGCCCTCGCGTGCACGCCAGCCAGGGTATTTGGTAAACAGGTTTTGCCACATACTGCCTACGTCAAATACAGGCATCGCTTTGCCCGGGTATTTAGCTTCAAACTCTTTGCGAATGTCCGCGCCAGTTTTGTACCACGCCACTTTGTAGGCGTAGCGCTTGAGGGTTTGGCCGCGCCAGCCAGCGTCTTTGGCGCCGGGCCAAACCTCGTCGCCGTGCTTGATATTCCACGCCGGGTCTAGCTCCCAGGCGGTGCGGCCCAATACATCGCCAAAGATGTACAGCTTGCCATCCACCACGCGCCACTCGGTCGGGTCAGAGCCTAGCTTGAGCGCGTAGGCCGCGCCACTGGCGCAAAAGCCTGCGTACTGCGGCTCGTATTTATCAGGTGCAGCGTCAAACAGTCGCTTGTGGTCAATATTGATAAAGTAATAGGTGCGCCCCGGCAGCGTGGTTTGAAACACCGGGTTGCCGCGCACACTTTGCGCTTTCGTAAAGTAAGCAACAGGGTCGTGGCCCAGCAGCATCACGTCTTGGCCTGTCACGTTTTTTACCGTGGCGTACGGCATACCGCAGCCTGCCAGCAGCACCGCTGCGCACAGCAAAAACCATCTAAAAAGAGCTTGCAGAGTCATTGGCTACCTTATGTCAATACAACTGCAGGCAAGTATAGAACTTCTGCAGTTCTACACGCCGTCGCGCAGCAGCTTGGCGTAATAAGCAGGATCGACATTGCCGCCGCTGACAATAATGCCTACGCGCTTACCTTTGATGTCTAACTTGCCTTCGCTGTCGCCCAGCAATGCTGCGGCGGCTGCCAGGCCGCCTGTGGGTTCGATCACCATCTTCATGCGCTCGGCAAAAAAGCGCATGGTTTTAACCAAGGCTGCATCGTCTACCGTTAAAACATCTTTCAGCAAAGCGCGGCACACAGCAAAGGTTAAATCACCTGGCGCTTGCGTTTGCGCGCCGTCCGCTATAGTGCGTGGCGTGTCGATTTTGACGATGCTGCCACTGCGAAAACTCTGCTGAAAATCATTGCCCGCCAGCGGCTCTACACCGTACACGTCGCACTGGGGCAGCAAATGTTGGGCCACCGTGGCGCAACCCGACGTGAGGCCGCCGCCGCCCATGCACACCAGCAGTACGTCCAGCGGGCCAGCGTCTTCGATCAGCTCTAGCGCAGTCGTACCCTGCCCTGCCATCACGTCGCGGTGGTTAAACGGCGGAATTAAGGTCATGCCGCGCTCAGCCGCTATTTGTTTGCTAATAGCCTCGCGGTCTTGGGTGTAGCGGTCAAACAAAATGACCTCGGCACCATATTCGCGCGTGGCACGAATTTTGGCTGCGGGCGCGTCTTGCGGCATGACGATGACCGCTAGCATGCCCAGCAGCTTGGCCGACAGCGCAATAGCCTGCGCGTGGTTGCCCGACGAAAACGCAATAGCCCCTGCCTTGCGCTGTGCAGGCGTGAACTGTGCCAGCGCGTTGTACCCACCGCGAAACTTAAACGCACCCATGCGCTGGAAGTTTTCGCATTTAAAAAACAGCTGCGCACCCGTGCGCGTGTTGGCCGTGGTAGAGGTGTGCACTGGCGTGCGGTGGGCAATACCTTTAATGCGCGCGGCTGCAGCGGTAATGTCGGTAAAGTCAATCGGCAAGGTCATATACAGTCTTTCAAATGGCGTCTTGAAACGATTTGGCCCGCAGCGTCACCACCAAGGTATCGCGGTGTGCGTTGTCAGCTGTCGGTTGGATGGGCGTGGTCTCGTGGATGACGCGGGCATCGTCTAGCAGCAGCACGCTCCACGGCTCGGTCAAGGTAAAGCGCTGGCCGCTGGGGCCATCGGCGTCGAACACGCGTGTTTCGCCGCCTTTCACGCCCTCCCGCGCCACCAAAAACACCGCCACCAAATCAACCCCATCGCGGTGCGCACCCTCGGGCGTGGGGCGGCCAATGCCGCCTTCGGTGTCAATACGAAACTGGTGCGCCTCGGTGTACCACGGCTGGGGGCTGCGCAACTGGTTGGCCAAACTGCCCATCCAGCCCAGCAGCGCCGCCCACGCTGGGGTGTGCGTAGATGGCTCTACCGGCTCAAACCAGCGCTGCATGCCGCCATGCAAGGCGTTGTATTCCACGGGTTGCCAGTGCGCGCGGTGGGGCATGGTTTGCACGCTGTGCGCACTGTCTGTGTTGGCCAAGCTGGGTGTATTGTCCAAGTTGGAGGTATTGTCCAAGCTGGGCGTGTTGGCCATGCTACGCGTGTCCACCACATAGCTGGCATGACGCCGCTTGCGGTACTTGCCACCGTCTTTCAGGTACGCATCGGGCTGCAGGTATTGCCAGCTTGCGCCTAGCGCGGCCAAGTCAGCCAGTGGGCAGCCTGCTAGCTGGGCAACATCAGCCGCGGGCAGCAACGCAAACCCCTGCTGGCGCAGCGCAGGCAGCAGGGTGGCAGGGTGGGTGTAAGGCGGGACAAAACTGTAGGTAGGGTCAGACATAGTAGCAAGCATAAAACAATGCCTCGATTATGCGCGGCACAGCAGGGTGCGATGTGGGCCGATACAGTGGGCTGTGTTTGTACCGTAAGCGCCAGTGGTGAATGGTTAGCTTGGGTTGAAGATTGCTATTCTTGTTTTGGTACGGTAGCTGGCCGGCGGCGTACTCCATGTTTTATACGGGAGCTGGCCGGTGGCGTACTCCATGTTTTGTACGGGAGCTGGCAGCCGGCGTACTCCATGTTTTGTACAGGAGCTGGCAGGCGGCGTACTCAGCTTCGCGGCCAATACTGTTCTATTAACTAGAAATTGACCGTTTCTCTCTTCCCCATTTGCTAAGCGGCTTAGGCTGCAAGATGCGTGGCGCGGCGTCACCAGGCTCGCTGGTGCGCA
>JANNCO010000394.1:0-2699 GCA_031386655.1 Polaromonas sp. | reverse complement strand
GCCTGCCGATGGCGATGTGGCGCTCAACGGCTGGATCAAGCTGGCCGCAGACGGCACCGTGGTGCTGGCCATGCCGCGCAGCGAGATGGGCCAGGGCGTGCACACCGCACTGCCCATGCTGGTGGCTGAAGAGCTGGACATTGCGCTGTCTCAAGTACGCATTGCGCAGTCGGGGCTAGACACCATCTACGGCAACGTAGCTATGTTTGTGTCGGCTCTGCCGTTTCACCCCAAAGACACCGAGGCCAGCCACCCAACTACGGTGGTTAAAACCAGCGAATGGATCGTGGGCAAGATCGCGCGTGAGCTGGGCGTAGTGGTCACCGGCGGGTCGTCTAGCGTGGCCGATGCGTGGGGCCCGGTGCGGCTAGCCGCTGCGACTGTGCGCGCGCAACTGGTAGCTGCGGCGGCGGCCCAATGGGGCGTGCCCGCTGCTGACGTGCAACTGCAAGCGGGTGTACTGAGTGCAGGAGGAAAAACCGCCAAATTTAGCGATTTAGCCCTAGCTGCAGCGGCAGTGACGGTGAGTGATGTCAAAGTCAAAGACCCCAAAAATTTCAAACTCATTGGCACCAATGCACCCCGCATCGACGTGCCCGCCAAAATCAACGGCACAGCACAGTTTGGTATGGACGTGCGACTACCGGGTATGCTGTTTGCCGCTGTACGCCTGTGCCCCATGCTGGGCGGCTCTCCAGGTGCGGTGGACTCGGCCAAAGCGCTGGCCATGCCGGGTGTGGAGCGTGTGGTTGCGCTGCCTGCGCTGGGCGGCGGTACGGCAGGGCTGGCAGTGATTGGCGCTACATCATGGCATGCCAAGCAGGGCGCACAGGCGCTAGAGGTGCAGTGGCAGCAGCGCACACTGGGTGCGTTGGACTCCGCGCTGATTGAAAAAACCTTAAGTGACACGGCTAGCCAAGGCGGCGGCTTTACCTTCCACAGCCGTGGGTCGGTGGACGATGCAGAGCGCACCAACTCCACCAAGCTAGAGGCTGTCTACAGCGCCCCTTACCTAGCCCACGCCACGATGGAGCCGATGAACTGTACGGCCCAAGTCAAGGATGGCCAGGTTACCGTGTGGGCGCCTACCCAGGTGCCGCAAATGGCACGTGATATCGCAGCGCAAACAGCGGGAGTGCCCAAAGACAAGGTCACCGTGCACGTGACCCTATTAGGCGGTGGATTTGGTCGCCGTTTAGAAGTAGATTTTGTCGCGCAGGCCGTGCGTGTGGCCATGGACTGCCAAGGTCGCCCGGTGCAGCTTTTGTACTCACGCGAAGAAGACATGGGGCACGATGTCTACCGCCCAGCCCACGCCGCACTGCTACGCGCAACTTTTGATGCAAAAGGCACTGCCAGCAGCTTGCGCATCCATTCCGCGGGCGACGCTATTACGCCGCGTTGGTTTGCGCGGGCCTTTCCGCTGCTGTCAGGCCCTGTAGACGGGCCCGACAAAACCACGTCAGAAGGTTTATTTGACCTGCCCTATAACTTTGCCCACCAACACATGTCGCACACTGCCACGATGTCAGGCGTGCCTGTGGGGTTTTGGCGCAGTGTAGGGCATTCGCACAATGCGTTCTTCTCCGAGAGTTTTGTCGATGAGATGGCTTATGCCAGTAAAGCAGATCCGCTGAAATTTCGGCGTGCGGCGCTTGCGCAATCGCCACGCCATTTAGCCGTGTTGGAGCTGGCTGCGCGCCAAGCAGCCTGGGGCACACCGCCCCCTGCAGGCCGTGCACGTGGGCTGGCGCTGCACGAGTCATTTGGTTCTATCGTGGCGCAGGTAGTGGAGGTTTCTATTGAGCAAGGCACGCCGCGTGTTCATAAAGTAATTTGCGTCATCGACTGCGGCACCGTCATCAACCCCGGTATCGTGGCCCAGCAAATAGAAAGCGCCGTTATTTTCGGTCTAACAGCTGCTTTATACGGGCGTGTAGACATTGCACAAGGTGTGGTTCAGCAAAGCAACTTCCCCGATTACCGTATGTTGACGTTAGCACAAGCGCCGCAGGTGTACACCCACATCGTCCCCAGCGCATTGGCACCAGCAGGTGTAGGTGAACCTGGTTTGCCTCCGGTAGCCCCCGCATTGGCTAATGCTTGGTTTGTTCTGACGGGCAAGCGCATACGTAGCTTGCCCCTGCTGACGACTTGATAGACGACGGTAAATATTAATCAAAAAGCTTGCACCACGGGCCAAAATCGACGTATACTAACAGGCTCTGCTGATGACAAGTAAAGCTGTAAATGCTGAACACATCAAAAGAAAACTTCAAAAAATTTGACGGACATCAAAAATCCGGTATATAATTTGAGGCTCTGCTTAAAACGCCGATAGATTTGAAAGAGTTGAATAAGCTCAAACAAAACATCGATAGCGATAATAAAAACAGAAATTAATTTGACTCGATAGTAAAAAACGTGTTATAATTTAAGGCTTCGCTGATCACAGCAAGCAAGTAAAACATTTAGGTGTTTTGCAAAGTTCCTTAAAAATTTACAGCCGATAAGCGTGGGTGTTTGAAGGCGATTGCCAGACAAAACTGTTAAAAGTCTAGTCAAGTCTTTTGGACTTTAAACACTCATGCGTAATTGATAGATAGAAGTAATTCTTCTTCAATTCCGTTTTATGAGTAAATTCAAGATCGAACTATAGAGTTTGATCCTGGCTCAGATTGAACGCTGGCGGCATGCCT
>JANNCO010000393.1:0-1952 GCA_031386655.1 Polaromonas sp. | reverse complement strand
TTTTTTTGGTGCGGCTGGCAGGAATTGAACCCACGACCCCTTGGTTCGTAGCCAAGTACTCTATCCAACTGAGCTACAGCCGCGAAGCTTTGAATTATAGCAGCGTTTCGGTGGCTTATTTATGGTGGCTGAGTGCGTTGCTCACCAGCTTTGAGGTGATGTCCACAATTTGGATCATGCGGTCATATGCCATCCGGGTGGGGCCTATCACCCCCAAAGTACCCACAATTTGGCCGTCTACTTCATAAGGTGCACTCACCACCGACAGTTCTTCAAACGGCACAATTTGACTCTCGCCACCGATGTAAATACGCACACCCGCAGCTTGGCTGGACACATCCAGCAAACGCATGATTTGGGCTTTTTGCTCAAACAGGTCAAACGCGCGGCGCAGCTGGCCCATGTCGGACGAAAAATCACTTACCGACAGCAGGTTACGTTCGCCTGAAATAACTACTTCGTTATCACCCTGCCCCATCGCGTCAGAGCTTACCTGCACCGCAGCTTGCATCAACACCGCAATCTCGGTGCGCAGTTGCTCCATCTCGGTTTTGAGCTTCTCACGCACTTGATCGATGGTCAGGCCGGCATAGTGCGTGGTGATGAAGTTACTGGCTTCTATCAGCTGAGTTTGCGTGTAGTCGCTTTCGGTAAAAATCACCCGGTTTTGCACATCGCCGTCAGGCGCGACGATGATGACCAGAATGCGCTTTTCAGACAACCGCATAAATTCAATATGCCTGAACACCGAACTGCGCCGTGGTGCCATGACCACGCCCACAAACTGCGACAGGTTAGACAGCAACTGTGCGGCGTTGGTAATAACCTTTTGCGGTTGTTCGGCCGCCAAGGTGGGCAAGCCGATCTCTTGACGGTTGGCGGTTAGCATGGTGTCTACAAACAGGCGGTAGCCGCGCGCAGTGGGTATACGGCCTGCAGAGGTGTGGGGCGAGGCAATTAAACCCAGCTCTTCCAAGTCACTCATCACGTTACGGATGGTAGCGGGCGACAGGTCTAGCCCGCTGGCGCGCGACAGTGTGCGTGAGCCAATCGGTTGCCCGTCGGCAATATAACGCTCGACCAGCGCTTTTAACAAGAGCTTGGCACGGTCATCGAGCATGAAAATAACAGATACTCATATTGGTTACCCCATTTTAATGATCTAATTTAACAAATGCCACCATCTAAGCCCACGCAATTTCGCCATATCGCCCTGATTGGCAAATACCACGCCAGCAGCGGCCCCGGCGCGCGCGAGATATTGCTGGACATTGCCAAGTTTTTAGAAAAATCCGGGGTGGAGGTAGCGCTAGAGAAAGACACTGCCAGCTACACCGGCATTAACCACTACCCTGTACTGGATGTGAACGGCATCGGTGCGCAGTGCGACGTAGGCCTGGTAGTGGGTGGCGACGGCACGATGCTGGGCATTGGCCGGCAACTGGCGCGCTTTGGTGTGCCGCTGATTGGCATCAACCAAGGCCGCTTGGGGTTTATTACCGACATTGCGCTGGAAGATTACCAAAGCGCCTTGGCACCCATGCTGCAAGGCGAATTTACCGAAGACCGCCGCAGCCTGATGCATGGGCAAGTGGTGCGCGATGGCCGCAGCGTGTTTGATGCGCTGGCCATGAACGACGTAGTGGTCAACCGTGGCGCCAGCGCGGGCATGCTGGAACTGAGGGTAGAAGTGGATGGCCGCTTTGTGGCTAACCAGCGTGCAGACGGGCTGATCATCGCATCGCCCACCGGGTCAACGGCGTACGCCATGTCGGCAGGAGGACCTATTTTGCACCCTTCGATATCGGGTTGGGTAATGGTGCCGATTGCCCCGCATAATTTGTCAAATAGGCCACTAATGCTTCCAGATACTGCTCAGATAGCTATTGAAATAGTAGCAGGACGTGATGCCAGCGCCAATTTTGATATGCAGTCGCTAGCCTCGCTGTTGC
>JANNCO010000478.1:0-4282 GCA_031386655.1 Polaromonas sp. | reverse complement strand
CAACTGGCCCGCGTGCTGGCGTCCCGCAAAGGCGGTGACCCCGCCAGCAGTTATACGGCGCGCTTGTTGCACCAAGGGCCGGACGCGTTTTTAAAGAAAATTGGCGAAGAAGCCACTGAGCTGGTGATGGCCTGCAAAGACGCTGATCACGGTGGCCAAACTGACGCGCAAAAAGCCAAAATCATTGCCGAGACGGCCGACTTGTGGTTTCACAGCATGGTGGCGCTGAGCTTTTATGGCCTGGGACCGCAAGATGTACTAGCCGAGCTGGACAAGCGCGTGGGCACCAGCGGCCTGGAAGAAAAAGCCGCCCGCAAAGCGCAGGCGCGTGAGCTGGAAACTAAGTAAACTTTAAACTATGCAAACTTAAAACCAAGCAAGATCGAAACCAATAAACTTGAAGAGGGAGGATGGTATGGCACAAACCAACTACGCAGATTTTGAAGCTAAAAACTCGGGTGACCGCACAGTGATGCACATCTTGTATGGCATGCACACTGTGGCGTGGGCTAGCCTGGGCAGCCTGGCGGTGATTGCGCTGATAGTTAACTACATCAAACGCAGTGATGAAACTGACAGCTTATACACTGCCCATCACAACTACATGATCAGCACATTTTGGTGGACTATTTTGTGGCTGGTGGTGACTTCCCCGCTGTACCTGTTGCTTTTACTCCCAGGGGTTGTAGCTTCAAGCATCGTGGGTTTGTGGTACCTGTACCGCTGCATTAAAGGCTGGCTGCGCTTTAACGGCAACCGTGCACCTTGATTTATTTTGAATTGCTACTTTCCACATGAGCGCTGATCCCCACTGCATTTTCTGCAAAATTATCCAAGGCGCCATCCCGTCGCGCAAAGTCTTTGAGGACGATGAGATTCTGGCTTTTCACGACCACGCGCCATGGGCGCCAGTGCATTTCCTCATGGTACCCAAGCAGCACATTGCCAGTTTGGCCCATGTAGGCACTGAGCATGCAGCCATGCTAGGCCGCATGCTTTTATTGGCGCCCAAGCTGGCACTGGAGCAGGGCTGCAAGCCCTACCCCGAGGGTGGGTTTCGTGTTGTGGCCAACACGGGTGCACAGGGCGGGCAAGAAGTGCAGCATTTGCATTTTCATGTGATGGGCGGGCCACGGCCTTGGCTTCGGGGTTGATCATTTGGCCGTTACAGGCCAGTCATCACTTTTGCAGGGTATTAGCTTGGTAGGGTTTAGGGTTTGCGTACTGGGCAGACTAAAATAACTTATTCTTTGTTATGACTATTTAGGAGTTGTTATGGGTTCATTTTCAATTTGGCATTGGGGTATTGTTCTGTTGATCGTTGTTTTGGTGTTTGGCACCAAAAAACTCAAAAACATGGGCTCTGACCTTGGCGGCGCGGTCAAAGGCTTTAAAGACGGTATGAAAACTGGCAGCGAGACTGCCGCTGACAAAGCTGAAGCAGCAGCAGGCCAGGTGGCCAACTCCGCTACAGCCAAAGACACCATCGATGTTGAAGCCAAGCAAAAGTCTTGATCCCATAGCGCGCAGCGAATTGCATAGTTTGCATCAAGATGATTGACCACCCGTGATAGATCTTGGCATCTCCAAGATCGCGCTGATCGGGGCTGTCGCGTTGATCGTGATCGGCCCTGAGAAATTGCCGCGCGTGGCCCGCACGGTGGGCGCACTGCTGGGCAAAGCACAGCGCTACGTGGCCGATGTCAAATCCGAAGTCAATCGTTCGATGGACCTGGAAGAGCTTAAGAAAATGAAAGAGGGCGTCGAAGGTGCTGCCCGCGATGTTGAAAATTCCATCCAAACCAACGCCTCGGATTTTGAAAAGTCATGGTCAGAGGCTACCGGCGATGCAGCCAGTACCAGCTACACAGCCCCCGAATACTTCCCCGAATACAAACACCCCAAAAAGAAGTGGCGCACCAAAGTAGGCGCTACGCCCCAGTGGTACAAAGCCCGCGTGGGCGTGCGCACCAAAGCGCTGTCAGGCGCAGCCCGCGTAGCCAAATACCGCCCCGTCAAATTCAACTAACTAAATGAATTAAATGGGGTCAGATCACATTTAATAGTGATCTTAACCAAGACCACCGTAAATCCAACGTATTTTGACCCCATGACAAAGCCCAACAAAGACGACGAACTGGCTGGCACCGAGCAGCCATTTGTGGCGCACCTGATGGAGTTGCGCGACCGGCTGTTGTACTGTGTGTATGGATTGGTAGTGGGCATCATTATTTTGGCTATCTACCCCGGCCCCAGCGGGCTCATTGACTGGGTAGCGCGCCCCATCATGGCGCATATGCCACCTGGCTCTAAATTGATAGCGGTGGGGGTGTTCTCACCATTTTTTGTACCCATGAAAGTGCTGATGATGGGCGCGGTGCTGTTGGCACTGCCGTGGCTGATGTACCAACTATGGATGTTTGTAGCACCAGGCCTGTACAGCCACGAGAAAAAGTTTGCGCTGCCGATGATCTTGTTTGGCAGCTTGCTGGCCTATGCAGGTATTGCATTTGTGCAGTTTTTTGTGTTGGACCGCATGTTTGAATTCATCCAGAAATTCACGCCGGCGTCCGTATCGGCAACCCCTGATGTAGCCAGCTATGTTGAAAGTATTTTGGGGTTGTATATAGCCTTTGGCCTGGCGTTTCAGGTGCCAATTATTGTGGTGCTTCTCACCCGATTTAACATCATGACGGTGGAAAAGCTCAAGGAGTATCGTGGTTATTTTGTGGTGATTGCATTTGTACTGGCCGCCATTGTGACGCCACCTGATGTGATCTCGCAGTTGGCGTTGGCGGTGCCCATGTGCATTTTGTACGAGGTGGGCATTCTGGCGTCGAAATACTTTGGCAAAACTACCACGGTATCTGCCACTGACGATGCATCCGCCCAAGCTGGCAGCGCACCCCAGGATGCTGGCAACCCTAAAGCTGACAGCGCTGAAAAGCCGTCCCCGTAAAGCCTCAGATAATCGCAAAAACTGCGTTCGCCAAGGTCAAAAAGGACCCGTTTTCACCCTGTGCACCGTTACGGCGCGATAATGAGATTTCGTGATAACCCTCAGGGCCACCCGAAGTAACTTTATGAACGCTCCGCTTCCTTTGCACCAACTCACCGCCATCGCAGCCGACACGCCGCGCGTGCGCGAAATTCCGTACAACTACACCTCGTTTTCTGACCGCGAGATAGTGATTCGTTTGCTGGGGGCTAAAAGTTGGGACGCGCTGGAGAGCTTGCGCGGCGAACGCCAAACGGGCCGCAGCGCGCGCATGCTGTATGAGGTGCTGGGCGATATATGGGTAGTGCAGCGCAACCCCTATTTGCAAGACGACCTGCTGGACAACCCCAAGCGCCGCAAAATGCTGGCCGATGCGCTAAATCACCGTTTGGCCGAGGTGGAAAAACGCCGCACCCCTGCAGCCGACCCTGTGCGCGACGCCCATGTAGGCGCACTACTGGCCGCGGCCAAAATATGCGTCAAAAGCTTCTACGAATCTTTTGCGCAGGTGGTCGACCTGCGCAAGCGCACCAACAGCGTGCTGCGTAAACACACTGCCAAAGACAATATTAAATTCGACGGCTTGTCCCGCGTAAGCCATGTGACTGACGCTACCGATTGGCGTGTGGAATATCCGTTTGTAGTGCTCACGCCTGATTCCGAGGCCGAGATGGCCGGCATGGTCAAAGGCTGTATCGAGCTGGGCCTGACCATCATTCCGCGTGGCGGCGGCACGGGCTATACGGGCGGCGCAATTCCGCTGACATGGAAGTCTGCGGTGATCAACACCGAAAAGCTCGAGGCCATGACCGAGATGGAAATGGTCAGCCTGCCCGGCTTGGCCCAGCCCGTAGCCACAGTATGGTCAGAAGCCGGTGTGGTCACCCAGCGCGTGGCCGATGCGGCTGAGCGCGCAGGTTTCGTATTTGCAGTCGACCCTACATCAGCCGAGGCTAGCTGCATTGGCGGCAACATCGCCATGAACGCGGGTGGCAAAAAGGCCGTGCTGTGGGGCACCGCGCTGGACAATTTGGCCTCTTGGCGCATGGTCACCCCCGACGCACAGTGGCTTGAGGTTACGCGCCTGAACCACAACTTGGGCAAAATCCACGACGCCGCGCTGGCCAGCTTTGAGTTGAAATATTTTGATGCAAGTGGCAAAAAGCTACTCAAAACCGAGCGCCTAGACATCCCCGGCAAAACCTTCCGCAAAGAAGGCTTGGGCAAAGACGTGACCGACAAATTTTTAAGCGGGCTGCCAGGCATTCAAAAAGAAGGCTGCGA
>JANNCO010000438.1:0-3557 GCA_031386655.1 Polaromonas sp. | reverse complement strand
ACCGCAGCGTGCACCGGCGCAGAATGCTCACACTGCGTGTTGGCAGGCACGTTAGTAGGAAAAATCTCGTCGCGGCTGTCAACCCAATGCACCGTGCAAGGCAGCGCCCCCAGCACATTCACCAGTGCCTTACCCACATGGCCACCGCCAAACAGAGCTATTTTTAAAGCGTTTTGTGTCTTTGATAGCGTAAATACTGCTCGAGCAGCTTCTATTTTTATAGCATCGCCTGCGGGTATGCAGCTAAACTTCAAATGCACCACGCCCCCACAGCACTGCCCCAGCGACGGCCCCAGCGGGTAGCGCCGCAGCTCATCAGGGCGCTGCATGTCTTGCGTGCTAACTTGTGTACCAGCTTGCGCAGCCAGCAGCTCACGCGCATGCGCAATCGCCTGAAACTCTAAATTGCCACCACCCACCGTGCCGTGCACGTCGCCCGCCAACACCAGCATCCAAGCCCCCACCTCTCGCGGGCTGGAACCTTCGAAGCTATCGATAGTGACTAATACGGCATCATTAGCTTGCAATAGCGATGAAAAATCGACGCTTGGGTACATCTGCCGCATTCAGTGCATTTAGGCTTTTAAGACAGCACCAGCTCATTTTGCAAAAAACTGGCCTCTGTCATCGCAGCGGTGTACCGCTCAATACGCTCAAGCGCTTCTTGTATGTGCTCTAAATAGTCTTTGATGCGCAAGCTGTTTTTATTCATACAGGCACAGCTTCTGCCAAAACAACGTCTGTGAATTTGATGGGCAATGCTCTGGGAGTCAATACATCAACAGACACGCCCAACAACCGCTCTAGATCTAATTGGATATTGGCAACATCCATCAAAGTGGTATCAGCACTCGGGTCAATCAGAATATCCAAATCACTCGACTCGGTATCGTCACCGTGCACCACCGAGCCAAATATACGTGGATTTTCCGCACGGTACGACATCACCACGCTGCGAATAGCCGCGCGGTGTTGGTTAAGTGCAGTAGATGGTTTCATGCGATGGGTATCCAGCTTGTAACCATCAATGGTAAACGCAAACTGAACCTGAATCAACTTTTGGCCAGGTCTGTACGTCTGTACCAATAACTAAGTCCGCAGGTCTGCCTTGGTGCGCAGCTGCTCGCGCACAGCACGCACATCAGAGGCCATCAACAGCTTGTCAGCAGCCGACAACTGCGGCCCCTTGCCCAGCAAGTCGTCCAATTGCTGAATGGGAAAACCATCAGCCTGCCGTGCAGGAGATATTCGCGCCACGATGCGTTTGCCACGCACAATATCCAGCACCATGCCTTTGTATTGCACTTGGCTCAAAAATTCTGACAACTCACGAAAAAAATATGTGATGACATTGCGTTAATTCCTATGAACTTTAATCTGATAACTATTCTATTAGATGTTGTTAAATGAACGCATTGCCATAGTGAAACCAAAAGTCCAAAAATTTCCCATCCCACACTGAGGTGAATCCGGTAGGGACAACGCACCAGTTACACCACCATATTCCTGCTGTTATAAAAACGGCTGGCAGGCAGTACCCGATCATCACGCTATGGCCCATCACGCTGTGAAGACCAAGCCAGAGAACGAAAAGTCTCTACTAATCAAGGTAGTTTTATTCAGTGCTTGAGCTATATTGATACGGCGGATACGATCATGAAATTAGCCTAAATCTGTATTGACAGCTAAGAAGTGTTGCCGAGTTTCATGGGATTTTTGTAGCTCATATACATAGCAAACGCTTAAAAGTCATACTGCAAGATAATTTCAGGAGTACTTGATGCCCTTATTAAACAGCTACAGCATTTATAGAACGCAGGTATTGCGCTACATATAATGTCGGACCCATTTCACAAACGGACGATGAAAAATTTATGCGCAATCTGCGGCGTTAATCCAGGAGTCACAAGAGACCACATTCCTCCGCAAAGCTTGTACCCGAAGCCACGCGATGAAAACATCCGTCTTAATACAGTTCCGGCATGTAAGGAATGCAATAACGGCGCATCAACTGACGATGAAGAGTTCAAAGTAATTATTGGTTTTACAACAGGGGAATATCAGTCTTCGCAGGACAGGGTTATTGATTCGCTTGCTAGAACCATTGGTAAAAATCAGAAAATAGCAAATAATATTTTTAAAACCAAGAAAAATGTTTACGCAAAGCTCAATAGCGCGATCCTAGAGCCTGCAATAGCAGTCACATTCGATCGCGCGAAGTATGAACGCGTCATTACACGTATCGTCAAGGCGCTAAACTGGATAGAAACAAAGAAAGCCCAAAATGCAGCGCTTAAAACCATAGTTTTACCAGGGGATGGATTGAAAATTAACCTAGCCAAAAGCATTATGGACGTCATGCACAACTTGCCACTCCGCTCACTTAATAATGGGACATTTCTCTACAGAGGCCACGTTGATGAAGATGGAGGTGGTATTTGGGGAATGCAGTTCTTTGGGCGTCACACAGTATTTGCCATCACCTGCGCAGAATAAGGGTAATTTTTAAGTATGGTCTGCTGACATTATTTCCAAATTTATGGCAAATGCGCGGACCAAGTTTGCAGCGCTGACCGGTAGCTATCACAGCATCTGGCTGGCTTTATACGCCAACATTAGATACTCACGGACATGCTTGGCAGCAATGTCGCCTTGCGAGAGGAGTTTGATATGGCGACGAAGTTTGCCTTCGCCCTCTAGAAGCTTGTGTTTATCAGGAAGTAAAGCTCCCTTGCTGAACTCGAGAGAAACATGCTTTGAATAAGAAAAAATGCCGCAAAAGGGCTTGCTAGCTGCAAACAAGATTCCACCGTATTTGACCTGTTCGGAAATCGACTTGTCCAGACTAAGTACTTCTTTGCGCAAACTTTGAACCAGCTCATAACGTTCGTTTCCAAGAAATCGAGCATCTTCGAGAAATTGTGCAATTCGATCTGCAGTCATGGAGACAACCCGTCCTGATGAAGTAAGCAATTAGTGCAGCGAAAGCGCCTTTGCCCGCTCACACGCCATCAAAATCTTCTCTGGCGTAGCAGGTGCAGTTAGATCAACGCGTGCTTTATGGTCTGCGCTGGCACTGACGGCATCGCGCAATGCGAAGTAGGCTGACAGGGCTAGCATGAGCGGTGGCTCGCCTACAGCTTTGCTGCGGAACGGCGTGGGCTTGACGTTTTGGCCATCGAAGAAGCTGACTTTGAAGTGCTCTGGGATGTCGCTGGCCACGGGGATTTTGTAAGTGCTGGGGCCGTGGGTTAATAGCTTGCCTCGGCCACTAAAACCATCTTCGGTTTTTTTGCCCTTCAAGTCCCAAACGCATTCTTCCATCGTCAACCAACCCATGCCTTGCACATACGCGCCTTCAATTTGGCCGATGTCGATGGACGGGTTGATGCTTTGGCCTGCATCGTGCACTATGTCTACGGCTTGCAGCCACCATTCGCCTGTGCGGGTGTCGATCTCTACCTCGGTCACGGCGGCGCCGTAGCAGTTGTAGTAGAAGGCTTTGCCTTGCAGGGTGGTGAAGTCGTATTTGATGTCGGGTGTCATGTAAAAGCCGG
>JANNCO010000435.1:0-3536 GCA_031386655.1 Polaromonas sp. | reverse complement strand
CTAAAACCAAAAGCGAGGGTTGCCTGTACAAAGCACGTGCTATCAACATGCGCTGGCGTTGCCCGCCAGACAAGCCTGCCCCTTGCTCGGCCAGCCGTGTTTTAAAACCCTGAGGAAAAGCGGCTATGTCCTGCCCTATTGCGGCAAGTTGCGCGCACTGTGCTACACGCGCACGGTCGGGTTGCGGTTCAAAGAACGCGATATTGTCTTCAATAGATCCTTCAAAAAGCTCGTCATTTTGAAACACAAAAGCTACCCGCTTGCGCAAGCTAGTCGTGTTAGCTTGGGTTACGCGCTCATTGTCATACGCTAGCGACCCCTCGTTAGGTAGGTAAATACCGCCCAACACACACAATAGGGTCGACTTGCCACAGCCCGAGGGGCCTACCAACGCGATGGTTTCACCCGCACTCACATTCAGTGATACTGCTTTAAAGACAAAAGGGTCAGATTTTGTGTAGCGGTAGCCTAAATTTATGGTTTCCACACTGCTGGCTTTGGGTTGTGGTACTTTACTTTTCAGCTCGGCCAGCGGCTCTGTAGGGGCGAACACAATATCACCCACCCGGCCAAAATGTACTTTCATAGTGCGCAGCCACATAATGCGGTCGGCAAAAGCGGATGCGCGGCCTGCAAAATTACCTTGGTAGGCCATAAAGGCAAACAGCATACCCACTGACAACTGGTTTGCTAAAATCATTTGCGCCGCAAAATAAATCACCACAATATGCGCCGCACCTGTGGTGACGGTTTGCACCAAAGTACTGGCCAGAGTAATCCGCTCTGTGGCTGCGTCCTTGTCTAGCACGCGGCGCGTTTGGGTGGTCCACTGCTGCGACCGCAACACCTCGGCTTGCGCCATTTTGACAGCGTGAATACCGCGCAGGCTTTCAATCAAATGCGACTGCCGCTTGGCATCTAGAAACGTGCGTTCAGCCACTACCCTGCGCGATGATGAAAAAACAATAATTTTCACCACCAGCATCAAGGCAAACGTACCTATTGCAATCCATGCCAGCGTAGCGCTGTATAAAAACATCATCGCCACCGTGCCAATGCTTATCAGTGCGTCTAAGACTATTTCAATGCTGGTGCGCGTCAATGAATGCGCAAGCTGCCCTAGTGAGTCGAACCTAGACACCAAGTCGCCCGCTTGCCTGCGCACAAAGAATGTTACTGGCAGCCTGAACATGTGCCGAATAACGTGCGCATACAACTGGTAGCCCACGTTTTGCGACAACACTACGCCCGCCCAGCCGCGTATGGCTGTAAACACGGTCTGAAAAACCAATAAAAACCCCGTTGCCAGCGCTACGATGGTCAGCAAATCTCGGTCGCCTGTGACCAGCACATGGTCCATCACTATCTGCGTGTAGTAAGGCGTCAGCAGCGCGATGATTTCTAGCACAATAGATACTGCCATCAGCTGCAAAGCCGCCGCGCCTAAACCAGGAAAGCTGCGTAGCAGCGTGATAAATTGCAGCCTAGGTTCGGGTGGCGCACGCTCTAGCCGCGCTCGCGGCACAAAATCTGCTGCAAACCCGCTGAATTTGGCTCTGGCCTCGGCCCAGCCTACCCATCGCTCGCCCAGTGCTGGGTCGTTCAGCTGCAAACCTTTGGCCGATGTTTTTTTAACCACTACCCAGTGGTTGCCTTCCCAGTGCAGTACAGCAGGCATGCGCAGGTGGCTTATTTCATCGGCCGTCAGCTCTACGCAGCGTGCGTTTAAGCTTATCTGGTCTGCCATATCGGCTAGGTCTTGCAGCGAAGTACCCCGCACCGACACGTCAAACTTAGCCCGAAGCTCTTCTAGGCCCAGAGTAGACCCATAATGCCCAGCCACCATAGCCAAGCAGGCCAGCCCACACTCGGCTGATTCCATCTGCAAATACAGTGGCATGGCCTTGCGCGGCCATAGCCGCAGGTTCAGCCCCGCATCGCGCTGAAAGTCAGCGCCTTCTAAAACGGCACTCACACCCGCCCGCCTAGCCTGTACAAGGGTTCCAGCAACCACTGGTAGATCTTGAGCCGGTCTAGCTCTACATCAGCCTCTACCACCATGCCTGGCGACAGCGGTAGTTGCTTGCCTTGGTATTCAAGGTAGTTGCTGGGCAGCGCTACTCTCACGGTGTACACCGGCTCGTCAACTCGAATGTGTTGCACCACCTCCTGCGGCGGCAGGGCAGCCCGTGCTATTTCTTTTACTACACCGTAGTGCCGCCCATAATGTTCATACGGGTAGGCTTGGTAGCGCACCGACACCTTTTGCCCCATGCGAATAAAGCCTATGGAGCGTGACGGTATCAGTAGCAGCACCTCGGCTGCGCTACCTTCAGGCACGATGGTCATAATCGGTAAATCGGGCCGTACGGTTTGGCCCACTGAGGCTGATATTTGCGTGACTACACCGTCTATAGGCGCAATCAGCTGAATACGTTTAGACGAATGCTCGTTAAATTCTTGCTCGCTGCTGTCCATGTCTTTCATTAGCTGCGCCCGCTGGCTTTGGCTGCGTGACGCAATTAAGCGCAACTCTTCTTGTTGGGTAGCCATTTCTCTTTCTAACTGCAAGAGGCTGCGCTCTAAAAGACTGCGGCTTAGCTTTTGCTGCAACCATTCACTGCGCTTTTGTTCTACGGCTTCGTTGGATACAAAGCCTTGCGCATGCAAATCTTTTTGACGATCAATTTGTCTTACCAAGTCATCTAGGCGCTGCTGAGATAAAGTTAACTCTTGTAGAACGCTACTATGTTCTAGCACGCCTGAATCAATTTTTAGTTTTGCAGTTTTAAGACTGATGCGTTCGTTGTCAGCAATATTGATCAGCTCTTTTTTGGCCAAGCTGGTTTTGTGCAGAGCAAGCTGCGCTTGGTCGGCGTCCAAACTGCGGTTTAAAGTAAAACGTTCGTTAGATACTTCGCCTAAGATATCACCGCGTTTTACAGCCACATGATCTTGCACTTTTAGAAAGAGCAAAACGCCAGCTTGAACTGAATTTACCTTTGCTACATTTGATGTACCAGTTGTGTAGCCAAAGCTTTTCGTTATCCGCGGGATATCTAAATAAACAATGCCCGCTGACAATAGGCTAATAAATCCAATTGCAATTATAGAAATAATGAATCGCATTGGTGCAAGTATTAATATAGCTGTTTGTTTTAGTTGTTAGCAGCAACTTCATTAACAGCATTAATAATAGCTGCTAATGACCTGTCAGGCTTAAACCCAGATTCGTCCTGCAAGACGTGCCCCACGCCTTGTATTGTTTCTATCCTGCACTTTAATTTGGCATAAGGACATGAAGCACTATTTGGCAACTTGATTAATGAATCAAATGACCCATACAAATAAACAATTTTTTTATCATATTGATCTAAATAATCGACAATTTTTGTTTTTGCCAGCAACTGCTGAGGCAAGTAATTAAAAGACGAAGAGCTAGGCCACTCAATTCCATCGAAATTGCCATTTGTCGGAGTGTCTATTGCTAATATAGAGTGCTTGGCCAGAATTTTCTGGAACTGGTTTTCAAAATA
>JANNCO010000409.1:0-9272 GCA_031386655.1 Polaromonas sp. | reverse complement strand
GCGTGGGTGAGTTTCAGGCGCAGTTTTAGGCGGGTTTGGCCGTGCTCTAGTGCGGTGATCAGGTCTTTGCGGGCGATCAATCGGTCGGGGGTTTGTTTGGCTTTATCGTCGGATTTGTAGCTGCGGTTGCCTAGTATTTCGCGGGCTAGCAGGCCGGGGTAGGCTTCTAACGCGACGCGGCGCGGCTGGCCTGCTGCGTTGCGGTCTGTGGTTAACCCATCGTGCAATGCGGGCAGGTGCACACCAGCTGCCAGCAAGCGCGGCACACCAGCATGCAGCATGTAGGCCACGGGCGGGTTAACCCATTTCATGCTGGGGCTGCTGCCTGCAGGCAGGTCGGTAGCGCGGTGGGCAAACTTGCCGCCTACGGGGCGGGCGTCGCAAAACGTTTTGAAAGTGGCGCGAATGCCCGCACGCGACAGGCTGGCGTAGTGGCGTATACACGGTGCCCAGTCGGTAGGCCAGTGCAAATGCTCTACCAGCTCGCGCGGCAGGCCAAAGGGCAGATCGAACCCGCCAATCCAGTCGGTGTGAGCTGTCAACCAATGGCCAAAGCCCTCCGGGCCGTCCAAGCTGTCTACGCGGTCTAGCTGCGCTAGCTGCACGCGGCCTTTGTCGCTGGCGCCCACTGCAAACACAATCGGTTTGCGTTTGCTGGGGCTGCTAGAAAAATCACATCCTATAACTTGCATCACAATTCAAATTTGACCTCAAAAAAGTGAACATAAAAATTTATGTTCAAGGGAGATTACATGCGTTAATTTTGGTCTTCTTTTTTGCGTCTTTTGCGTAACCTTAGCGTCCTTCGCGTCCGGTATTTTTCTTTGTCTTCAAAAAGTCAACCCAGTGCCAACGCAATCACGCCCACCGCAATCGCCGCAGCGCCTATAAACCGCAACATGCGGTCGCCCTCGCCCAGCAAATGCCCGCCTATCAGCGCAGCAAACAGCATGCTTACCTCGCGCGCAGGTGCCACATGGCTTACCGGAGCGATCAGCAGCGCGTACAGCACGCACACGTAGGCTATGGGGGCAAAAATGGCTACCACGGCGGCGTATTTCCACTGCAGCTTCCACAAGCGCTTGGCCTCTGGAATATCGCGCAGCACGGGCAGCACAGCGTACGGCAGGCGCAGTATGTTGCACCAATAGTCAAACAAAATAGGCGAGATAGCGATGACTTTGACCGCATACGCGTCCAGCACGGTGTAGCAGGCAATCAACGCGCCCGTGAGCAGGCCCCAAAACACGCCGGCTATGACGCGCTCTTTCTTGGCCGGGTCGTGCGCAGCTTTGAACAATGCTGGGCCGCCCGCGATTAAAAACACACCAATGACTACACCTGCAATGCCCAGTATGCCCAAGCTGGACAACTGCTCGCCAAAAACAACAACCGCAACCGATGATGACAGCAGCGGCCCACTACCGCGTGCCAGCGGGTAGACAATAGTGAGGTCACTTTTGCGGTAGCCTGTGAGCAGGCAATAAAAATACACCCAGTGCACAAAGCCGCTGAGCGCTACCAAACCCCATTCAGTCAAGCCCCAGGTGGGCACAATGTCCCAGCCTAGCCAAATGCACAATGGTGTCCAAAACACCGCCATGATGATGGCGTTGAAAAAGGTGAAGCGTGCGTCGCCGTTAGCCTTTTTAGCAGCGATGTTCCAGCCCGCGTGGATCAGGGCGCTGAGTAGAACTAAGCCAACTGCCGTGAGCGGCAATGCTTATGCCCTGCCAATAATGCTGGCGGTGGCCATCAGCTCTTCAAGCAAGGCCAGGCTGACTTTGCCGCTCACGCCGTAGGGGTTGAGCTCAGGCTTCTCAGAATATTTCAGCACAATTGACGTGTTCAGCTTGGCCAGATTAACCTGGCCCATGGTCCAGCCGCCAAAGCGGCGCTCGGTGATTTCTTCATAGTCTAGCAGCACCACATCTTTGTGGCGGCTGTCTTTGGAGATGTGGTTATACAGCTCGCTGACTGAACCTCGGCCACCTTCAATCGCTTGCAGAAATATACCTGCGCCATAGCACAAAATGCCAGTAATGCCCGATGCAGGGTTGTGCGTGCGCGACGTAGCCAGTATCTCGTCGATGTGTTCAGGCTTGTTGGGGTCGGCCAATCGGCTAACGTAGAGAAGGCGTACTAGCATGGGAGTCCTTGGTTATTGTGGGCCACTGTTTTGGCGCGGAATCAGTGACAGAAATTCGCGGCGCAGGTCGGTGTTTTTTAAGAAGCTGCCGCGCATGACCGAGTTGATCATCTTGCTGTCCATGTCTTTCACGCCGCGCCAGCCCATGCAGTAGTGGCTGGCTTCCATCACAATAGCCAAACCATCAGGCTGGGTTTTTTGCTGGATCAAATCGGCCAGTTGCACCACGGCTTCCTCCTGAATTTGTGGACGGCCCATCACCCATTCGGCCAGGCGGGCGTATTTGGACAGGCCAATCACGTTGGTGTGCTCGTTGGGCATCACACCAATCCACACCTTGCCAATGACGGGACAAAAGTGGTGGCTGCAAGCGCTGCGCACGGTGATGGGGCCCACGATCATCAGCTCGTTCAAATGCTCGGCGTTGGGAAATTCGGTAATGTTGGGGACTTTGACGTAGCGGCCATTGAACACTTCGTTCAAATACATTTTGGCCACGCGGCGGGCGGTGTTTTGGGTGTTGTGGTCGGTCTCGGTGTCGATCACCATGCTGCTGAGCACGCCCTTCATCTTGTCTTCCACTTCGTCCAGCAGCTTGGCCAGCTCGCCGGGTTCGATAAAGTCTGCGATATTGTCGTTGGCGTTAAAACGTTTTTTTGACGCCTTGATGCGCTCGCGGATGATGGTAGACATGGGGGTGCCGATGTCTGTGTCGGGGGTGGTCATAGTAGTTTTGATTTTCATTAACACATCTAAATGTTAACCGATTTAAATTTTTAGGGTTTTTAGGCTTATCAAGCCGCAGAACCTGCTTAAGCAGCTATCTATTTAATAGTACCTTGAGGTCTTCCAGGGTATTGGCCTCGTGCAGCGGTTTGTCAAAGCGAATGCGCAGCATACGCGGAAACCGCACTGCAATGCCGCTTTTGTGCCGCGGGCTGGTGTTGATGCCTTCAAAACCCAGCTCAAACACCAGCGACGGTTTTACGCTGCGCACTGGGCCAAATTTTTCCAGCGTCGTTTTGCGGATCACCGCGTCTACCGTTTTAAATTCTTCATCGGTCAGGCCGCTGTAGGCTTTGGCAAAGGCCACCAATTGCAACGGTGCTACGCCGCTGTCGCCCGTGGAGACATTCAGCGGTGGTGCAGGTACGCGCGCTGCAATGGCGTTGAGCACGGTCTGCGCCTCGGCGGCATCGCGCGGCGTGCGGTTCCACACGGCAAAGGTGTAGTCGGTGTACACGCTGGCGCGCCTGCCGTGGCCTGCTTGGGCGTAGATCAGCACGCAGTCAACACTTAAGGGGTCAATCTTCCATTTCAGCCACAGCCCATCGGCTTTGGTGCGGCCTACGCCGTAGGCTGCGTCCAGCCTTTTCAGCATCAGCCCCTCGACCCCGCGTGCGCGTGATTGCACACGCGCTGCGGCCAGGTCGGCCCAGCTGGTAGACAGCACTACGGGCGACATCAGCCACTGGCTGTGCGCTGCTAGCAATTGCGCCAGCGCGGCGCGGCGGGCGTGCTGCGGCTGGCTGCGCAAGTCTTGGCCATCCAGCTCCAGCAGGTCATAAGCCATAAAGCCCACGGGCGCATCGGCCAGCACTTTTTTAGTCAAGGTTTTGCGGCCAATGCGCTGCTGCAGCACATTGAATGAGGCCACTTGGCCGTCTTTCACCACCAGTATTTCTCCGTCTAGCACCGTACCATCGGGCAGACTTTGCGCCATGGCCTCCAGCTCAGGAAAGCGCTCGGTCATCAGCTCTTCACCGCGCGACCAAATGGCGACCTGGCTGGTGGTGTCGATGGTGCGCTTGACGATTTGCGCACGAATACCGTCGTACTTCCATTCGGCCTGCCACTGCGCTGCGTCGCCCAGCCGCTCTTGCAGCGCAGGCAGGCTGGTAGTGTGCTCGGGCGGCAGCGCATGCGCTAGAAAAAACGGGTACGGCAACGTATTCTTAGTGTCGTTATGGCCTGCAACCGAGGTATCTTCTGCACAAGCAGCTATAAATTTTGCAGCACTGGGTGCTTGCTTGGCGTCCAGGTAGCCCATCAGCCGCTGCGCCATCACCTTGGCGTCTAGCCCGGCGTGGGCGGCCAGCGCGCGCGTGACCAGCAGCTTGCTGACGCCTACCCGAAAGCCACCACCGATCAGCTTGACCATTAAAAATCTGCCCTGCGCATCCAGTGCGCGCCAGTAGCTGCGGACCAGCACGGCCTGGGCCAGCTCGTCCATGCCGCGCAAAGCAGACAGGCGCTGCATCCACTGCGCCAGGCCTAATGGGCTGGCGTTGTCTGCCCTGATGTAGTCACCGCTTGCTTTTTCACAGCTTGCGTTGTCATCGCTTGCGTTGTCACCACTTGCGCTCATGTCTGCAGGTTGCGGTGGCGCGTTGGGCACTACATAGGCAATCGTCTCGGCCAGGTCGCCCACGGCTTGGTAGCATTCGTCAAACAGCCATTCCTCTATGCCTGCAGCCTCGCGCGCCAACAACTTCAGTTGCGTAGTGCGCACGGCTTGGCGCGGTTTGCCGCCGGCCAGAAAGTACAGCGCCCACGCAGCATCTTGCGGTGGCGTCACTGCAAAATAGGCCTGCATCGCTGCCAGCTTGTCGTTGGTAGATGTGGTGGCGTCTAGCTGGGTATAGAGCTTGGCAAACTGCTGCATGGGGATAACTGCGAGTAATAACTGCGGGTAGTAAATGCTATTTATTCAATAGCTGTTTGAGCAGGTTTTACCTGGGTTAATGGCAGTTTTTCTTCTAAATTATCGTCCCCGTACTCGGTATTGAACGATTCTGCCTGCAACCCCTGCTCTGCCAAATACCGCACCATCACTGGTATGCTGCCATGCGTGACGATGATGCGCTGCGCGCCCGTGGCACCTATGGCCGACAGCAGGCCGGGCCAATCAGCGTGGTCGCTTAATACAAAGCCACGGTCGTAGCCGCCGCGCCTGCGTGCGCCGCGCAGCTGCATCCAGCCGCTGGCAAACGCATCGCTGTAGGTGCCAAAGCGTTTGATCCACGGCGTGCCGGTGGCGCTGGGTGGGCACAGCACCAGGGCTTTGGCAAAATCTGCCTTGTCAGTCACTTCGCTGACCATGCGTGTGTCGGGCAACGGCACCCCCGCAGCCCGGTACGCTTTGTTCAGGGGTTCTACCGCACCGTGCGTGACGATGGGGCCAATGCTGGGGTCTACCCCGCTCAAAATACGCTGCGCTTTGCCAAAGCTGTAGCAGCACAGCACACTGGCTTTGCCCAGCGCCGCATTGGCTGCCCACCAGGTGTTAATGTCTTTGAATACTGCATCGTCGTGTTGCCAGCGGTAAATCGGCAGGCCAAAGGTGCTCTCGGTAATGAACACGTCGCAACGCACCGGGTCAAAAGGTTCGCAGGTTTTGTCGGGCGCTACTTTGTAGTCGCCGCTGGCCACCCACACCTGGCCGCCATGTTCTACCCGCACCTGCGCCGACCCCAGCACATGGCCTGCGGGGTGCAGTGATATGCGCACACCATGGTGCACAACCTGCTCGCCGTACTGCGCTTTTTGTAGCGTGATAGCGCCCAGGCGCTGCAGCATCACGCCCTCGGCGCTGTGGTGCGCCAGGTAGTGGCCGTGCCCGCTGCGTGCATGGTCGGCATGGGCGTGGGTTATCACAGCGCGTGGCACCGCACGCCACGGGTCTATATAAAAATCGCCAGGGGGGCAATACAAACCCTCTGGGCGCTGCACGATCAGGTCGGTAGTCATGGGTTTGATTGTCATCAATAGCGGTTGCCTGTTACCCACAGCATGGCGCGCACCACGGCGTAGGCCCCGCGCTCTTGCACGCGCTTGAACCACGGGCGGTTGGCATACTCAGACGCGCTGATTTGCCGGCCACCACGCGCCATGGCGCCCATAAGCCGCGCGCGCAAGATTTGTGCAAACGCGCTGTCCTGCACCATCACATTGGCCTCGCGCGCCAGCAGCAGGCTCAAGGGGTCCAGGTTCGACGAGCCTACCGTAGACCAGGCTTTGGGTTGATCGGCGTCTACCACCGCTACCTTGGCATGCAAAAAGCTGGCCGCGTATTCATGAATTTCTACCCCCGCCACCAAGAGCGCGGCATACACCGGGCGGGACGCATGGAATTGCATAAAGTACTCATACTTGCCCTGCAGCAGCAGCTTGACTGTGACACCACGGTGCGCCGCCGCAATGATGGCGCGGCGCAGCTTGCCGCCAGGCAGAAAATAAGCGTTGGCAATAATGACTTCGTGGTGCGCCTCGCCTATGGCTTTGAGATAAGCCTGTTCGATGCGTTTGCGGTTGCGCAGGTTGTCGCGCAGCATCAGTGCAGCGCGCACCAGGTGGCTGTCGGGCGCGGCGGCAACGGGCAGCACATTGGCAGGGCCTGCAGCTTTGAACAGCTGTACGCGCGAGCTGGCCCATGCGGTCATGGCAGCGCTGATGTCGCGCTGGCGCAGCTCACGCGCGGCTTGCATGCGCTGCCACAGCTTTTCGGTGGCGTCCAGCACCGCGTTCACCAACGGCCCTGCCACGCTGACTGAAAAATCAAAGCGCGGCGACTCCAACGCACCGTGGTTAGGGTCGTGGTAGTCGTCCAAAATATTGATGCCACCGCAAAATGCCACAGCCTGCGGCAAGCCGCCGTCTACCACCACCAGCTTGCGATGCAGCCTGCGCCAGCGGCTGGGCAGCAGCAAGCCCATGCGGCCCAGCGGGTTGTATACGCGCCACTGCACGCCCGCCGCGTCAAATCGCACACGCCAGTCGGCTGGCATGGTGCCAGTGCCCACGCCGTCCACCACCAGTTGTACACGCACCCCGCGCTGCGCTGCGCGCACCAGCGCTGCACCTATGTCAGCACCCGTGGCGGTAAAGTCAAAAATATACGTCTCCATGCGAATGTCGCGCTGGGCCGCGTCCATGGCCGCAATCAGTGCCGGAAAAAGCTCTACCGTGCCTTCCAGCAATTGCACTTGGTGACCGTTGGAAAATGCAGGCATGGAGGGTGTTGTAGTGATGGTTTGAATCACGGTGTAGCTTAACAACTGGGTGTCACAGTGCAAAGTCTACCAACAGCGGCAGGTGGTCTGACATGCGCGCCCACACCGCGCCGCGCGGCACATGGCTGGCCACCGGCTTGGCATGGCGCGCAAAAATATGGTCCAGCTGTACCAATGGCAAACGCGAGGGAAATGTGGGGTGCCGCGCAACCTCTGCAAGTTTGACACTGGTTGTGCTTTTTGCAGCTGCGCTGGTTGTAGTTGCGCTGGTTGTAGTTGTGCTGGTTGTAGCTGCGCTTTTCATAGCTACACGCGCCCAGCTGACAGGCGCTACCGGGCTGTTAAAGTCGCCTGCCACAATCAAAGTGGCGGCTTTGGGAATTTCGCGTTCAATAAATTTGGCCAGCTGCGCCAGCTGCCGCGTGCGGCTGGCAGCTATCAGCCCCAAGTGCACCACAATCACATGCACCGGCACATCTTGTACCAGCACCTCTGAATGCAGCAGGCCACGCTGCTCAAAGCGGTGGTCGCTCATGTCTTCATGCTGGTGGTTAATCACGGGCCAGCGCGACAGCAGCGCGTTGCCATGTTCGCCGTCGCGTGTAAAAGCATTGCTGCGGTACACCGCCTCGTAGCCCTCGGGGGCCAAATAGTCGGCCTGCGGCAGGTCGGGCCAGCGGGTAAAGTAACCAGCTTCTTTGCGGTTCACGCTGCGCACCTCCTGCAGGCAAATAATATCAGCGTCAAACTGTTCTACCGCGTGCACCATGTCGTGAATTTCCAGCCGCCTGCGGGGGCCCAAGCCGCGCACACCCTTGTGAATATTCCAGGTAGCAACACGTAAATCGGCGGGGTTGGGTTTCATGCTGTGTATTGTGCCTAGCTGGCAACCGCGTGCTGGTGTGTGGCTAATTGTGCAGCGTGCAAGCTGTGCAAGGCGGCAAGAGGTACTATGCATTTAATAGCTGCTTGAGCAGGTTTTACTTGGGTTACTGGCCTATATTGTTATAAATTTGAGTTCTGCAAGTGCTCTGTGGGTGCTGCGTGTTCTTCATGTCCTACAAGCCCTGCATGCTGCGCCAGCGCTAGCACTGCGCAGGCGTTGGTGGCAGAAAAGCACAGTTTGGCCGCTTGGCTGCTGGGCAGCCACTGGTAGGCCACATGCTCACGCGGGTTCAGGCGCACGGGCGTGCCGCGTGGCACCAGCAGCCCCCATATATGCTCGGTGTTGTGCAGCACGCCTGGCGCGTAGCGGTGCAGCCATGCGGGGGCCAGTGCATAGGTGTTGCATTGCTGCCAGTTTTGCAGCACGCAGCCTGGCTGGGTGCAGTCAATGCCTGTTTCTTCCATCACCTCGCGGCGGGCCGCCAGCTCGGGTGGTTCTTGCAGGGTGTCTAGGCTACCTGTAACTGATTGCCACAACCCTGTTGCTTGCGCTTGCTGGTTGGCGCGCTCAATCAATAGGGTTTGACAGTCAGCGGTGTAGACGACTACCAGTACGGAGACGGGAATTTTGAACTGGCGTGGTGGTGGCGCTACCAGCTGATGCTGCTGATGAATTGTCTGTTGGGTCACATGCTGATTGTGCACTGGGTTAAGACAGTCACTTGGTTCGCTCGCGTACTGGTTAGTTGGTCTGTGGGCTTGCGGTGTCTCAGGTTAGCTGGACTCGAGCCGCGCATCTCTTTCGCGAAAAATACTTCGCAAACACGCGCGAACTATCGTCTTTTGGTGTGCTACCTTCAACAACGCGCACCTTGCTGCATATTTTTCATCGAGACGGACCCGACTCGTCACATTGTTCTTTTCGTGGTTTGGGGCAGCCCGTGCTTCGGTTGGGTTGTTTGGAATGGTCAATACTATTAATTGCATAGCTGCTTGAGCAGGATTTGCTTGGGTTAACTGCCCAAAATACTCTGAAAATAGGTCTCAAAATATGCTTAGCGTGCCTTCAATGCCTGTTCTGTGCACGCCTTGGCACTTGGCGTGAACATCTCCGCGGCTGTCCTCCGCCCTGCGGGCTCCCCCTTTATGCCGCTGCGCTGTCCACACCAAGCGCCAAGGCTGCGTACTGGCTAAGTGTGAATACAGCTGTGGATCACCTACCAAGG
>JANNCO010000402.1:0-5598 GCA_031386655.1 Polaromonas sp. | reverse complement strand
CGGGGGAAATTTAGAAACTCGCGCTTTGCGCTCAGACATCTAAATTTCTTATCCCCTACGCTCCGTTCCTCGAGCCCGGGGCTCGAATCGGTGGCGACAGGGCTGCGCCACAGCCGGTCGCGTGTAGTGCTGCTGGGGTGTCGCGCGGTGATGGTTGCGGTAATTTAGATCCGTACTTGAGATCAGCCCCTAAGACCGCTACCCGCCTGCTAGTCACCACGTCAGTGGAGCGCAGCAACGTTCGGTAGGCCTATGACAAACAGTAAAGGGCCGCTAGGTACGTTGGGCATAGGCCTACCGTGCGGTGCTGTGTGACCGCGAGGTGCAAGAACAGCAAATGGCTGGTGAGCAAAAAAAGTGCAGCGCGACCGCGAAGTCCCAAGACAGATATTCTGCAAAGAGATGCTATCCAAAACGATACATGCCTTCATAAACCATTGCACATAAGCTTATGCGCATAAGCCACCAACAAAAAAGTAGTTTGGATATAACGCGCAGCACCTAAAATTGCGCCCATGGCAGATTTTGCATTTATTTTCGCGGGTTTTATTGTGGGCCTTATCGTGGGCCTCACAGGGGTGGGCGGCGGGTCGCTGATGACGCCTATTTTGATTTTCGGTTTTGGCATCAAGCCCTACTTGGCTATCGGCACTGATTTGCTGTTTGCGGCTTTCACCAAGCTGGGCGGCACAGTCAACTTAGCCCGCACCAAAACAGTCGACTGGAAAATTGTAGCCTCGCTGTGCGCTGGGTCCATCCCCGCTGCACTCATCACTATCTACTTTTTGCACACCGTTGGCACCAGCAACCCCGCTGTGCAAAAAGTAATGACCACCACGCTGGGCTTTGCTTTGCTGCTGACCGCGCTGGCTACTTTGTACAAAGCCATCAAAGGCAAAACCACACCACGCGACTTGTCACCTGCGCAATTGCAGCTTGCCACCCAGCCACGCCACTGGGCGCTGCCCGTGCTGTTTGGCGCGTTGATAGGGGCGCTGGTGTCAGTGACCTCAGTGGGCGCAGGCGCGATCGGCGTTACCGTGCTGATGCTGCTGTACCCTGCCCTGCCGCTGCCGCGCATTGTGGCTGCTGATTTGGCCTACGCTGTACCGCTTACTTTGGTGGCAGGTTTGGGCCACGCTTCCATCGGCTCAGTAGATTGGGCGTTGTTGGGTAAACTTTTAATAGGTTCGTTGCCGGGCATTTGGCTGGGCACGCATTTCAGCGCCAAAGTGCCTGAGCGGGCGCTGCGGTCGCTGTTGTCGGTGCTGCTTGCCTACGCGGGCTTAAAGCTCATTGCCATATAAAAATAAAACTAAAAATAAAACATGTACCAATACACCGACTTTGATAAACAGTTCGTCAAGCAGCGCGCAGCGCAGTACCGCGACCAATTGCAGCGCAACCAGGCCGGCACTTTAAGCGACGACGAGTTCAAGCCCTTGCGCCTGCAAAACGGCTGGTACGTGCAGCGCTACGCACCTATGCTGCGCGTGGCCGTGCCGTATGGCGAGCTGTCGTCTGCCCAAGTGCGTGTACTGGCCACCATCGCAGCCGACTACGACCAGCCTTCCCATGACGTTTTTAAAGCTGCCGTGGACGGCCAGGCGCGGCTAAGTGGCCTGGGCGTGCAGCTGACCAAGGGCTACGGCCACTTCACCACCCGCCAAAACGTGCAATACAACTGGATCCCGCTGGACAAAAGCGCTGATGTGATGGACCTGCTGGCCAGTGTCAATATGCATGGCATTCAAACCAGCGGCAATTGCATTCGCAACATCACCAGCGACGAGCTGGCGGGCATAGCGCCTGATGAGATTGCCGACCCGCGCCCGTTTTGCGAAATCTTGCGCCAGTGGAGCACACTGCACCCTGAGTTTGCCTATTTGCCGCGCAAGTTCAAAATCGCCGTAACTGGCGCATACGAAGACCGCGCTGCTACTGCGTGGCACGACGTAGGTTTGCATGTGGTGCGGGCTAGCGAAGACAACCTTGCACAAGGCATTACAACAGGCGATATCGGCTTTAAAGTATTGGTGGGCGGCGGCATGGGCCGCACGCCGGTCATCGCCACTACTGTACGTGAGTTTTTGCCGTGGAACCAGATACTCAATTACCTGGAAGCCGTAGTGCGGGTGTACAACCTGTATGGCCGCCGCGACAATATGTACAAAGCGCGGATTAAAATTTTAGTCAAAGCCGAAGGCCAGAAGTACATTGACGATGTTGAAGCCGAGTACGCCCGCATCGTCACGCAAGACGGTGCACCGCACACCATTACGCAAGCTGAATTTGACCGTGTTTCAGCATCATTTGTGCCACCAACCCAAGTAAAAGCTGCTCAAGCAGCTATGGATAAAATAGCAACTAAGGTAAGCAATGCACTTAAAGCCACTGCTGTGGACGAAGCAGAATTTACCCGCTGGGTAGCCCGCAACGTAACCGCGCACGCCAACCCTGGCTTGCGTGCCGTCACGCTATCGTTCAAACGCCTGGGTTACGCGCCTGGCGACGCTACGGCAGACCAGTTAAATGCAGCAGCTGACTTAGCTGACCAGTTCAGCGCAGGTGAAGTGCGCGTTACGCATGACCAAAACATGCTGTTGCCATGGGTGCAATGCGATCAATTGCACGCGCTGTGGCAAGCTGCCCGCGCAGCAGGTTTTGCCAAGCCCAATATTCACCTGCTGAGCGACATGATTGCCTGCCCCGGCGGCGATTTTTGCTCGCTGGCCAACGCGCGCAGCTTGCCCATTGCCCAGGCGATTACCGCACGCTACCAAGACCTGGACGAGCTGGACGACCTGGGCGAGATTGACCTGCACATGAGCGGCTGCATCAACTCGTGCGGCCACCACCACAGCGGCCATATTGGCATCTTGGGGGTGGATAAAGACGGCAAAGAGTGGTATCAAATCACGCTCGGTGGCTCAGACGGATCAGCGCTGAGCGGCGCACCTGTAGCGGGCAAAGCAGTAGGCCCGTCGTTTAGCGCAGCCGAGGTGGTAGAGGTGATTGACGCTGTGCTGACCGAATATAAAAACCTGCGTGTCGCCAAAGACGGCCACCCCAATAGCCCACAACACGAAACCTTTATCGACACGCTGCGCCGTGTCGGCATGGACCCCTTCAAAGCAGCCGCCAACAGCGCACGATATGTGGACACGCACGCAGCGGCACACGAAGAAGCGCACGCTGCGTAAGGATTACAAGCATGTCAACCACTATTCATTTAATAACTGCCCGAGCAGATACTACGGCCTCGAAGCCGCTAAATGTCATACATATTAGCAACGATACCGAGATAGAGGCTGTAGCAGCTGATCTGGCCACCGTAGATGTGGTGGAACTGCATTTCCCCAAATTTACCGACGGCCGCGCCTACAGCCAGGCCGTGCAGTTGCGCCGCCGCCACGGCTACCAAGGCGACATTCGCGCTACCGGTGAGGTACTGATAGACCAGCTGGCGCAGATGCAACGCACCGGCTTTAGCAGCGCCGTGCTGCAAGACGGCCAAGACATCGAGCATGGCCGCAAACTGCTAACGCAGTTCAATGGCTTCTACCAAGGCGATGCTGTGCACGCGAAGCCTGCGTTTGTCCAGCCAGCGTTCGCGCAGCATGCCCCTACACAGCATGCCCCTACACTGCCCCAATCTGCCAAGGCACCAGCATGAGCGCTATCACTCTGTACGCCAAACCATCGCCCAGCTATGCCGCCAAACTGGCGGCCACACAGGCACTGCTGGTAGACGCCACCGCGCGTTTTACGCCTATCACCCAAGCCAGCAGTTTGGGGGCTGAAGACATGGTCATCACCCACCTGCTGCACACCCTGCAATTGCCCTGCGAAGTGTTTGTGCTGCAAACCGGCAAGCTGCACGTCGAGACCAACGCACTGCTGCACACCGTGCAAACCACCTATGGTAGTGACCGCGTGGTGCGTGTGTACGAGCCTGATGCTGCCGCTGCCGCAAATTTTGTTGCAAGCTATGGTGAAGATGCCATGTACCAGTCTATTGAACTGCGCAAAGCCTGCTGCGACCTGCGCAAAATGGTGCCGCTGGCCCAAGCCTTGCAAGGCAAAAAAGCCTGGATCACTGGACTGCGCCGCGAACAATCTAACGCCCGCGCCGAGGTGCACGCCATAGAGCAGCCGCCCGCAGCAGCAGACACTAGCCCAGCCCTAGCCAAAATCAACCCGCTGGCCGACTGGACCAATGGGGATGTGTGGCACTACCTGGCCACCCACCACGTGCCCTACAACGCATTGCACGACCAGTTCTACCCCAGCATAGGCTGCGCGCCCTGCACCCGCGCCGTCACCTTGGGCGAAGATTCTCGCTCCGGCCGCTGGTGGTGGGAAAATGAAACAGCCAAAGAATGTGGACTGCATAGTGCGGCCTCATCGTCGCTGCGGGACATACCTATTATTGCAAGCGTTTGAAATCGGACATCCGGCCGCGAAGGACGCGAAAGTTACGCGAAGAGCGCGAAAGAAGCCAAAAGAAATTTAAAATTTAGACTGGAAATTTACTGCAGGCTTTAAGTAACTTTTGAGATTTCCATATATTTTTATATTTTGTATTTTTTTCGCGTCCTTCGCGTAACCTTAGCGCTCTTCGCGTCCGGTAATTTATATTTGTTTACGTATTGAACCTTAGAACACCATCACCCCATGAACGCCAGAACTGAGCCGCAATTGCTACACACCCTAAGTAATCAACATCTCGACGCGCTAGAAGAAGAAACTATCTTCATTCTGCGCGAAGTCGCTGCCGCGTTTGAGCGCCCTACTTTGCTCTTCTCCGGTGGTAAAGACTCATTGGTCATGCTCAAGTGCGCAGAAAAAGCCTTCATAGGACACAACGGCCCCTCCGGTGGCGGCCGCATTCCCTACCCGCTGCTGATGATCGACACAGGCCACAACTTCCATGAAGTGACCGATTTTCGCGATTTACGCGCCGCACAACTGCAAGCCAAGCTGATCGTACGCAGCGTTGAGGACAGCATGGCGCGCGGCACCGTGCGCCTGGCCCACGCAGGCGAGTCGCGCAATGTGCACCAAAGCGTGACGCTGCTGGAAGCCATTGAAGAATTTAAATTTGACGCGTTAATCGGTGGTGCCCGCCGCGACGAAGAAAAAGCCCGCGCCAAAGAGCGCATCTTCAGCCACCGCGACAGCTTTGGCCAGTGGCAGCCCAAAAGCCAGCGCCCCGAGCTGTGGACTGCGTTTAACACCAAGCTGCACCCGGGCGAGCATTTTCGCGTGTTCCCCATCAGCAACTGGACCGAACTGGACGTATGGCAATACATTGACCGCGAAAACATCGCCCTACCATCGCTGTACTACAGCCACCAGCGTGAAGTGGTCGAACGCAAAGGCCTGCTGGTGCCCATTACGCCACTGACTCCGGCGCGCGCTGGCGAGGTAGTTGAAAAGCGCGACGTACGCTTTCGCACCGTGGGTGATATAACTTGCACCTGCCCTGTGGCCAGCTTAGCGACCTCTGCGGCAGAAATCGTGATCGAAACACTAGCCGCTGATGTCAGCGAGCGCGGCGCTACCCGCATGGATGACAAAACTTCTGAGGCTTCG
>JANNCO010000379.1:0-2697 GCA_031386655.1 Polaromonas sp. | reverse complement strand
CAAGATGACACTGGAGTACACCGCGCTGCGCGTGATGAACGTAGAGAATTTCGGCAAAAACGGTGATGGCTCGGCGGTAGATGTGCGCAAGGTGGATTTGCGCGAATCATTTGACAAAACGCTGGGCGCTGCGAACAAAATAAAAACTACCAAAGAGCTGCAAAACATCGTCCCCAGCATTACCTACAAGCTGCGCGATGCTGCAGGCCAAGCCAAAGAGTTTCACAACTACATGCTGCCCGTAGTGCTGGACAAAGACGCCAAAGGCGAAGGCCAAGCTTTGTATTTGCTGGGCATGCGCGACGCACCCAATGTGCCGTTTAGCTATCTGCGTGTACCTGCTGACGACAAAGGCGAGATGGATGGCTTTGCCCGCCTGCGCACGGCCCTGGCTGACCCCGACCTGCGCGCCCAAGCTGTGCAGCGTTATGTGGGCAAGGCGGTTGAGCCAGGTAAAAAAGACATGGCAGACCAGCTAACCATTTCTGCATCGCGCGCGCTGGCGCTGTTTGCAGGCGCAGAAAAAATCAACGGTGATGCGGTGTCGGGCCTGCAAGCTGTATCTAAATTTATGGAAGCCAGCGTACCCGAGGCTGAACGCGAGCGTGCGGGTGAAGTGCTGGTGCGCATTTTGAACGGCACTATTTTTGAGCTGCTACAGGTCAGCCGTGCCCAGGCGGGCTTAAAGCCACTAGAGCCTGATGACAAAACGCAGGCTTTTATGTCGCAAGCGGTTATTTCGCTGTCGGACGCATTTTTTTACCCCGCGCCCATGGCTTTTGCGTTAAAAGATTTTACGCAAGTGCAGGCCAGTGTGTTCCAGCTGGCGCGCGCGCCGGGCAAGTGGGTTGTGTACACCGGCTGCCTGTTTTTAATCATTGGTATTTTTGCCATGCTGTATGTGCGCGAGCGCAGGCTGTGGGTGTGGTTGTCGCCGGTGGCCAATGGGGATACCACTGCAGAAGGTAGTACCACTGCCCAGATGGCGTTGTCGACCAACCGTAAAACCATGGACGGCGACAAAGAATTTGAACTGCTTAAAACGAAGCTACTGGGCCTGGTGCCCACCGCCACGCAAGAAAGTGCGGCGATTAATTCCACAGGTGTGAAGCCATGAATACCGCAACAACCATACTGAATCCATCCAATGCGTCAGCCAGCACGGTGGGCACGGCTGGCACTACGACTATTTTGCTGAGCGAGGGCTATTTTGCCAAGCGAAGCGCTTTTGACTGGCTGTTTGCGCTGCTGGTGGTGCTGGGAACAGGCTACGCATTGTCACGCTACAGCGCAGCGATGGATTTCTATGACAAATCAATCTTGGTGGGTTTGGTGCCTGCCGTCATCTGGCTGGGCTGGTTTTGGCGGCCTCTGCGCAATTTGATGCTGGTGGTGGCTGCGTTTTCACTGCTAGGTATCAGTTCATACCAAGGCGATTTGGCGCGGGCCGAAAAAGTGTTTTGGCTTAAATACTTCTTGTCCAGCCAGTCGGCTATTTTGTGGATGAGTGTGCTGTTTTTTATGAGCACCGTTTTTTATTGGCTGGGCGTAGCCTCTACCAAGCAAAGTGCTGCGATGGAATCATTGGGCAGCAAAATTGCATGGGCTGCGGTCACCATGGCGTTAATTGGCACAATGGTGCGCTGGCACGAGAGCCATTTGCTGGGCCCTGATATTGGCCACATTCCGGTCAGCAATCTGTACGAAGTGTTTGTGCTGTTTTGCTGGATGACCGCAACGTTCTATTTATATTACGAAGCCAATTACGGTACCAAAGCGCTGGGCGCCATGGTGATGCTGGTAGTGAGTGCTGCGGTAGGATTTTTGCTGTGGTACACGCTGGTACGTGAGGCGCACGAGATTCAGCCCTTGGTACCTGCGCTGAAAAGCTGGTGGATGAAACTGCATGTGCCCGCCAACTTTATTGGCTACGGAACCTTCGCGTTGTCTGCCATGGTGGCGTTTGGCTATTTGATCAAACAGCAAGCCGCTGAGACCCGCTGGTACAAGCTGACCCCGCTGTGGCTGCTGGGCGCAGCGTTGTGCTTTTTACCCATCGTGTTCCGTTCATCGTCGGTGGCAGGCTCGGGCAGTTCTAATTATTGGTTGGGGTATTCGGCTGTGTCGATATTGATTGTGGGTGGTATTTTGATGGCCCGCAAACGTATTGCCCAACGCTTGCCCAGCTTTGAAATATTAGACGACGTGATGTACAAAGCCATTGCCGTAGGCTTTGCTTTTTTCACCATCGCCACCGTGCTAGGTGCCTTGTGGGCAGCTGAGGCATGGGGCGGCTACTGGAGCTGGGACCCCAAAGAAACCTGGGCCCTCATAGTCTGGCTGAACTACGCTGCCTGGCTGCACATGCGCCTGATGAAAGGCCTGCGCGGCACTGTGGCAGCATGGTGGGCGCTGGTGGGCTTGGCAATTACGACGTTTGCTTTTCTAGGCGTGAATATGTTTTTGAGCGGGTTGCATAGTTACGGGACTTTATAGTTTTTAAATACTGAACATTAAATACCTAAATACCGGACGCGAAGGGCGCTAAGGTTGCGCGAAAGACGCGAAAGGAATACCAAACAAGATAATGAAAACGCTAAAAAGCACTTAAGTATGGAAATTAAAAGCGTATTAATTTCAAGAAATATTTTGGTTTTATTTTTGTATTTTTTTTTCACGTTCTTCGCGCAACCTTAG
>JANNCO010000373.1:0-10750 GCA_031386655.1 Polaromonas sp. | reverse complement strand
CCGGGGTAAATTTAGAAACTCGCCCAAGCGCACAGACATATAATTTTCTGGTCCCCTGCTTTTGCGTTCCTCGCGCCCGAAGTTCGAATCGGTGGAGACAGGGCTGCGCCACAGCCGGTCACTTGTACAGGGCTGGAGTTTCGCTCGGTAATGGTCGCAATTGATTGATTCAGTACTTGGTTGGGATTGCTAGCCAACTGCCAGCAACCACGCCAGTGAAGCGCAGCAGCGTTCGGTGTGCCTATGACAAACAATAAAGGGCCGCAGGTCCGTTTGGCATGGGCATACCGTGCGGTGCTGTGTGACCGCGAGGTGCTTGAATATTAAACACCTAACGACCCGTACAGCGATGCTGGAGTAAAGCAAGCTCTGCAGACCTAATCAAACTCAGCAGCTCGCAGCGCGACAATATCCAATACCTTCAGCCCCCCGTACTCCAGCCGCACCAAATTGCGCTCTTGCAGCAAGCTCAGCGCCTCATTCACCCGTTGGCGCGATAAACCTACCAAGTAGGCCAGCTCCTGCTGCGTTATCCGCAGCACATCCGTCATGCTGGGGTACAGCACCGGATTAAACAGCGCTGCAATGCTGGACGCCACACGTGCATCTGGGTTGGGGTTGCGGTCACTCTGGCGCGCTGCAATAAATTGCCCCAAGCGCTCGTTCAGCTGGTTCATTACATAGCGGTTAAAACTAATGCTGTGGTCCAGCAGCCAATGGAAAGTTTCTACCGGTATGCCAGCAATCACGCTGGTGCGCAGGGTTTGTATGTTGTAGCGATAAGCCTCTTGTTTGAGCACCGTGCCCTCGCCAAACCAGCCGCCGGGTGGCACACCAGTCAAAGTAATGCTGCGGCCATCAGCGGTTTCATTGCTCATCTTCAGCAAACCGTCGATCAAGCCAAACCAGTACGTCACAGGCCGGCCCACGCGGCATACATAGTCGCCCGGCTGCGCGTCACCCACCTGCAGCGCCGCACATGCGCGCAAATGCTCTTGCGCGCTAAGCAACTGCAGCCAAGGTATAGCTCGAAGCTCTGCGGCTGTGGCCGAACGGCGGCGCTGGTGCAAGCTGATCTCTACGGGGATGTGTCTAGTCATGCAAAGTCTATTCTTAGATGCCACAGCGACAAAGCTAGGGTAAGTCCCGCCTAGGGCAAACCCATAAATGTCGTCCAACAGACATGATAACGTCAAAGTCAGGCATACAGTGCACTTAATTCAATAACAAAGTCACTCTACGAGACAACGCCGCCATGCAGACTTTTCCCCAATTACTTTTGCAGCACGCCAGCACCCGCGGCGCGGCGCCTGCCATGCGCGAGAAGGAATATGGCATTTGGCAAACCACCACATGGCAGCAACTGGCCACGATGGTAGAGCACATGGCCTGCGGCCTGCACGCTGCAGGCTTGCAGCGCGGCGAGCATTTGGTAGTCATCGGTTCGAACCGGCCTCGCCTGTACGCCACTATGCTGGCGGCGCAGTCGCTAGGGGCCATCCCCGTGCCTTTGTACCAAGACGCTGCAGCGCTCGAGGTCGTTTTTCCCATCAACAATGCAGAAGTACGTTTTGCCGTGGTCGAAGACCAAGAGCAAGTGGACAAAATGCTGGAGATTCGCGCGCAGTGCCCGCAGCTGGCCCATATTTATTTTGACGACCCGCGCGGTCTGCGCAACTATGCCGAGAACGGCCTGGCCGCTATAGATAGTTTGCTGACTGCGGGCCAAGCTTTTGCACTAGCCAACCCCAGCTTTTTCAAAGACAGCGTAGCCAAGGTCAATGTGCACGATGTAGCGGCCATGTTTTTTACCAGCGGCACTACCGGTAACCCCAAAGGCGTAGTGCACACCCACAGTACCTTACTTGACCGCGCCGCTGCCGGTGCAAAATTTGACAACCTCACCAGCCATGAAGAAGTATTAGCCTACATGCCGCTGGCCTGGATTGGGCAAAATATTTTCAGCTACGCACAATGGCTGTCATGTGGCTATGTCGTGAACTGTCCCGAAAGCGCGGCCACTGTCACTATCGACTTGAAAGAAGTGGGGCCCACTTATTACTTTGCACCACCGCGCGTGTTTGAAGGGTTGCTCACCAGCGTGATGATCCGCATGGAAGATGCAGGCAGCCTAAAGCGCGCATTGTTTAAAAAGTTCATGGACATTGCCAGACGTGTAGGCCCCGCCAAGATGAATGGTGAAAGCATGGGTTTGCTGGACTCCATCAAATATGGCTTAGGCAACTTGCTGGTGTATGGCCCGCTGCGCAACAACCTGGGCTTTAGCCGTGTGCGCGTGGCCTACACCGCAGGCGAGGCGATTGGCCCTGATCTATTTACCTTCTACCGCTCTATCGGCATTAACTTAAAGCAACTCTACGGCTCTACAGAGACTGCAGTGTTTGTATGTTTGCAGCCTGACAACGCCGCCATGGCCGACACTGTGGGCATACCGATTGACGGTGTTGAAATCAAGCTGGCCGCCAACGGCGAAATCTTGGTTAAAAGCCCAGGCTTGCTCAAGGAATACTACAAAAATCCCGAAGCCACGGCTGAGGTAAAAACAGCCGACGGCTGGTACCACACTAGTGATGCAGGCTTTATCGACGCGCAAGGGCATTTGAAGATTATTGACCGTGTGAAGGACGTAGGCCGCATACACGGAGGGGCCAATGACGGCGCCATGTTTGCACCCAAATATGTAGAAAACAAACTGAAGTTTTTTCAGCATATTAAAGAAGCCGTAGCCTACGGAGATGGCCGCGACAAAGCTTGCGTGATGTTGAATATTGACTTTGACGCCGTAGGCAACTGGGCCGAACGGCGCAACCTGCCCTATGCAGGCTACACCGACCTGGCGCAGAAACCTGAGGTGTACCAGCTGATCAAAGAATGCGTTGAATCTGTCAACGCCGACCTCAGCCGCGACACGCTGCTGGCAGGCAGCCAAGTCAGCCGCTTCCTGGTGCTGCACAAAGAGCTGGACGCAGACGATGGCGAACTCACCCGCACCAACAAAGTTCGCCGCGGTTTTATTGCCGATAAATACCAGCCGCTCATCGATGGGCTATACAACGGCGCAACCTCGCAGTTTATTGAAACCGTGGTCAAGTTTGAGGACGGTCGCAGCGGCAAAGTGTCAGCGACCTTAAAAATATCAGACGCCAAGACGTTTGCATCAGTGAAGGTGGCGGCATGAGCAAAAAGATAGGTGATGTCATCTTAGACGTCAAAAATATTTCTCTGCGCTTCGGCGGTGTCAAAGCGCTAACCGACATCAGCTTTGATGTGCGTGAGCATGAGATACGCGCCATCATTGGGCCTAACGGTGCGGGTAAATCGTCTATGCTCAACTGCATTAACGGCGTGTACCAGCCGCAGGAAGGCAGCATTACTTTTCGCGGTAAAACGTTCAAGCACATGAACAGCCACGAGGTGGCCACCATGGGCGTGGCGCGCACGTTTCAAAACTTGGCTTTGTTCAAAGGTATGAGCGTGCTGGACAACATCATGTCGGGGCGCAACCTCAAGATCAAAAGCAATCTGTTGCTGCAGGCGCTGCGTATCGGCCCGGCTGAACGCGAGGAAATCAAACACCGCGAATATGTGGAATCGATCATCGACTTCCTGGAAATTCAGGCCTTTCGCAAAACGCCGGTAGGCCAGTTGCCCTATGGCCTGCAAAAGCGTGTGGACTTAGGCCGTGCGCTGGCCATGGAGCCGCAAGTGCTGCTGCTAGACGAGCCTATGGCGGGCATGAACTTGGAAGAAAAACAAGACATGTGCCGCTTCGTCTTGGATGTGAACGACGAGTTTGGCACGACGGTAGTGCTGATCGAACACGACATGAGCGTAGTGATGGACATATCTGACCGCGTGGTGGTGTTGGACTACGGCAAGATCATTGGCGACGGCTTGCCACAAGAAGTGCGCAATAACTCCGAAGTCATCAAAGCCTATCTTGGCACGAGCCATTAAAGAGAGTACAGCATGGGATTTTTCTTAGAAACATTATTAGGCGGCCTGATGGCGGGCATGCTGTATTCCCTGGTTGCGCTGGGCTTTGTGCTGATTTACAAGGCCTCCGGCGTATTTAATTTTGCGCAGGGCGCGATGGTGCTGTTTGCAGCACTGGCCATGGCACGCTTTGCCGAATGGATTCCGCAGTGGACAGGTATTGACAACAAGATTTTTGCTAACGTTGCAGGCTTTCTGATTGCGGCGGTGGTCATGTTTGCTGTAGCTTGGGTGATTGAGCGTTTGGTGCTGCGCCATTTGGTTAACCAAGAAGGGGCTACTTTGCTGATGGCTACTCTGGGCATCACTTACTTTCTGGAAGGTCTTGGCCAGACTATTTTTGGCAGCAGCATTTACAAAATTGACATTGGCATGCCCAAAGACCCGGTGATGGCTTTCGAGTCGTTGATAGAAGGCGGCATTCTGATTAACAAAGAAGACCTTTACGCAGCGCTGATAGCTGCGGTGTTGGTGGGATTGCTCAGCATCTTTTTCCAAAAAACTTCTACAGGCCGTGCTTTGCGTGCAGTGGCTGACGACCACCAGGCAGCGCAGTCGATTGGTATTCCGCTGAACCGTATCTGGGTCATTGTGTGGTGCGTCGCTGGCATTGCGGCTTTGGTGGCCGGCATGATTTGGGGCAGCAAGCTGGGTGTGCAGTTCTCGCTGACCACGGTGGCCTTGCGCGCACTGCCTGTGGTGATTTTGGGCGGCCTGACCTCGGTGCCTGGTGCCATTGTGGGTGGCTTGATTATTGGTGTGGGCGAAAAACTCTCAGAGGTGTACCTGGGGCCTTATGTCGGCGGCGGTATCGAGATTTGGTTTGCCTATGTTTTAGCGCTGGTGTTTTTGCTGTTCAGGCCGCAGGGTTTGTTTGGCGAGAAAATTATAGATAGAGTTTGAAAAATGTTTTACCGCGAAAACGGCCAATTTAAAACCAGCTACCGTGCTGACAACCAGATTTTCCCGATCTTGCAAGACCGGGTGGCGCTGGCGCTGATCTTGGCATTTGCTTTTGTGGCTGTGCCCTTTCTGGCCAGCGACTATATCTTCCGCGCGATTTTGATTCCGTTTCTGATCTTCTCGCTGGCGGCCATCGGTGTAAATATCTTAGTGGGCTACTGCGGCCAAATATCGTTAGGCTCGGGTGCCTTTATGGCAGTGGGTGCGTATGCAGCGTACAACTTTTTTGTGCGTATCCCAGGTATGCCGCTGATTCCAGCACTCATCTTGGGCGGCTTGTGCTCTACGGCCTTTGGCATTTTGTTCGGTTTGCCCAGCTTGCGCGTTAAAGGTTTGTATTTGGCTGTGGCCACCTTGGCAGCGCAGTTTTTTGCAGACTGGATGTTTCTGCGGATCAAGTGGTTTACCAATGATTCGCCATCAGGCTCGGTGTCGGTCAATAACTTGCAAGTGCTGGGTTATCCGATTGAAAGCCCCGTATCTAAATACCTCTTTTGCCTTGCTTTACTGGCCGTGATTGCCCTGTTGGCTAAAAACTTGGTGCGCAGCGCTATCGGGCGCGAATGGATGGCCATTCGCGACATGGACGTAGCAGCTGCGGTGATAGGTATTCGCCCCATGTACGCCAAGCTCAGCGCTTTTGCAGTGAGCAGCTTCATCATTGGGGTAGCGGGCGCGCTGTGGGGTTTTATTTATCTGGGCGCTTGGGAGCCTGCGGCGTTTTCTGTAGACCAGTCATTCAAGCTGCTGTTCATGGTCATTATTGGCGGCTTGGGGTCGATTATGGGCAGCTTTTTTGGTGCTGCATTTATCGTGGTACTTCCTATTTTCTTGAACCAATTTTTGCCTGCAGCGGCATCTATAGTGGGTATCAATATGTCGACAGCAGGCGTGGCCCATGCCGAGCTGATGATTTTTGGCGGCTTGATTGTGTGGTTTTTGATTGTCGAGCCGCATGGCCTGGCCAGGCTGTGGAGTGTGGGCAAGCAGAAAATGCGCTTGTGGCCTTTTCCACATTGAAGATTTATAAATTTGCAGTGCGTATTTTTTGGTATGAAATTTTTGGGGTTGGATGCTAGTAAACACTGATTTCTAAGATAAAGATTCGAGCGTTTGGTAAGTGTGTATTTCGTGTGTTTGTTTAATTTTATTGGAGCGAGACTATGAAACTTCGTCAATTGACAGTGGCTGCAACCGTTGCAGCGCTTGGCTTGGCCGCTGTGGCCACCAATGCTTTGGCGCAAGCCAAAGAGCAGTTCTTTCCGGTGCTGTCTTACCGTACGGGCCCTTACGCGCCTAACGGTGTGCCATGGGCTAACGGCTATGTAGACTACCTTAAGCTGGTTAACGCACGCGGCGGTATCAACGGCGTGAAAATCAGTTTTGAAGAATGCGAAACCGGCTACGACACCGCGCGCAGTGTGGAATGCTACGAACGCCTCAAAGGCAAAAATGGTGGCGCTACCTTGGTGCAGCCTTTGTCTACTGGCGCAACCTTCGCCATTACTGAAAAAGCCCCAGCTGACAAAATTCCGGTCGTCACCGTAGGCTATGGCCGCAGCGAATCTGCAGATGGCTCGGTGTTCAAGTGGAACTTTCCTATAGCAGGCACCTACTGGGTGGCAGCCGACACTATCTTGCAAACCTTGGCTAAAAAAGAAGGCGGCTGGAACAAGCTGGAAGGCAAGAAAATTGCACTGGTGTACCACGACAGTCCGTTTGGCAAAGAGCCTATTCCGCTCATGCAAGAGCGTGCAGCCATGCACAAGTTCAACCTGCAATTACTGCCCGTGACGGCTCCTGGCGTAGAGCAGAAAGCCACTTGGTTGCAAGTTCGCCAAGCCAAACCCGACTACGTTGTACTGTGGGGCTGGGGCATTATGAACACCACCGCCATCAAGGAAGCGCAAGCCACCGGCTACCCGCGCGACAAAATGTACGGCGTGTGGTGGGCAGGTGCTGAGCCTGATGTGAAAGACGTGGCCGAAGGTGCCAAGGGCTACAACGCCGTGACCATGCAGCACGGTGCAGAGCCTGACTCGCAGCTGGTGAAAGACGTGATGGCCATGGTGCACAGCAAAGGCCAAGGCACGGGCCCCAAAGAAGAAGTGGGCCAGGTGCTGTACATGCGCGGTGCCATGAGCGCGATGTTGGGTGTCGAAGGCGTACGCGCTGCGCAAGAGCGTTTTGCCAAGGGTAAAGTCATCACGGGCGAGCAAGCACGCTGGGGCCTGGAGAACCTGAATCTGACCCAAGCCAAGCTGGATGCGCTGGGCTTTAAAGGCGTAATGCGCCCAATCTCAACATCGTGCAAAGACCATATGGGCGCGTCATGGGCACGCATCCACACATGGGATGGCGCTAAGTGGGGCTTTACTTCGGACTGGCTGCAAGCCGATGAGCAGGTGATCAAGCCTTTGGTCAAGGCTACTGCAGCTAAGTATGCTGCTGACAAAAAGCTGGTGGCGCGCACCCCTGAAGACTGCCAATCTTAATGAACAGCATCTGCCCCGTGCGCTGGAACAAGGTAGCGGGGCAGCAGCTTTCACAGTGAATGGTTTTGGCGGCTTGTGCAAGCCGCCAATCTCAAAATTTGCATTGCAGCTTTTGAGATTGTTTAAAAAGCATTTATGACCACTACGACATCTCCCAACATTGTTCTTAATGTCAACGGCATTGAGGTGATCTATAACCACGTTATTTTGGTGCTCAAGGGCGTGTCGCTGCAAGTGCCCCAGCAGGGCATAGTGGCACTCTTGGGCGGCAACGGCGCGGGCAAAACCACCACGCTGCGTGCGGTCAGCAACCTGCTGCAAGGCGAGCGCGGCGAGGTGACCAAAGGCAGTATTGAGCTGCGCGGCGAACGGATTGAAAATTTAAGCCCCGCCGACCTGGTGCAGCGCGGTGTAGTGCAAGTGATGGAAGGGCGGCACTGCTTTGCCCACCTGACCATTGAAGAAAACTTGATGACGGGTGCCTACACGGTCAAAAGCAAGGCGCAAATTGCCGCCAACCTGGAGAAAGTGTATGCCTACTTTCCGCGTCTTAAAACCCGCCGCACATCACAAGCTGCTTACACCTCGGGTGGCGAGCAGCAAATGTGCGCCATTGGCCGCGCACTGATGGCCAACCCCACCATGGTGCTGCTGGACGAGCCCTCGATGGGCCTGGCGCCGCAAATTGTGGAAGAAGTGTTTGAGATCGTCAAAGACCTGAACATCAAAGAAAAAACCACTTTTTTGCTAGCCGAGCAAAACACCAATATGGCGCTGCGCTACGCAGACTATGGCTACATCATGGAAAGCGGCCGTGTGGTGATGGACGGCCCGGCCAAAGACCTGGCCACCAACGAGGACGTGAAAGAGTTCTACCTTGGCACAGGCGGTGGCGACGGCGAGAAGAAAAGCTTTAAAGATGTGAAAAGCTACAAGCGCCGCAAGCGCTGGTTGGCATAAACGAAGTGCAGGGCAACCCCATACCGCTGGAACAGCTAATTTTTACAAACAAATATGCCATTAACCCAAGTAAATCCTGCTCAAGCAGCTATTAAATGCATAGTGACTCATGTGGTGCACAGGAGCTGCCCATGACAGATTTTTATGACGCGCTAGAAACGCGCGACCACGCCGCACGCGAAGCCGCACACCTGGCCGCGCTGCCCGCACAGATAGCCCATGCGCAAACCCGCGCAGCGGCCATGCGTGATGCGCTGTCGGGCATTGATGCACATGCAGTAGCCAGCCGCACCGCCTTGGCCAAACTGCCCGTCACCCGCAAAGCCGATTTGCACACCCGCCAAAAAACCATGCGTGAGCAAGGTGCCGATGTGTTTGGCGGCTTCAGCGCCGTGGGCTACGGCGCGCACATGCCGCGCGTGTTTGCCAGCCCCGGCCCCATCTATGAGCCTGAAGGCATCTCGCGCGACTACTGGCGCATGGCGCGCGCTATTCACGCCAGCGGCTTTCGCGCAGGCGAGCTGATCCACAATGCTTTTAGCTACCACTTCACGCCCGCCGGGTCGATGATGGAAACAGGTGCCCACGCACTGGGCTGCACGGTGTTTCCGGCGGGCACGGGGCAAACCGAGCAGCAAGTACAAGCCATTGCCGAGCTCAAACCCCACGGCTACGTTGGCACACCGAGCTTTTTAAAAATCATTATCGAGAAAGCCAGCGACATGGCCACGCCACTGCCCAGCATGACCAAAGCCATGTTTGGTGGCGAGGCGTTTACACCCAGCCTGCGTGACTGGTTTATGCAGCGCGGCATCACCGGCTACCAGTGCTTTGCCACTGCCGACGTGGGCCTGATAGCGTATGAAACCTCAGCCCGCCAAGGCTTGGTGCTAGACGAAGGCGTGATCGTAGAAATAGTGCGCCCCGGCACCGGCGACCCCGTGCCAGAGGGCGAAGTAGGCGAGCTGGTAGTCACTACGCTGAACCCCACTTACCCATTGATTCGGTTTGGCACCGGCGACCTGACCGCCGTGCTACCCGGCCACTGCCCCACGGGCCGCACCAACACCCGCATTAAAGGCTGGATGGGCCGCGCCGACCAAACCACCAAAATCCGCGGCATGTTTGTGCACCCGGGCCAAGTGGCTGAGATTGCCAAACGTTTCCCCGAAGTAGCCAAAGCGCGCCTGGTGGTCAGCGGTGAGATGGCCAACGACGCCATGCTGCTGAAAGTAGAAACCTCGTGCAGCAGCCCAGATGCGCTGGCGCAGAAAATCAGCGACGCGATTCGTGATGTGACCAAACTGCGCGGCGATGTCGAACTGGTCAGCCCCGGCAGCTTGCCCAACGATGGCAAGGTGATAGAGGATGCGCGTAGCTATAAATAATATAGCGGCTTGAGCAATATTTACTTGGGTTGCGGGCACTTTTTATTGGCGATTTTTGTTTTCCAGTTTTAGTTCATGGTTCTAAAACGCACGCTGATATGGCGTAGCACTGCCGCCACCCGAACCACGGGCACAACGGCCAAGCATCTGCTGTACGCATTCCGGGGGAAATTAACGAGCCTCGCGCTTTGCGCTCAGACATCTAAATTTCTTGTCCCCTGCATTTGCGTTCCTCGAGCCCGAAGTTCGAATCGGTGGCGACAGTGCTACGCCATATCACCGCGCTTGTAGCGGGCTATTATTTCTTAACCGAAAGATTCGACTGGGCGCGAAGGAATTTAGTGTTGTCTATTCAGGCTTATGGCACACAGCTTCAATGTTGTTGCCTTCTGGGTCAATAACGAAAGCGCCATAGTAATGAGGGTGATAGTCGGGGCGAAGACCTGGAGCACCATTGTCTTTTCCTCCGGCGGCGATAGCTGCAAGGTAAAAAGCATCCACTTGAGCACGAGTTTCTGCCCGCCACGCCAGATGGCAGCCAGTAGTCGCTGCCGGGCCTCCGTAGGGTGAGGGGCCATCGATGAACCACACATCAGCTTTTTTGCCGTCAGGCTCAGAAATTTCAGGGTAAGCAAACCCCACCATATTCGCGCCGTAGTTACCCTCAAACGATATGCTGTAACCTAATGGCGCAAGGGCTGCGCTGTAAAACGCTTTAGCACGATGAATGTCGGTCACGCGGAAAGTCATGTGGTCCAGCATATTGAGTTACTCCTTAGGCGAATAATATGTGCGGGCGTTGCCCACAGTTACTGTACGCGTACACAGTAGTAAATGCAATATGCCGTTCGACATGAGCGGCGTTGCAAAACCCCCCCCCCCCCCCTTTGTAACAAACCAACTATGAGGGGTTTAGGCACAAAAAAT
>JANNCO010000283.1:0-1553 GCA_031386655.1 Polaromonas sp. | reverse complement strand
CCGCCCACCTGCTCTATCCATTGCGGCTCAATGGCGGCAATGCCCCGGCCAAACAGGCGCGAGGTATCTACCAGCTCAGCTGCCACAATCCAGCGGCCCGGTTTTTTGCTGAGATTGGCGCCCGGGTGGCGGTAAAACTTGATGCCGCGCGCGCCCAGATAAATATCTTCGTCTTCCAGCTTCCAGCCAATATTGCCCAGCAGGCCGGACAGCATGGACAGGTGTAATTGCTCGTAGCTGGCAGGCCTATCGTTAATGCGCCACTTATGCTCTGTCACCACAGTGTGCAGTTGCGAATAAATATCGCGCCATTCGCGTACGCGGCGAATGTTGACAAAATTTTGGCGCAGCAGTTGCTCGTACTGTCGGTTGCTCAGCTTGTGTTCTTTGCCATCGCCACCACGCGCCGCATTAATCCAGCCCCACAGCTTGAGATAGCCGCTAAATTCGCTTTTCTCGTCATCAAACTTTTTATGTGCTTCGTCGGCTTGCTGCTGCGCCTCCATCGGCCGGTCGCGCACGTCTTGCACGCTGAGTGCTGACGCGATGATCAGCACCTCGTCCAGTGCGTTGCGGCTGCGCGCCTCAATGATCATGCGGCCTACGCGCGGGTCTAGCGGCAGGCGCGACAGCTCGGCGCCAAGCGTCGTCAATTCATTAAATTCATCCACCGCACCCAGCTCTTGCAGCAAATCATAGCCATCAGCAATAGCGCGGCGCTGCGGTGGCTCGATAAACGGAAAATCTTCCACATGCCCCAAGTGCAGCGCCTTCATGCGCAAGATCACACCGGCCAGCGAACTGCGCAAAATTTCTGGGTCGGTAAATTTGGGCCGCGCATCAAAGTCTTGTTGCTCGTACAAGCGAATGCATATGCCGTCGGCTACACGGCCGCAGCGGCCTGCGCGTTGGTTGGCTGCGGCTTGGGCTATCGGCTCTACCAATAACTGTTCAACCTTGTTCCTGAAACTGTAGCGCTTCACGCGCGCTGTGCCTGCGTCAATGACGTATCTGATACCAGGCACTGTCAGCGATGTTTCGGCCACGTTGGTCGCCAACACAATGCGCTTGCCGTGGCCTACGTCAAACACGCGGTCTTGCTCTGGCTGGCTGAGCCTTGCAAACAGCGGAATCACATCTGCATTGCGGTGCAGCGGCTGGTGCGCCAAATGTTTGCGCAAATGGTCTGCTGCTTCGCGGATTTCACGCTCGCCGGGCAAAAACACCAAGATGTCACCACCTCTGCCACCTTGCCACAGCTCGTCGGTGGCATCACATATGGCGCTGTTCAGGTCGTAGTCGCGGCTTTCTTCAAAGGGCCGGTAGCGCTGCTCTACCGGGAACATGCGGCCACTGACCATGATGATAGGAGCCAAACCTTTGGCACTTTCAAAATGCCGTGCAAACCTGTCTGCATCAATCGTGGCTGACGTCACGATGATTTTGAGGTCGGGCCTGCGCGGCAAAAGCTGTTTTAAATAGCCTAGCAAAAAGTCAATATTCAACGACCGCTCATGCGCCTCGTCAATGATCAGCGTGTCGTAGGCTTTTAA
>JANNCO010000230.1:0-23356 GCA_031386655.1 Polaromonas sp. | reverse complement strand
TGCCGGGCAAAATTGCCAGACGAACCAAAATTAAGCTCTACTTTAACGCCTGTTTGTTTCTCAAAGGGCGCTACCACGCGAGCAAGCGCAAACTTCAAATCGCTGGCAGCCAGCACGCGCACTCTATTTGCAGCACTTTGCGCACTTGCGCGGGGCAGCGCAGCGGCTAAGCCAGCGATGGCCAAGACCTGCAGGCTGCGACGCCTGCCCATGGAATCAACAGACTGAAATACGCGCATAAAGTCATGCAAGGATTGCATAGGTTTGCTTGGTAACTTGTTGGTAACTGACAGCTGAGGTTCTTAAAATTGACTTAGTTGAAACTATTTTTGCCCACCACGCACAGGTACAAAAACTCCCACCAGGAATTTGCATCCCATTGCGAGAGCTCACCCAAAGCTCAGCCAAGTATCGGCTTGTTGACCACAGGCGGGTTCGCATGGGTCACCGATATGGAAGATTACCCCACATCCGCCAGATCCCGTCTTTAAGCCTTATTTCATCAATGCAGCGCGCTGGATGCCAGATGCTTTCACAGCACAAGGTCAAGCCGCTTTCATTCATGAAATCAGATTTTAACTTTAGGAGCACATCCCATGAACTCACCCATGATGCAAGGGCTGCAATTAGGCACCCCCAGTTATGTGAAAAATGCCAAGCTGATCGCCTGGGTAGCCGACATGGCCGCGCTGTGCAAGCCCGCCAACATGGTCTGGTGCGACGGCAGCCAAGCTGAATACGACCGCCTGTGCGCCGAACTGGTCGCGGCGGGTACGTTTAAAAAACTCAACCCAGCCAAACGCCCCAACAGCTATCTGGCCTGCAGCGACCCCAGCGATGTTGCCCGTGTAGAAGACCGTACCTACATTTGCAGCGCCCGCCAAGACGACGCGGGCCCTACCAACAACTGGGCCAACCCCGTCGAGATGCGCGCCAAGCTCCAAGGCAACGCCACTGAAAAAGGTCTTTTCGACGGCTGCATGGCTGGCCGCACTATGTACGTGGTGCCGTTTAGCATGGGCCCGCTGGGCAGCGACATTGCACATATTGGTATCGAGCTGTCTGACAGCCCGTACGTCGCCGTCAACATGCGCACCATGACGCGCATGGGCCAAGCCGTGTACGAGGTACTGGGCGTGGAGGGTGAATTTGTACCCTGCGTGCACAGCGTGGGCGCACCACTGCAGGCCGGCCAAAAAGACGTCAGCTGGCCGTGCAACACCACCAAATACATCGTGCACTATCCCGAGACACGTGAGATTTGGTCCTATGGCTCTGGTTATGGCGGTAACGCACTGCTGGGTAAAAAGTGTTTTGCGCTGCGCATTGCGTCCAATATGGGCCGGCAAGCCGCGCAAGACGGCAGCCACAGCGCTGGCTGGATGGCCGAGCACATGCTGATTTTGGGTGTCACCAATCCGCAAGGCAAAAAATACCATGTGGCCGCAGCCTTCCCATCAGCCTGCGGCAAAACCAACTTTGCCATGCTGATCCCACCCGCTGGTTTTGACGGCTGGACAGTCACCACCATTGGCGATGACATCGCGTGGATCAAACCACAAGCCGACAGCAAAGGCCACTTGGAATTGCGCGCTATCAACCCCGAGGCAGGCTATTTCGGTGTGGCACCCGGCACCAATATGGTGACCAACCCCAATTGCATGACCAGCATAGAGCGCGACACGATTTTTACCAACGTAGCGCTCACCGATGACGGTGATGTATGGTGGGAAGGCATGGAAAAAGACAGCGGCAGTGCACCTGCGCATTTGATCGACTGGCAAGGCAGAGACTGGACACCGCAGATCGCCAAAGACTCCGCTGTAGATGGTAAGCCAAGAGCGGCGGCCCACCCCAACGCCCGTTTCACCGTAGCTGCCACCAACAACCCCGCACTTGACCCCGCCTGGGACGACGCCAAGGGCGTAAAAATCGACGCCTTTATATTTGGCGGCCGCCGCAGCACCACCGTGCCGCTGGTGACCGAGGCGCGCACCTGGACTGAAGGCGTCTACATGGCCGCCACCATGGGCAGCGAGACGACTGCTGCTGCCACCGGGCAAGCCGGTGTTGTGCGCCGCGACCCGTTTGCCATGCTGCCGTTCATAGGCTACAACATGAGCGATTATTTTCAGCACTGGCTGAATTTGGGTGAGAAGCTGGCGGCATCGCAAGCAGGCCAGGGCATTGCGGCATTGCCCAAAATATTTACCACCAACTGGTTTCGCAAAGGTGACGACGGCAAGTTCGTCTGGCCCGGCTATGGCGAGAACATGCGCGTGTTGAAATGGATGATTGACCGCATCGAAGGCAAAGCCACAGGCGTAGACCATGTGTTTGGTGTAAGCCCCACGTTTGAGGAACTCAACTGGACAGGCCTTGACTTCAGCGCTGAGCAGTTTAAAACTGTCACCAGCATCGACAAAGCGGCGTGGACCGCAGAGCTGAAACTGCATGCGCAATTGTTTGAGCAGCTCAAGCACCACTTGCCGCAGGCGCTGCTGGATACCAAGGCGCAGATAGAAAAGCGCTTGGCAGCTTGATCGACTAAGTCAGGCTATCATCGCCAGTCAAAAAGCCCCGCGTGTGCGGGGCTTTTTTTTGCAGTGCAAATAACGGTTTTTTTATCACGCTAACGCCCTGGTAAATAACACCAAGTTCCTACGGTCCCACAAGGCGTTTGCCTACTTGAGCCGCACCACAGCTCCCTACAATTTGATTTCTGTGCTTCGACTTCGGAAAATATTTTCCTAAAGTCGGAGAATTTTTAATTATTTCGGAGATTCAAATGAATTTTATTATTTGGTTGGTAGTGGGTGGCTTGATAGGTTGGGTCGCAAGCAAAATCATGAACACTGACGCTCAGCAAGGCGTGATACTGAATGTGGTGGTAGGCATAGTAGGTGCATTTTTGGGCGGCTGGTTGATCTCTCCGCTAGTGGGTGTTCCCACAATCAACCAAGACGCATTGAGCGTTGGCGCTTTGATTGTCTCGCTTATTGGCGCCATCATTCTGCTGGCGGTAGTTAACCTCATCAGGCGCGGCACAACACGCTAATGCTGCAGCGCGAAAAGCGTTGGCCCATCGCGCGCAAACTTACATTACTGCAGCGCCAAGATCTTATCGCTGCAAATCCTTTTACTTATTAATTCGCAGGAAGTAAACATGTCAGAAATTACCACGCTTCAAGAGCTGTACGTTGACGAATTGAAAGATCTTTGGTCTGCTAACGATCAAATGGCGAAAGCATTAGAGAAAATAATTCCCCAGGCAAAAAATAAAAATCTAGTGTCGATGCTCAAAGCATCGCACAAAGGCATAGCTAAACACACTGATCTGCTCAAAAGCTTAATTGAAAACCAAGATGAAGAAGTAAAAAAAGAGCACTGCAAAGGCATGGAAGGCTTAGTCAAAGAAGCCATTAAACACACCATTGAGGACGCACCTGAATCGGGCCCTATTTTGGACGCTGCCATCATTGCGCAATACCAGCGCATGACACATTACGGCATCACCGGTTTCGGTACCGTAACAGCCTTTGCCAAGGCTTTAAAGTTTACAGACGACCGTAAAGAACTGGAGTCTGCAGTCAAAGACATGGTCAAAAGCGATGAGCTGATGAGCGAGCTGGCCGAGTCAGCAGTGAACACCAGCGCGGCAAATAAATCCTAGCCTGACCCTGTTGCGGTTCATTAAAGGCTGGGACGTATAGTGTTTTACGGCCTATGGTTAATTTAAGCAGACATTGACAACTCGTCTGCTGCTGGATCATTTTGCAGTCTGGGTAATTTGGCAATCAGGGTGACACCCTGTTTTGGCGCAGATATTACTGTCAGTGAGCCGCCATGGCTTTCCATCCGAAATTGCATACCCGTTAAACCATGGCGGCCAGCTGTGCTGGCTGTCAGCTCAAACCCCACGCCATTGTCGATAACTTTCAAAAGAACGTCTTCTTCAGTGTGCGACAGTTGCACCGAAACTTCGGTGGCTTTAGAGTACTTTGCAATGTTGGTCAGGGCTTCCTGTACCACCCGAAAAATTGCCAATTCAGTATCACGTTTAAGGTGTATCTCAGTAATGTGAGTTGTCACGGGCACACCCAGCTGCTGCTGCGCCTCGGCACATAAGTTCTCCAGTGCTACATGCAAACCCAGCATGCTTAGCGTGGAGGGTCGCAGGTCTTCGATAATTCTGCGTTTTAAGGCCACGCCTTCGTTTAAACGGTGGTTGATTGAGTCCACCAGCTCAGACGCTATGGGATCGTTGGCCAGCTTTGCGCGTACGCGGGCGGTAGTCAATTTTGCCGCAGTCAAAATACCACCCAATTCATCATGCAACTCGCGTGCGAGGTGAGATTTTTCTTCCTCGCGTGCGGTTTCCAGCCAGGCCGCCAGGGTTTTAAGGCCGGCACTTTTTTCGGCTACTTGCTTTTCCAGCGTGTGCTGGTAGCTGGCGCGTTCACGCGCCAGGGCACGCACCTGGTGAATATAAGCATACAGTCCTAAAGCCAGTACGCAGGACAGTACCAGTACGGCAATGCGGTTAAATTCCAAAGAGGTATAGATGCTGTCCCGTGCGTCCTGCTGCATAGCGGTTGCTTTATCCAGCTTACTCTTCATCAGGCCGCGCAAATCATCCATCAAACGCTTGCCATTACCAGATTGAACCAGCGCCATGGCGCGGTTGCGGTCACCCGTCTGGGCTATCGCCACAATGGTGTTGAGTTCAGCGAATTTAGCCAGCACGATAGTGCGGATTTTTTCAGTTTCCTTGGCCTCATCAGGTACCAGAGTGTCAATGTTTTTAAAAAAGCTATCGCTTTGCTTGAACGCATATTGCGCGTTGTGCCATGGCTCAAGGTAGGCAAGGTTATCCGTCAGCAGATAACCGCGCTGTCCTGTTTCTGCATCAGTTAAAAGCTGAAAAAGTTTCGACGCGCCGATACGCGCATCTGTCAATTTGATACCACTGGTTAAATTTTTCTTGGTATTCTGATACGTAAGCTCGCCAATCAATGCCAACGAAAGTATGGCGGCAATTAACACTGGCAATGCGAACCGCATTCGCAGTAGATTTTCCAAAGCATTTTTCATCCAGCTGATCTTTCGATATTTAATGTAAGAATTGTGCACAGCTACCAGTTAATTTTGACAAACGAAACTTGATAATTGAAGTGGCTAATTTATTTTTAATAGTGTCTAGCTTAATCAGTGATGCGCAAATTAAATTACCTTTTGTAACTAAAGGCGTTGCAACAGATCACGGTTCACCAGGCCAGTTCTTGCGATTTTGCTTTTTGCGACCCTACCAAACAAGCAAACGCCCGACAACTAGACCTTAAACCTGCCCAGCTATGCAAACCCTTCGCGCTGCGCGATCGACAGGGGATTGCGGCTCCATACATCCAACTGCATGTCGGGTTCCTGCAGTTGACTGATGTGGTGCAGTGCCATGGCATCTGATAGACGCTGGTGAACTTGGTCACCACTGAATTGGCAGCCTTCGATAGGCCGTCGCCAATGGCAAGCAACCACAGTACCGCCGGGGCGCAGCGACGCAGTAGTTTTCGCGGCCAATGCATCCAGCTGTGGGCCATCCAGATAGAACCCAAATTCACTCAGAACAATCAAGTCGAAGGTTTCCTGCGGCCACTGCTTAGGCACCCAAGCTAGCCGCACTTGCACATGCGCAAACTGAGCCAGCCGTGCAGTCGCCATGGCCACTGCGCGGTGCGCACCATCCGTTACCAGCAAATTGTCGCAGCGCGCCGCCAGCGCTGCTGACAACTCGCCGTTGGCGCAGCCAGGCTCATACACGCTGCCATAGTGCCACGCTGGCAAGCAAGCCAGTGTGAGCGCTCGCTTGCGCGACTCGTACCAGCGTGACTTGAACTGCCAAGGGTCAGAGTTTTGCTGAAAAAGTGCATCAAAATAATCCGCTGTGTGCTGCATGGAGTAAGACGGGTTATGAAAAAAAGTACTCGTCAGGCCGGCCTGCTCTGGCCACCATAGCCGCTCCCAAAACAGCACCCTCTGCGCGTTGCGATGCGTCAAGCTGACTGGCGTGCGCTGCCAAGGCGGCTTGTTTGCACAGGCGCGCCTGCGCGTTAAGCGGCAGTCGCTGCAGGCGATGCCAAGGTACAAACGGATCGCCGGGGCTTGCCCAATGCCACATCCAAACCGGGGCTTCTATCAAGCGGCATCCCACAGCAGCGCAGGCCAGCGAGGTAGCCAAGCCTGTGGCGTCATGGTCTGGATGCCCATCGCGCCGCCAAGTGGTAACCACCACATCGGTGGGTAGCAGCAACAGTTGCAGGCGCCGCGCCAGACGCATCATGTGGCGAGCCACCTGGCCGTCGGGCAAGGCAAGCCGGGTGACAGCCACATCGCTTAAACCAAGCTGCAGCAACCCGGCTGTACTTTCAGCGCAGCGTGTTGCCGCCAATGCCTGGGTCTGCGGCAGCGGCAAATTGCCGTGACTGGCTTCTCCGTCAGTCACAGCCACCACGGCAAGACCACCGCCGCGGGCGCGGTGCATCGCCATCAACCCACCGCAGGCAATCACTTCATCGTCTGGATGGGGGGCAACCACTACCAAGCGCGCATTACCGGGCAGGCATTCGTGCAGTGCACCTGTGGTCACGGCACCCAAACGCAGCCAGTGTTGCCACACTGACTCGGCCGTGCCAGCGCCTTCAATTAAGCGGTGGCCCGCAGGCAGCCGGCTCAGTACGGGGCTTGCGACAGGATTTTGTGCAGAGATCATAGCGGCCACGGGTTGTCGCCCTGCAGCAGAGTGTGCTCTGCCAGCGCTGTGAAATCGCGATCAGCATGGCTTTGGCGCACAAACACAGGCAGATCAGCGGCGGTTCTGGCAAAGTGTGCATCGCGGCAGAATGCTGCTGCACCCAAGGCGCGGCCCGCTTCGTCCAACACCTGCTTGGCACAATGTTCAGCTGCCAACCGGGTACGCAGCGCCGTGGCGCGTGCGTCAACAAGCGGGTTGCTGTCAATCCACCGCGCTGCATCTTGCAGCACGACGGCCGTGCTGTGCAAGGCAAGATCTACTTTGCCTAACGCTGCCAGTCTGAACGCGCCACGCGCCTGTGGCGGCAGATCGCTCAAAGTATGGTGCAGCGCCTCACCTAAAAAGCGCGCGCCACCGTACCAGCAGGCTGCAATGCCCGCCCCGCCTTGCCAAAAACCAGGGCGGGTAATGTAGTCGCGCGACTGGCCCACAAGCTGGGCATTTGCCTTTGAAAAAGTAACCTCACCACTGGCACTGGCGGCCATGCCTACAGCGTGCCATGCGTTGCATGACACGCTTACCCCCGGCTGGTGCATGGCAACGCGTACCAGTTGCGGGCCACGGCCATCGGCGTACCAGGCGGTCAGTAAACCATGGCTGAGTGTTTGTGCGCCTGAGCACCAGCACTTGGTGCCGTCCAGCCATACTGCGCCATCATGGCCCAGCGTAATGGTCACGCGGGCGTTGGCCCCTTCTGCCGCCCACACCCCCCACGACGCACCATCGCAGTCAGCCGCTGCAGCGTCCAGCTCACCCAGCTCGGCCAGCAGGGCCAATGCATCGGTATGGCCTTCGTACAGCTTGGCCAACGACAGGCTGTGCCCGGCCACCAGTGCCAGAGCCTGCCAGCGTTGCAGGGTGGCACCTTGGCCGGGTAATGGCAGCTGGTCCAGCCCTAGCCGCAGCAGTTCATGCAACTGGGTTGACACATCAAAGTGCGGCGGCATGGCACGCAACGCCCCGCGAAGCTGCACCAGTGTGGGCAAGTGTGCCAGCGTTGGCAGATGTGCCAGCGTTGGCAGCTGTGCTGTGGATGTCACGCCAACGCCTCGGCATAGGTGGGTTGCAAGTGCTGCTGCTCTACCCGTAACAAGGTTGCGCCAAAACCACCGGGCGCGCGGAATGTGCGCCGCGCACTGGTAAACACGCGTGGCGTAGCTGACCAGGCTATCGACGCGCCCATGCCCTGCAATGATTGCACCAGCGCGACATCTTCGCTGGTTTGCAGCGGTTGAAAACCGCCTGCCCGCTGGTAAGCCTGCGCACAAACACCAAAATTGGCCCCGTGAATATGCTGGTGATCGTCGGCATCGGTGTAGGTGGCGTCGTAGTGGCAACGCATGGCGTCGCCGTATGTGCCCCAGTCGCGCACAGCCACGGTGCCGCACACGGCATCGCTTTTGAGCGCTAATTGCGCCGCAATCCAGTCGGGTGCTACCTGGGTATCGGCGTCGGTAAATGCCAGCCAGCGCGCACCGGCAGCCAGCGCCAGCTGCGCGCCCAACGCACGTGCCGCGCCCACGTTGCGTGCCTCTATGGCAATGGTGGTGGCCCCCATGTGCTGTGCTATGTTGCGCGTGTTCTCGGTACAGGCGTCTAGCACCACAATGACAATAGTTCGCTCTGCGTGCAATAAGGGGCTGCACTTAGCTGTGTTCAGCGCCGCAAGACAGGCATAAATTTGATCTTCTTCGTTATGTGCAGGAACAATGACGGCTATCAAGAAATTCTCCCAAGTTGATCTTGGAACAAGCTTAAAGGCGGCATTGAATTCAATTGTCAGATAGCAGCCAATGCTGGCGTAGGTAAAAGATGGCGCTTTTGCAGCGGTGTTAACGCAAATGCTTGGCCCTTTTGCCATCGATAGCCTGCGCAATCGACAGTGCGCGACGCCCAGGCAGTACTTGGAAGGATTCGCCAACGGTCAACGTGCCCGGCTGGTCTACGCTGAGGTAAAAACCGCAGCGCTGGGTTTGCACCATCAGCTTGGCGGCCTGCGCAAAGCCCATGACTGCATTAAATTTAAAGCACGGTTCGCGTGGTGCAGCTACACGCAGCGTGCAGTGGGCAAACTGCAGTTGGTCGCCTACATACACATCCTGCTCCAGCAGGCCAGCCACGGTGAGGTTCTCGCCCATAAAACCATGAGGTAGCGCCTCGTCAAACAGGCTGGCACCTTGCGCGCGCCGCGTTGCTTGCCAAAAAGCGTAGTGCTCTACTGGGTAGGCATACACTGCTTTGTCAAGACCCCCATGCACGCTCAGGTCGGCCACCTCGTCACCCGCCAGGCCCATGCTGCCCACTTGCACCGCGCCGCGTGCCGCACGTTTGCCAATCCCCGACAGCACTTTGCGCCCGCCCGCCCGCAGCGGCTGCGCATGGCCCAAGTTGACGCTGCATAACTGGCAAGAGGTAGGTTGATGCATGATAAGAAGCTATGTATACTATTAAAAACATAGCTGTTTGAGCAGTATTTTAGGGCTTTGTGGCTTAATTTCTTATTTAAAAAAGAGAATCAGCAGCCATCTGCCCAAGGATAATTGTCAACACACAAGGGTCAACACTTTGGATTTTCAGGCGCATCACCGTTAAACTTCTAATCATGGTAACGCACGTTAATTATCGGCATCTTTTGCGCTTGGCATGGGCGCTGTGCATCACCGCGTGCTGCGCTGCAGCGCATGGGCAAATTCAACGCTCTATCGTGAACCCCAGTTTTGAGTTGCCCTTCACGGGGGCACGCGCTGCATCCATCAACCCGTTTTTTGCCTCTACCAACTGGATCGCAGTAGATGCAGGCGAGATCCCCGGCTGGGAAACCACCCACCCCATCGTGACCAATGGTTGCCCAGCTGGTGGCAGCATTACGCCTGCCTACAACTGCACGCCCATCGAGCTGTGGGCCAATAATTTTCTAGGTGTGGTGCCTGCCCAAGGCATTGTCTTGGCCGAACTGAACGCCTACCAGTTGTCTAAATTGTTCCAAAACATCTGCATGAACAGCGGCGAGAGCTTTAGCTTTAACTTTGCGCACCGTGGCCGCTCGGGGGCTGATCGGGCGCAGCTGCAAATTGGCGCATCAAGTGTGGTGCTGGATGTCACTACCAACACGGCTGGCACTGGCGTGATCAACGCGGGTGGCGGTGCTGTGGGCACCAGCGCCACAGGCATTGCAGGCGGCTGGACCCGCTATGCGGGCAATTACACCTACACGGGGGCCAACGGCGTGCAGCCTTTGGGGTTTTCTGCCATCAGTTCAGCAGGCGGTGCGGGGTCGGGCAATTTGCTGGACGACATTAATATTGGCCTTAAACCGTACATAGAGTTTGTGGGCGCGACCAGCAGCAGCATAGAAGGCGGCAGCCCCAGCGCACCGCGCATTAAAGTGGTGGGCGTTGTGCCTGCAGGTGGCTTGGTGCTGACGCTGGCAGTGGGCGGCACTGCCGCCTTTGGCAGTGACTTTAACTACACCGGGGCTACCACGTTGACCGGCATCACCGGCGGGGCCACCAGCCTGAGTGTTACTGTGCCGCCTGGCAACTACAGCGACGCTACCACCAACAATGTGTTCACCCTGCCCCTGAACACGCTGAACGACACTGCGGTAGAAGATAACGAAACCATCGTGCTCAGCATGCCCACCAATGGCCCTGCAGCACCTTTTATCAACGCCAACACCGTTGTTTGCGGCGGCACGGTGAACCCCACGCTCACCCACACCATCATCGACAACGACGTTGACCTTCGCACCACTAAATCTGTTGCCCCTACTGGCAGCCAGCCCGTAGGTAGCACCGTTACCTACACGCTGGTGTATGCCAACGTTACCCCCGCCGTACTAACTTTGGCCCCACTGAATGCGCATGACGCCAGCCAAGTCGCCATCAATGACGCACCGCCTGCAGGGGTAGCCTTTAGCAGCTGGACCTGCGCCGCTACGGGCACTACGTGCCCGGCAACATCGGGCAGTGGGGCCGTGACCGCCACGGCTAATTTGCCGGTGGGCGCACAACTGGTGTACACCGTGCAAGCCGTGCTCGCCAGCAGCAGCCTGTGCGAGCAAACCGTCACCAACACCAGCACCATTGCCACTACAGCCAGCAGCCCCAGCGGCGCTACTTTGACCGAGGGCACCAGTGTGCAAAGTAACGCTGGCTACGTGTTTGCGCCCAACACAGCCACTGCCAGCAACGCAGTGCAAGCCTGCGCGGCGCTGACAGTGACCAAAACCAACAGCACTACCGCGCTGGGTGCAGGCCAAACTGCGGTGTACAACCTGGTGATAGCCAACGGCGGGCCGTCCAGCGCCAACAACGCTGTGTTGAGAGACCCCGCCGCGCCAGGCCTAGCCTGCACAGCGGTGGCGTGTACCGCTGCTACCGGTGCAGCGTCGTGTGCTAGCTTGGGCGCTGTCAATGTGCCACTGCTGCAAGGCAGCGGCATTGTGCTGAATAATTTTCCCGCAGGCAGCAGCTACACCTTTCAAGTTACCTGCGGTGTTGCCGCGACAGGGCTTTAAATTAAAGCAAGAGCACCATGCGCTACTGGCTGATGAAATCCGAACCCGATGAATGCGGCATCGACGACCTGGTAGCCCAGCCCACGCAACCCGTGCCCTGGGTAGGTGTACGCAACTACCAAGCGCGCAACTTTATGAAGGATGGCATGCAGGTGGGCGACTTGGCTTTCTTCTACCACTCCAGCTGCCCGCAGCCTGGCATTGCAGGCATGGTGCAAATCAGCCGCGCTGCCTACCCAGACGCCACGCAGTTTGACCCCACTAGCCCCTACTTCGACCCCAAGTCCCCGCCCGCTGCGCCGCGCTGGGTGCATGTGGACGTGCTGTTAGTGCGCAAACTGCCGCTGATTTCTTTGTCTGCACTGCGAGAGCAGACGACACTGGCCGATTTAAAAATTCTGCAACGCGGCAATCGCCTGTCTATCACCCCTGTTAAGGCAGCGCACTGGAACATCATCTTGCATTTAGAGTAAGGTGCAGTTCCGTCTGACCAATCAATTTTATGCAAAATAAGCTGTAAACCCAAGTAAAATGCGCTCTATTAACTATTAAATTAATAGCATGCAATATGATTGACTCACAATTATGTGTTGCTGCCAAGCCATGTGCCGGGTTTGCGGCGATGGTGGAAACAGCTTACGATAACGAGTTGCTGGTCAGTTGCTTGATAAATTATTGAATATGGAAACTTGCGCGCCATCACATGCCGAAAGTCCGCTTCAATGCAGGGAAAGCTCAATGGAGTGCGTTGTGCACGGGTTACAGCTGCATCAACAGCGCGAGCAAACTCAGAACCAAGCCCTGGCGACCGCGCCTCGTACCAAGCTTGCGCTGCTAGAAGCTCTGCAAGCGCCTCTGGCCGGAAAATCAGTTGCATTTATGCTGGGTTTTTGAACAAGGCCGCACGTACATGTTCCCAAGACAAACCGCTAGACGGGTCCGCCTGATGCTCTGCAAACCGTTTGTGTAACTCAGCACGCTGTGCATCTGACAAATTCAGCGAATTCGACGTTTCCGCTGCAATGCTGTCCCAAATGTCTTCCACTAGCTCAATTCGCTCGGATATAGGCATTGTTTTGAAGTCAAGTATAGCGGTGTTCATGGAAAGAGAATACACCAATTTAAAGTATTTTGTGGTAGCACATATTGGCGGAAATTGCTATTTTGGCGGCGGGGTATATCTGACCTGATTGGGTTGCTTTTCAGGTGTGAGAGCAAAATAAAGCGGATGCTTTTTAAAAAGCTTGGTGGAAGAGACGCTTTTGGCAAGCAATTTTTCATCATGGAGAATTTTTGCAACCTCTCCTAACCTTAGCCACTCGCCAGTTTTGAATTTAGGAACTGCCGCCACGATTTGCAGTGCGGTAACATGGTCGATGGTCAGGCTGAGTTTTTTCGCCACAACTTTTTTTGTTGCTACTTTTTTGGCAGGTGTTGACTTGGTTGTCGTTGCTTTGGCCGCACTCTTTTTCAAGGCTACTTTTTTAGACGTAACTTGTACGGGCGATGGCACAGTCAGACTTGTTTTTTTCTTGATTTCTACTTCGGCATCTAATGATGAGCTGCTGCCAACGTAGATAACTTTGTCATATGCGGGTACAGCATCCTGCGCCATTTTGCTTTTTTCGGACACACAAAATACCCTGATACCTTTTTCTCTGAGCCGAACAACCAGAGGCACAAAGTCAGCATCGCCAGATCCAATAACTATCAATTGCAGAGGTGCTGTCTGACAAGCCAATTCCATTGCATCCACTGCTAAAGAAAGGTCAGTGGTATTTTTCGAAAGCGATAAATTAACGAAAGGTTTTATAGCCCGGAACCTCAATACGTCAACCAAGCCTTTGAGATTTTCAGCACTGCCATAAGCGCGCCGTATGGCTATTGCGCCCTCAGTCATTTCTAAAGATTTAAAAGCCTCATTAACCCAAGCAGGGGATGAGAAGTTGTCGGCATCAATAAAAAAAGCAATCACTTATGAAACTTTCGAAATGATGGATTTATAAGCCTAACATCAACTTCAAGTTCTGCACTGCAGCGCCGCTGGCGCCTTTGCCCAAGTTGTCCAAGCGCGCTACGACCACTGCCTGGCCCAGTTCATCGTTGCCAAACACGTAAATGTCCAGATGGTTGGTGCCGTTCAAGGCCAGTGCGTCCAGCTTGCCGGTCTCGGGCGCGGCATGCACACGCACGTAGTAGCTGCCTGCGTAGTGCACGGCGTAAGCGCTGTGCAGGGCGGCCAGGGTGGGTTTACCGGGTAGGGTGTCTAGGTGCAGTGGCAGTTCGACCAGCATGCCCTGCTCAAAATTGCCCACGCTGGGGATGAAAATGGGGCGGCGGGTGATGCCCGAATATTCCATGATTTCAGGGATATGTTTGTGCTTTAAGCCCAAGGCGTACAGCTCAAAGGCCGGGGCTTCGCCTTTTTGGTAAGCCTCCATCATCTGGCGTCCACCGCCAGAATATCCACTGACTGCAGGCAGCACAATGGGGTGGTCTTTGGGCAGCAAACCTGCGTCGACCAAAGGGCGCAGCATAGCGATGGCGCCGGTGGCATAGCAGCCGGGGTTGCCCACGCGCTGGGCGGTTTGCACAGCGGCGTGTTGGCGGGGGGACAGCTCTGGGAAGCCAAACACCCAACCCGGGGCGATACGGTGGGCGGTAGACGCGTCGATGATTTTGGGCTTTTTGCCTGGCAGGGTGTCGATCATGGCAACCGATGCGCGGGCTGCGTCGTCGTGCAAACACAAAATGACCATGTCCACGCTGGCCATCAGAGCCAGTTTAGCGGCGGGGTCTTTGCGCAATTCGGGCGCAATACTGACCACCTGCACTTGGGGCATGGTCGCCAGGCGTTCGCGAATTTGCAAGCCGGTGGTGCCAGCTTCGCCGTCAATGAAAATTCTTGCAACTGGGGTTGTAGTTTGGGTTGTGGTGTTCATGGTCATATTCCGCTTTAAACTGACTTCACTGGGGCTGTAAACAGCTCTAAAATCACGCACCGCAAGCTGCCTGACTTGCACCCTAACTTGCAGTGTAAGTAGGGCACAATATTTGTGCATTGCAACATGATACAGTTCTACCGCTGTCACCGCGCAGTAATCTGCTGGCAGATTGAACGCAGCAACATCGTTATTTTCGACTATTTTCCTCACCATCCTTCGGATCATCCACTATGAAAATCCACGAGTACCAAGGCAAGGAACTCTTGCGCTCCTTTGGCATTCCCGTCCCTCGCGGCATCCCTGCATTTACGGTGCAAGAAGCAGTTGAAGCTGCGCAAAAGCTGGGTGGCCCGGTGTGGGTGGTCAAGGCGCAAATCCACGCGGGTGGACGCGGCAAAGGCGGTGGCGTCAAGCTGGCGCGCAGTATTGACGATGTAAAAAAGCTCGCTGGCGAAATTCTGGGCATGCAGCTGAAGACGGCGCAAACCGGCCCCGAGGGCCAAAAAGTGCGCCGCCTGTTCATTGAAGACGGCGCCGACATCAAAAAAGAACTCTACGTATCGGTAGTAACCGACCGCGCTACACAAAAAGTAGCCTTCATGGCCAGCAGCGAAGGCGGCATGGACATTGAAGCCGTAGCGCACGACACACCTGAAAAAATTATCACTGTGTTTGTCGACCCATCAGTCGGCCTGACGGCTGAGCAAGGCAAGCAATTGTCGGATGGCATGACCGTGCCTGCAGCGTCCACCGCTGCCTGCATTGACGTGCTGCAAAAGCTGTACAAATGCTATATGGAAACCGACGCTGCGTTGGTCGAAATTAACCCGCTGATCGTTGAAGGCAATGGCGGTGTAAAAGCCTTGGACGCGAAGTTTAACTTTGACCCCAACGCGCTGTTCCGCCACCCAGAAATCGTCGCCTTGCGCGACCTGGACGAAGAAGACCCCGCTGAAGTAGAAGCCTCTAAATTTGACCTGGCCTACATCAGCCTGGACGGCAATATAGGTTGCCTGGTCAACGGCGCGGGCTTGGCCATGGCCACCATGGACACCATCAAGCTGTACGGCGCAGAGCCTGCCAACTTTTTGGATGTAGGCGGCGGCGCTACGCCCGAGAAAGTGACCGAAGCTTTCAAGATCATGCTGAAAAACCCCAAGGTCAAGGCCATTATGGTCAACATCTTTGGCGGCATCATGAAGTGCGACACCATTGCCACGGGCATCATCACCGCGTGCAAAGCCACTAACCTGTCCGTGCCACTGGTGGTGCGCATGAAGGGCACCAACGAAGATCTGGGCAAGAAAATGCTGGCCGAGAGTGGCCTGCCCATCATCAGCGCCGACACTATGGCCGAAGCTGCACAAAAAGTTGTAGCGGCCGTCAAGTAATTTTGCGGGACAGACCGCAGGCCGCGCAGCGGACCAGCTCTGTCCCCAACTGACTAGGAAGAATCATGTCAATCTACATCAACAAAAACACGCGTGTCATCACCCAAGGCATCACCGGCAAGACCGGCCAGTTCCACACGGAAAAATGCCAGGAATACGCCAACGGCAAAAACTGTTTTGTCGCCGGCGTAAACCCCAAAAAGGCGGGCGAGTCGATTTTCAATATCCCCATCTACGCGTCGGTTAACGAAGCCGCAGCCCAAACCGGTGCCACGGTTTCAGTTATTTACGTACCACCTGCAGGCGCAGCCGCTGCTATTTGGGAGGCTGTGCAAGCCAACCTCGATTTAGCCATCTGCATTACCGAAGGCATCCCCGTGCGCGATATGCTGGAGCTGCGCAACAAGATGAAGGCCAAGGAAGCCGCTGGCGGCAAAAAAACTTTGCTTTTGGGCCCTAACTGCCCCGGGCTCATCACCCCTGACGAAATCAAAATCGGTATCATGCCCGGCCACATACACCGCAAAGGCCGCATCGGCGTGGTGTCGCGCTCAGGTACGCTCACGTACGAAGCGGTAGCGCAGCTGACCGAGATTGGCTTGGGCCAGTCCACCGCGGTCGGTATTGGTGGCGACCCCATCAATGGTTTAAAGCACATCGACGTGATGCAGGCGTTCAACGACGACCCCGACACCGACGCTGTGATCATGATTGGCGAAATCGGCGGCCCAGATGAAGCAGACGCTGCCCGCTGGTGCAAAGCCCACATGAAAAAGCCTATCGTCGGCTTTATCGCGGGTGTCACCGCCCCGGCAGGCAAGCGCATGGGCCACGCGGGCGCGCTGATCAGCGGTGGCGCGGATACGGCAGACGCCAAACTGGCAGTGATGGAAGAATGCGGCTTTACCGTCACCCGTAACCCGTCAGAGATGGCCAAGCTGCTCAAGGCGTTGCTCAAGTAGAGCTTGCCTTACGCACTTTTGTGCAGTTTTACCCAAGGGGATGCTACCGCATCCCCTTATACTTTGTGTATGTAGTTATGCTGGGCCTCATTTTTTATTAAAAATAGCCCACTAACCCAAGTAAAACCTGCTCAAGCAGCTATTAAATTAATAGTAAAGAAATTAATAGTAAAGTAAAACACCATGGAAGCACTAGCCACCCCCCAGTTTTGGATCGCAGTCGGTCAAATCATCATGATCGACATTTTGCTTGGCGGCGACAACGCTGTAGTCATCGCGCTGGCCTGCCGCGGTCTGCCCGCTGAGCAGCGCAAATGGGGCATTATTTGGGGTACGGTAGGCGCCATTGTGCTGCGCGTGCTGCTGATTGCTTTTGCACTGACTTTGTTGACCGTGCCGTACCTCAAATTGGTAGGCGCTGTGCTGCTGTTCTGGATTGGCATCAAGCTGCTTATGCCCCAAGAGGAAGAGGCCCACAACATCAACTCCAGCGACAAACTGTGGGGCGCGGTGAAGACGGTGATCATTGCTGACCTGGTGATGAGCGTGGACAACGTGCTAGCCATTGCCGGCGCGGCTGAAAACGCGGGCCAGCACCAGTTGGGCTTGGTGATATTTGGCCTTCTGGTCAGCATTCCCATTATCGTAGCCGGTAGCCAGATTGTGCTGAAACTTATGGACCGCTTTCCCTGGATCATTACCGTGGGTGGCATGCTGCTGGGCTGGATTGCAGGTCAGATGGCCGTAACTGACCCGGCGGTGCTGGGCACCTGGGTGCCTGCCATGGCCAAAGCCAGTGGCAAGGGCGTGGAGCCGCCTGCGCTGTGGTTCTACGGCGCAGCCATATTCGGTGCGCTGCTGGTGCTGGTCGCGGGGCTGTACTTTCAAAAACGCAGCAAACCCGCCGCCTGAGCCCGCCTTGGATAGCCGGTGTGCCGCATGCGGTTTCAGACAACCGCACCGCACGCACGGCTAAATCAGGTTAGACATGTGCAGGCAATTTGCAACAAAACACCCTATTTATGTGACAAACCAGCTTGTGCGGTACCAAGCTGTCTGGTAACGTACAGAACTGCAAATTTTGCACTTACATCAATCACTTAGCGCAATAACTTCACACAGCGCATTGACTGGTAGCACTACGCAACTATCCAGTGGAGACCAATTTGGGGACAGCAGCATTAAAACAAGGCCAATTTTGGCGCGCCGACTGGTTTGTGGGCGTGCTGGTGGTGGTTGCTGTACTAGCCTTGCATCTTGCTACAGACTTTGTCGGTACGCTGGAGCGGCGATTTTATGATTTTTCCAGCACCAGTACTAGCCGCCAGCCTTCGGACCGTATTGCAATTATTGCCATTGACGATACCAGTATTGCCAATATTGGCCGCTGGCCGTGGCAGCGCGACATACACGCACAGTTGATCGACCAGCTCAGCGGCGCTCGCGCAAAAGTCATTGCCAATACAGTGTTCTTTTTCGAGCCTCAAACAGACCGTGGCTTGACTTACATTAAAAAAATAAAATCGTTGATAACGGTCAATACGGACAATCCGTCTCTTGCCGACCAGCTGTCTGGGGTAATTGCTGAGGCAGAAAAAACACTAGACACCGACGGTAAACTAGCCGCCAGCCTACAAAAAGCAGGTAATGTCGTGTTGCCCTCTGTCTACAGTATGGGTCAACCTTTGGGCAAACCCGACAAAGAGCTGCCGTCGTTTGCGCTTAAGAATTATTTTGATGAAACAGGCGGCTACTCTATGCCTGCCACATCAGGGCAGCAACCCATTGACGTTCTGGGCAATGCTGCTTCAGGCGTAGGGCACCTCAATCAGCTGATAGATATTGATGGCGCTGTGCGCACGGAACCAGTTTTGATTAACTACTATGGCAAAGCCATTCCGTCCATGGCCTTGCTGGTAGCGGCGCGTAGTCTTAATTTAACCAATGCAGACATTAAATTTAACGCCCCAGACTCAGTGCAACTGGGCCAACTAAAAATCATCACTGACGATGCCGCAGTGATCACTCCGCAATTTTATAAAACCACGGGTGATAAACGCGCGTTCCCCATCGACTCTTTCTACGATGTGCTTTCGGGCAAAATCCCGGCGTCTAAATACACCGACAAGATAGTCATCATTGGTGCTACGGCGGCCGGTGTCGGCAATATTTTTCCTACGCCAGCGGCTAAAGATATGAGTCCTGCAGAAGCCATTGCACATATCACGTCCAGCATTTTGAACCAGCATTTTATTGTTCATCCGGCTTGGGCTGTATGGTGTGGTTTTGGCCTATTGCTGCTGATAGCTGCTTACTTGATCGTTGCATTACCGCGCCTGTCTGCGGGTGTGGCAGGGCTAGTGACCGCCGGGCTTTTTATGGTGTTGCTGGGTTTAGAGTTTGGTTTTTTGTCGGGAGCGGCGACTTGGCTCAAGCTGGTCTTGCCTGCCGTATTGCTGGTCATCGGCCACTTGGCCCTCACCACCAAGCGCTTCCTGGTCACCGAGGCGGGTAAGCTTAAATCTGACGAAGAATCCGCCGAGACCAACCGCATGATGGGCTTGGCGCTGCAGGGCCAGGGCCAGCTGGACATGGCGTTTGATCGTTTTCGCCGTGGCCCCGCGGGAGATGCACTGATGGGCAACCTCAGCGGCTTGGCGTTGGATTTTGAGCGTAAAAGACAGTTCAACAAATCACAAGCCGTGTATGAACATATGGCCAGTCTCGACAAGAACTACAAAGGGCTGGACGTTAAACTGAACCGGGCCAAAAACTTATCGGAAACCGTGATTTTGGGCGGCAACAACGTGAACTCTGGCGCTACCGTACTGCTGGCTGGTGGCGGCGTACAAAAGCCTATGCTCGGCCGCTACCAAGTGGACAAAGAGCTGGGCAAAGGCGCTATGGGCGTGGTGTATTTGGGTAAAGACCCCAAAATCGGCCGCGTAGTGGCGATCAAAACCATGGCATTGTCGCAAGAGTTTGACGGTAATGAACTGGTCGATGCACGCGAGCGCTTTTTTCGCGAGGCGGAGACGGCTGGCCGCCTGCAGCACCAAAACATCGTCACTATTTTTGATGCAGGCGAAGAACACGACTTGGCCTACATTGCCATGGAGTTTCTCAAGGGCAAAGACTTGATGGACTATTGCAAAGCGGGTGCGCTGTTGCCTGTGCCCAAGGTATTGTCGATTGTGGAGCGCGTTGCCCAAGCGTTGGCCTATGCCCACAAGCAAAACGTTGTGCACCGCGACATCAAGCCTGCCAACATCATGTACGAGATAGACAGCGACACCGTCAAAGTGACCGACTTTGGCATAGCGCGCATCACCGATTCGAGCAAAACCAAAACTGGCATTGTGCTGGGCACCCCCAGCTTTATGTCGCCCGAGCAAATTGCCGGCAAAAAAGTCGACGGCCGTTCTGATTTGTATTCGCTAGGCGTCATGCTGTTCCAGATGTTGACCGGTGTGCTGCCTTTTCGTGGCGATTCGATGGCGGAGCTGATGTACAAAATTGCCAACGCAGAAGCGCCCGATGTACGCTCACTTCGCGCTGAACTAAGTGAGCAAACAGCCCATGTGGTGGCCCTGTCGCTCAGCAAGCGGCCCGAGACACGCTTTCAAGATGGTGACCAGTTCGCTGCAGACCTGCGGCTGGCCATTGCTGCTCTGGGAACGTCTGGCGAACCAGCCAGCGCGCCCAAGAATATGCCCGTTCAGGAATTTGCAGGCTCGCCCCGGGCAGACAAAACCGCAGTTTTGATGGCCGCGCTGGCAAATGACGAAACACTCGTGTTAGGTCGCCGTGCAAATGAAGATGACTCGTCTTTTGCTGCTACGCGCAAAATTGACACAAATTCCAACAACTTTGATAAAACCGCAGTCTACAAGCCACCCGTTTCGGGTTCCAAGAGCGAAAACTAGTTATAGTAGGCTACGAATTCACCATGATTTACCAATTTTGTTCACAAACCGACCCCGGTCTCGCCCGCGAGAACAATGAGGACGCGGTAACTTATGATCCACCCACGGCGCTGACAGTTTTGGCCGACGGTATGGGCGGTTACAACGCTGGCGAGGTAGCCAGTGGCATGGCCACCGCTTTTATCCGGTCAGAGCTGAGCCGTTGGTTGTCGCAGGTAGGCAAAACCGCCAACGCGCGCGAAGTGCGCCGCGCCATGGAAATTTGCGTTGACAATGCCAACCGCTCAATATTCAATTCAGCCAACTCCAACCCCCAATATGCGGGTATGGGCACTACCTTGGTGGTAGGGGTGTGCCACGAAGCGCGCTTGATGCTAGGCCATATTGGTGATTCGCGCTGCTACCGCCTGCGCGGCGAAGAGCTCACGCAAATCACCAAAGACCACTCTCTGTTGCAAGAGCAGATGGACGCAGGCTTGATCACGCCCGAACAAGCTGCCACATCACTCAATAAAAACTTAGTCACCCGCGCCCTAGGCGTAGAAGACACTGTGTTGCTCGAGGTTAATGAACACCGCGTTGAAGCAGGTGACTTATATTTAATGTGTTCAGACGGTTTGTCAGACATGGTGGACGATGCTGCTATTGCCGCCGCTTTGCAAACTGCTGACACGCTAGAGCACAAATCAGCAGCATTGGTTGCTGCAGCTAACGCTGCAGGCGGCCGGGACAATATCTCGGTGCTGCTGTTTCAGGCGCAAGAAGGCTCTCAAAAACGTGGTTTTATGTCACGCTTGCTGAGAAAGTAAAATACATGTATATCACTAACAGGAGCCGGCCATGCCGAAAATGATCGTATCGATCGACGGTGTCGTCATCAAAGAAGTCCAACTCACCAAGGACCGTACTACGCTGGGGCGCAGGCCGTATAACGACATCGTCATTGACAACCTGGCTGTCAGCGGTGAGCATGCCGTGATGCAAATGACAGGCAATGAGGTCTACCTGGAAGACCTCAACAGCACCAACGGCACCTATGTGAACGGCAAAGCGGCTAAAAAGCAGCTGCTAGCCCACAACGACACGGTGGAAATCGGCAAGTACAAAATCAAGTACGTGAACGAAGCAGCTACAGCTAGCTTTGACAAAACTATGGTGATCAAAGCCGGTGCAGCTGGACTTACCCAGCCTCCAGCGGTTGCTACCGAGTTCAACCCTGCCGGCACGGCGGCTATCAAGGTATTGTCGGGTGCTGCTGCAGGCCGCGAAGTGCCGCTGGTCAAAGTGGTCACCACCATTGGCAAGCCTGGCGTCGCAGTAGCCGCCATTACCAAGCGCCCGCATGGGTTTGTAGTGGCCCATGTTGAAGGGGTCAACCGCCCTACCTTAAACGGTGTGGCCCTGGGCGCAGAGCCGCAGGTTCTGAAAAACATGGACGTTTTGGAACTGGCCGGGACGCAAATGCAATTTGTGCAGAACTGACAGCGCAACATTGAAATAACGCGGGACAGTGCAGCCGTGCGGCGCTGCATTATTCCTGCGCCCATAACCGGCAGTTAAAACCAGGCAGAGAACACGTGATGCAGGCGCTGATAAAACATTGGCCTCGCATCGCCGTTACCTTGGTTCCCATGGTCATCGCTTTGCTGCATGCCAGCGGGCTGATCTCCATTGACGTTTTCAAGCGCTTGGACGACATCATCTACGACAGCCGCTTGCGCGCGACCATGCCCAAGACGGTAGACGATCGCATCGTCATTATCGACATCGACGAAAAAAGCCTGGCCGAGGTGGGCCGCTGGCCTTGGGGCCGCAACAAAATGGCCACTTTGGTGGATGAACTGTTTGACAAACAGCAAGCCGCGATTGTGGGTTTTGACGTTGTCTTTGCCGAACCAGACGACAGCTCGGGCCTTAAGCGCTTGCGCCAGTTGGCCACCCAAGAGTTGCGCGACCAGCCCGGTTTTGCAGAGCGGCTGAGTCAAATTCAAGGCAGCCTGGACTACGACGCTGCCTTTGCCCGCTCGCTGCAACAGCGCCCTGTGGTGATGGGCTACTACCTCACCAGCGACCGCGACGGGCGCACCAGCGGTGCGCTGCCCGCCCCGGTGATGCAAAAAGAAGCCTTGGCAGGCAAGCCGATTCAATTTACCAGCTGGTCTGGCTATGGGTCTAACATTGCGCCATTGGCCGCCGCCGCGCCGATGGCAGGATTTTTCAATTCAATCACCGACCTTGACGGTGTGGTGCGGTCCATCCCGCTGATTGCTGAGCACAAGGGGCAATACTACGAGTCGTTGTCGCTGGCTATCTTTCGCATGCTGACCGGCCTGCCCAAAGTGGAGCCTGGCTTTCCGCAAGAAAAGTTTCTATCGCGTAACTACCAAGGGCTAGAGAGTATTTTGCTGCGCCAAGATGGCAAAACACTGGCCATTCCGGTAGACGACCGCGTGGCAGCACTGGTGCCGTTTCGCGGGCCTGGCAATGTGACGGGTGGATCGTTTGCCTATTATTCTGCTGCCGACATAGTTGCCAAGCGCATGCCACCCAACACGCTAAAAGGCAAAATCGTGCTGCTGGGCACCACTGCACCCGGCTTGCTGGACCTGCGTGTAACCCCCGTGGGCGAGACCTACCCCGGTGTCGAGGTGCATGCCAATATGTTGTCGGGCTTTCTAGATGGCCGGGTGTATGTCAAGCCCGACTACGCGGTGGGCTTTGAGGTGGTTATTTTGGTGCTGGCAGGGCTGATATTGGCTGTCGCATTGCCGCTGCTCACAGCGCCCAAAGCCGTGGCCTTGAGCC
>JANNCO010000214.1:0-5253 GCA_031386655.1 Polaromonas sp. | reverse complement strand
GGGCAAGGCTTTCTGAAAAGTGGGTGCGCGCAACTGCGCATGCAATGATTATCGGGGCAGTGCCCTTACCGGCAGCCTAAAAATTAAGACTCGATTGCGGGCTAGGTACGGTTTTGGGGTTTTTAGTGGACTGGCGTTTTTCTTCCGGTCTGCGCAATGTGTCTTTGGCTGGGGTAGTGGCAGATTTCGGAACGCGCGCTGTGGTGGATATGATTTTGTCACCTGCCTTAGCTACTGTCTTGGTCACTGTCTTGGTCACCACGGGCTTGGCCACCAGTGACTGCATCAGGCGCTGCTGCAGCCTTTGCACCACCAGCTGCAGGGCGCACGCATCGCGCACCAGCAGGCAGCGCAGCAAAGCGCCCTGCCAAGCTGTCCAAAACTCTTGCGCCCACGCTTGGCAGTCTTGTCGCAGCAGGGCAGGCGCAGGTGGCAAGCGCTTTTTACCCGCTGCAACGCTGGCCCCAGCAGCAGGCAAGTAGCCTTGGAGGCAAGCAAACAACGCGTCGGCCAGCGCCGCCTCCCACTGCGCTACGCACTGCAGCAGGCGCAGCCTAAAGCCTTCGTGCAGCCCAGCCACTTCCTGGCCCAGCGCCCCCACCAAACAACCCTGCTGGTACTGCTGCGCTTGCATTAGCGCAATGGTGTCGGCTAAAAACCCCTCCAGCGCGGCGCACAGGTCCTCAAAGCTGGCCAGCCTCGGCCCTACTAACCAACGGTTCAAGCGCTGCATTAACATGGCTTGGTAGCTGTCCAGCAGCGCAAAGCCGTATACCTCTTTGCTGGCAAAATAATGGTAGAAAGAGCCCTTGGGCACCTTGCAACTGCGCAGTACCGCGTCAATACCTGTGCCTGCCCAGCCATAGAGCAGCACATGCTGCAGGCCAGCATGGATTAGTTTTTCGCGCGTACCTTGTTTCTTGACTCGCCTGTCGGCATGGGGCACAGCCACTGCTTCAATAGCATCTACGTAATTCATTATTAGACCGGTCAATTATTAAAACTAAACCGATTATGCTTTTTATAAATTGGCTAACTGAAGAAAGGCAAACGCAAGACGCCCTGATATGCCCAAGAAAACAAAAATAGCCAAGGCCATACACTGGCTAGGTTCAGCCTAAAACTGCCCTAGTTAAAAACCCTAATATATTTGTAAATCAACAACTTACAATCGTTACCTTGCTTGACTTATGAAGTAAATTTATCTAATATCTCGTCCATGCAATTCATCAACTCACGCCAAATCATTCGCACAGCGACCAGTGTCGCCATTGCCGGTTTGGTTGGTTTATCGGGCGCATTGCACGCACAAACTGTAAGTGCTGACGATATGGGCAACTTTATAGCTGAGCGCGGCATTATCGCAAAAATTGGAGAACAGGTAAGCCTTGCCAGCCGAGCGGTCAGCAACAGTGCATCGGACTTGGTAGTCAATGCGATGGGATTTTTAGGTGTGCCTTACAAACGTGGTGGCAACAGCGCAGAAACCGGTTTTGACTGCAGCGGATTCGTCAAAGCCATGTATGAGCAAACCGTAGGTCAAGTGTTGCCGCGCCGCGCTGTAGAGCAGGCAGCCGCCACACAAACCATTGATAAAGCCGAGCTGCAGCCCGGTGATTTGGTATTTTTTAACACACTGAGGTCGGCTTTCAGCCACGTGGGCATTTATGTGGGCGACAACAAATTTATCCACTCACCCCGCAGCGGCAGCGTAGTGCGCGTAGAAGACATGCGCATCAGCTACTGGAGCAGCCGTTTTGATGGTGCCCGCCGTGTGCAGCCGCCAGCTGGTACTTTGCCCACTTTGCAAAACACTATACAAAGCACCACGCAAAAGATGCAGGCGGGCAAAGCTACACCCTAAAGCGCTGTTTAGACTTCTGCGCAAATGCATTGGTATAACACTTGGCCGGGTCTATCGCCTCAGCGCGTAACAGCGGTTCTGCATTGCGCATGGCGTCCAGCATGTTACGCACACCCCCTGGCGAAATTAACCCGTCCAGGGCAATTGCCTCGCGCATACGCGCAAAGGCCGCGAAGTACAGCGCACGGTCACCGGCAAAATAACTCTCAGGCACAGTCTTCATCAGGTCTGACACGCCCGCGGTTTGCAACCATTTCAGCGCATGCACGATGGCATGCGTGGCAGCTTGCACCGTAGCAGGATTTTTCTGGATAAACTCGGGTGTGGCAAACAGGCAGCTGGCGGGCATGTCGCCACCGCAAGCCAGCGTGGTGCCACGCACCGTACGGGTGTCGGCTACCAGGCGCAGCTCGCCGCGTTGCTCTAGCTGCGTTATCAGCGGGTCAAAATAGCTGACCGCATCTATCTGCCCAGAGCGCATTGCAGCCAATGCACCACTGGCCGTACCCACACTGACAAAGTTCATATCACCCAAGCGCAGCCCGGCACGGGACAGCACAGCATGGGCCACCGTATGGCTGGGTGTGCCAGGAGCCGCAATTCCGATTCTTTTTCCGGCCAAGTCAGCCAGCGTTTTAAATTCTGGCATCGCTTTAATTGACACCCCCACGGCGATTTGCGGCGCACGCCCCATGAGCACAAAAGCACTGAAGGCCTGCCCCTTAGCCTGCAGCGCCAGCGTGTTTTCTATCCAGCCGCACACCATATCGGCAGCACCCGTGCTGGCCAGCTGTTGCGCACGCACAGGGCTGGGTGGTTCTGCCACCTCCAGCACCAAACCCTCCTGCGCAAAATACCCCAGCTGCTCTGCCAACGTCAAGGGCAGGTAAGCCAATGCGGTTTTATTGGCGGCAGCAATGATGATGGATTTTTTCTCCAGCCTAAGGTTGTTGGCCAGCGCCGGAAAAGCCACACTGGGCGAAACTGCAGGCGTGCTGACGGTTGCCACGCTAGCAGACTGTGCCCAAGCGGTGCCTGCCAAAGCCCCTGTGCCAGCCACAGCAGCAACACATGCCTGCTTGAGCCAATCGCGACGCTGCAGCCCAGATGCAGGTGTAGAAACAGATGCAGCAAAGGCACCAAAACCCTGCGCGTTTGGCGACAATAGCGAGGTCGATAGTCTTTGTCCCTGTTTTATTTTTGTCATACCAATAGCTTACTTAGCCAAGGCACGCGCCGCATCGGGACTGTCACCAAGCGGGTAATTACGTAATCAATCTGTTAGTTAAAGTAACTGTATTCCACGATGTCTGAACGCCTGCTACCACACTGCAGTTCGGTTATTTGTAGCCCGCAAACAAAATTGCAATGTTCACTACCAATGCGCCTGTCCACACCCCTGTGCGCGCGGTCGCCATATCGCCTAAATACATAATGATGTACAAACTGCGCAGCAACAGCCACAAAAAGCTCAGCACATCCACTATGGTTTGCGATGCCCCCAGAGTGTGCGCAATGATGACAGCAGCAAAAAAGAACGGCAACGCTTCAAACGTATTCGCCTGCGCTGCGTTGGCCCGCCCGCGCCAGTCTGTTTGCCTGTCCAGCCAGGCACGCGGGTTGTGGTTGTCATAGCCACCGTCGCGGCGCGGTGTGTTGAACATGCCCGACTTGGCTATGCCTGCACAGACAATAGGCAAAATAGCGGCTAAAAGCAAGCACCAGTAGGCTATGGTGAAGTGTGCGTTAGGCATCATTTTCTTTCTGCATAAAAATTATCAGGCATGGCTGGGATAGTTTGAATTTTAGATTTTAAAGTGCATTTAACGGCTATTTTGCTGGCGACGGGTACACCACGTTCACAACCTCCAGCAGTTGCAAACCCGCGGGTGTGACCAAGCGAACTTCATCGCCTACCCGTAATTTAAGCAAAGCCTGCGCTACAGGTGATATCCAGCTAACCTGCTGCAAGGTGCTGTCTGCTTCGTCAATACCCAAGATAGTCACGCTGCGCTCGGCCCCTGCAGCGTCCGCATAAGTCACCGTAGCGCCGAAAAATATCTGGTCCTCGCCATAATGCAACGAAGGGTCGGACACCTGCGCAATCTCAAGCCGTTTGGTCAAAAACCGTATCCGCTTGTCAATCTCACGCAGACGTTTTTTGCCATACAGGTAGTCGCCGTTTTCACTGCGGTCACCGTTTTTAGCCGCCCAATGCACCGCCTCTACTATCTTGGGCCGCTCGCTGTCCATCAGGTCTAGCAGCTCGGCGCGCAGGCGCGCGTAGCCTTGCGGGGTAATGTAGTTTTTGCCACCAGGCGGCAGGGCTGGCAAGCCAATGTCGTCGTCCTCGTCGCCACCAGCATCGGCGTCAGATTCTTTGGTAAATGCTTTGCTCATAAATTTTCCCGGATGTCCTTCTGGCCTGCGTTCTAAGGTAGGTGCTGACCTGTCAAAATAGCAAAAATGTTTTTCCGCCCATCAAGACGCCTTTGCGAAAGAATCCTGTAGTGTCTGAATCCTTAATTTTAAATCTCTCCTGCCCAGACCGTGTAGGCATAGTGCATGCAGTCACAGGGCTGCTGTCTGGCAGCGGTGGCAACATTACCGAGGCGGCACAGTTTAACGACCAAGGCACAGGCCAGTTTTTTATGCGCGTGCAGTTTACGCTGCCCAAAGCAAATACCGACCAGCTGAATGCACAATTCACAGCTTTAGCGGCATCTATGCAGTGGGACTGGCAGCTTCGCTATGTCGAGCAACACATGCGCACTATTTTGATGGTGTCCAAGCTGGGTCACTGCCTGAATGACCTGCTGTTCAGGTACCGCAGCGGCCTTATCCCGATTGACATCCGTGCAGTTGTCTCCAACCACCGTGATTTTCAAGCGCTGGCAGCGTCCTACAGCATTCCTTTTCACTACGTACCTGTTACAGCGCAAACCAAGCCAGCAGCGGAGGCGCAACTACTTGATTTGGTCAATACAGAGAAAGCTGAGCTGGTGGTGCTGGCGCGCTACATGCAGGTGCTGTCCGACCCCACATGCCAAGCACTGCGGGGCAAAGCTATCAATATTCACCATTCTTTTTTGCCCAGCTTCAAAGGTGCAAAACCGTATTATCAAGCGCACGAACGGGGCGTAAAAATCATTGGTGCCACAGCGCATTACGTCACGGCTGACCTGGACGAAGGCCCCATCATTGAGCAAGACATTGCGCGCGTTGACCATTCTGACGATCCGCAACACTTAACGCACATTGGCAGAGATGTAGAAAGCGTTGTGCTGTCTAGAGCAGTCACATGGCATGCAGAGCATCGTGTGCTGCTTAACGGCTATAAAACGGTGGTATTCCGTTAGCCGTTCAAATAACTATAGAGTTTTTGAACG